>CALCEC010000092.1 GCA_937900095.1 uncultured Bacteroidales bacterium | reverse complement strand
TTCGCCTGTAACAATTGGGCAATTTGTCCGTCTTATAATTGAAATGACATAATTGCATTTGAAATTTAAACTGAAAAACAAAACACAATATGAAAAAGAGATTACTGACATTATTATTTGCATTTGCCACCGTTTGTGGCTTTGCACAGGAATCCACACTTGATAAGGATAGTGTGACTGTTTGCTTTCAGCTGGCCAGCAAGGCCGCAGGAGAGAAAGCAACGCTTATATATTCCGACTACACAGCTTGCGAAGTAGTGGATCTTTCCCCGACAACAGACAGCGAAGGAAAGTGGAGTGTTAAGTTGCCTGCCGACCGTACAATACATATACAACTGTGGGATGACAATAAAATAGAGGGTGTTGTGTGGGGAGCACTGAACCTTTTCTGTAGCCCCGGAACAAAAGCAGAAATCCTGCTTGATGACATAAACGACAGATGTATCTTCAGCGGTGAGAATGCTGTAGCGCATAACGCACAAGTTGAACATCCTTTGAAGATTGCCAACTTCCACGGCCGTATGTTCGGAATGGATATAAACGATGCAGCCCAGTATATACGCAGTATATACAAAAGCAATATGTATAATATTGACACGCTTTATGCTTCGCATCCCAACCTGCCCGAAAGCTATGTTGAGTCCTTACGGCAAATGGCACGTTATGGTTATGCGTTTGATGTGACACAGAATATTCAAGGACATTTTGTTGAGTCAATAGGTACTATTCTTGAACAGGGTGGTAATACATTGCCCGATGAATATGTTGCAATGTTCCGCGAGGTTGAAACAGAGGAATTGCTGTGCCCAAAAACACCTCTCCCAATCGATGCCCTTAAATATTTTAGAGATGTACATGCTTTAGAGTATTATATACAAGTCGGTATCATCAGTGAAGTTCCGGAGGGAGTGACAGATAGCAAATTACACTCTTTTTCTACAAAGTGTTCTGTCATTGATGCAATTAATGCATCAGATGAAATAAGGCAGATAATGAAAGCCGGTTCTTTCCTGACAGTATGCGGGCTGGATATTACTCCTGAAAGAGATAGGAAATTGCAGGAAGAGTTGAATCCCAAGACATTCTCCCTGTTGCAGGGATATATCGACAGCAAAAAGGTTAATTTTGAAAGTGCCTCGGAGGAGGAGATTACAGCTCTTGCGGAAATGCCTATGGACAGTATTGTCAATGGCAGGGATATATTCCAAAAACTCATAGCTCCCTATCGTGGCCGAGTGATTTATATCGATGTATGGGGTACTTGGTGTGGTCCATGCCGTGAGGAGATGGCGTACTTGCCCGAACTGCACGAGGCTTTGAAAGAGCTCCCGGTGACATATATGTATCTTGCCAACAACTCGCCCGAAGAGTTGTGGGGTAAGGCTGCAAAGCGTTATGGACTTGAGGGTGAAGATTGCGTAAACATTCGCCTGCCCGAAGAACAGCAGCGTGCAGTAGAAAAATACCTCGGCGTACAAGGATTCCCGACATTCCTGCTTGTTGCCCCCGACGGCAACATTGCCAGCAACAAAGCAGCACGACCCAGCTCACCAACAAGTGTACGTGAAGCAATACTGCAACTTTTGAAATAAGAATATTAACGATGTAAACTGAATATGAAAAAACTAATTTTAACCTTAATCGTTGCGTTTACCACCGTATGTGGCTTTGCGCAAAAGAGTATATCTGTAGAATATCCCTACTACGAGACTATCAATACCCGAATCTTTGATATTTCAAAGGTTATTGCCGATAAAGAAGCTACCGTTCTCGAGGTCTATTTTTATGCAGTAGAGAATATAACCGTTGATGCGAATACCGTGCTTGTCGGTAACACGACAGGCAAGCGTTATAAGCTATTGCGTAGCGAGGGCGTTGAGATTGGGCAGGTAACAAACCTGCCTGAAAGTGGCTTTATGAAAGGTGTCCTCATTTTTGAGCCGTTGGACAAGGAAGACCGCTCTTTTGACTTCGACGGTGGCAAGAGCGGTTGGAACCTGAAAGGCGTATCTTTGAAAGAATACAGTCTGAAAGAGGTAATCGGTAAAGACAAGAAATGGGGCAAGATGACACAATCGCCCTTTACAGGTAGTTACGTACATGACAGCATAAGGGTGGAGTGTGAAATTAAAAACAGCAACGAGCCTGTTGTTCTCTTCAATCCATATGTTTTCGAGGATAGGGATTGCGAATTCACAGATGATTTCACATACACATTCCCTGTATTCAATGCTACATGTTTCTACCTTAAGGCCGGTAGAAAAGCATATCCTGTGCTGGCTTGGCCCGGTGATACTGTAAAGGTCATTTATGACGGCAACAATAGCGTGCCTGAAATAATGGTGAGTGATACTGTCTTGCAGAAGAGTATTATGGAATATTACAGCTATGACAGAGAGAACGGAATATATGATTCGCCGGTTTCATATAATCTGTCGCCACTCAGTCTTTTTTATAAATATACCGAAGGTACTCTAAAACGCCATCTTATACGCCTGCAGAAATATATCGAAGAGCACCCGGACTTTGATGAAAGGGCTGCATATTTTTACAGGACCAAAATAAAGGCAACGCTATTGGATGCAATGTGGAGTATGCTCAGGGGACGCAAACTGGAAGAAGCTCCCGAAGACTTTATTATGCTTGTAAAAGAACTGTCAACCGATATTCCTAACCCGCTTACATTGGGAAGGTACACTACATATATGTTGAAGAGTTATGTGAGTTATTGCGATGACAACGGCTTGGGAGTGCGAATCAATTGGCCCGATAAAGCTGCATTGCTTGAACTGGACCGGTTGGGTGTCATCAACCTTAGCAAAAAAGAGAAAAGCATCTTAAATGAGTACGAATACCTTACAAGTCTGAAACTGGCTTTGGGAATGAATAAAGTCAGCGATACCATAAGCGCGAAGAAAAGAGTGGAAAGGCTTGAATCTGTGGACAAACGCTATACACAGATATGCGAAAAGTACAAGGTCGATACTCTGCCTTTGTGGAATAAGCAGAACTGTATGTTGATTGGCGATATTATGAAGACTCGTCGCGCAGTTGAGGATTTGCACCTGCCTGCCGAGGATTGCAAATATGCAATTTCTTTGCTTACGTACAATCAGCTTGCAACGGAAGAGAAGTCTGTAAATGATACCATAATATCGGCAGCAATGGAGGGGCTTGAAGATTTCGCTCCTGCACAGGTGATTGTTGAACAGAACAATTATCTCCGTCGCTTGGAAGCCGGAGAACTTGAAGTAAGGTATTTGCGTAATCATGCCGACCTTACCCCTGAGACCCTTGTTGCCGATTCATTGCTTGCAACAATTCTTGAACCACATCGCGGGAAGGTAGTATATGCCGATTTTTGGGGTTCGTGGTGCGGACCGTGCAAGGAACAGCTGAAACATATGCAAGCGGTCAAGGATGAACTTAAAGGCAAGGATGTCGTCTATCTCTATTTTGCGAACAACACTCCCGAAGATGTCCGCCAGGTGATTGTAAAGAAACTGGGGCTTTACGGTGATAATATATTCCATTATAATCTGCCATATGAGCAGCAGGAGTCTATTGAGCGACTGTTGGGAGTCACAAGGTTCCCTACATTCATGCTCTTTGACAAGAACGGGAAGTTGGTCAGTTCCGATGCTCCGTTCCCACAATATTTAGATGCATTGATTAATGAAATAAATAAATGTTTGGAGTAATGGACAATTATGCGAAAATACAGATGAATAGGATTTTAAAATCACTTTTACTGCCGGCAGTGGCATTGCTTGCATCCTGTGCTTCATTGAAGACAGGAACGGATTCGTTTATAAAGAATGAGTACGCCTTGGATAGTGTACACGTGAAGGGAACGGTAAAGAAATTCCATGACACCGACCGTGAGGCGTATGTGGGCTATTTAAAGGATATGTGCGGGTATGACAAGATTTTCTTTGAGCCTGATGAGCAGGGTTATTTTTCATTCACAGTCCCTGTATATAATGCTACGCTGCTCGACCTGTATATTGGAGGACGCAAATTCAAGATGCTTGCCAACGGTGGCGATACACTACAGGTGGTGTGCGATGGTGCAAGCGTCACTTTCGACGGCGACAATGCACCAATAAACAACGAACTTGCCCGTTACGAAACTTTCATCACCGGGTGGGAAGTGGAATCACGCGCTTTACGCCTTCACCCCATTCATGACACAATGGAGCCGCAGGAACATCTGCGTCGTTGCAGGGAGTTCTACAACGGTTCAGTGGCTACGCTCGACAGTCTGCTCAATGGAACTACTCCGCTGAAGCGACAAATATATCCCTTGATGCGCGGTTACATAACATCGCTTGCCCTTTACTATTCTACTCTTTACTGTTGCAACAATACTCCCGAACCGCCTACAGCGGAGTATTTCGCTTTCATAGATGAGATGTGGAAAGCGAGCCTGCCACCGTACACTTTGTGGATAGACCGTTATGTGGATATTGACCAACACATGCAAGTTGAGAATCTTTATCCTTATATGCCTTGGACTCCCACTCCTTTATATTTGATTGCCGAGGAGTTGAGGTGCAGGGGGATCATTGATGTTCCGGCCGAAAGAAGCCACTCCTTCAGGCGTGCCTGGACAGCCCGTGCCGGAGCACTCGCAAAGAAGAGCAACGGCGCCACCGAAGAGCAGGCCGGGACATTCCTCGCTCCATACCAAGAGGATATAGCCTTTACCGATTCCATTGTCGAGGTTCACAAACTTGAATCCTTAGTGGAGCAACAGCCCGACAGCGTAATGAATCTTATGATGACGCTGAGTTTCCGTCTTAAATGTGAATTTACCGATGCGTATCCAATTCCAAAGAGCGAGAAGGATTTCATCAACGCATCCTACATAATGTATTACTTGGACAATACATCGGGGATGCAGTGCCCTGATGGGTGGAATGTTGTGAAAGAGAATATTGAGAACCGTTTCTTCATTGAACTGATAGAGAAGCGGATGGAACATTACAAGCGTATAGCTGAGGAGAAAATCGCAGTAAACAAACCCGAAGTAGGCGAGATTTCCGAGACCGATTCGCTGTTGAATGCTATTCTTGCTCCGCATAAAGGCAAGGTAATATACATTGATGTATGGGGCACCTGGTGCGGAGCGTGCAAAGAAGAGATGAAACACGCCCCTGCAATAAAGGAGGCACTGAAAGGCAAGGATGTGGTATTTCTCTATTTTGCCTACAGTTCCGATGAAGTATCGTGGAAGAATGTAATCAAGGAGAACAACATAACAGGCGACAATGTATATCACTACAACCTGCCAATGGAACAGCAGCTGCTGCTCAATGAATTATGGAATGTGACTGCATATCCCACATATATATTGTATGACAAGGAGGGCCGGCTGGTAACCACGGATGCCGAATCGCCATCCTTAAAAGAAGGCTTGCTGCTGCAAATAAACTCTTTGCTGAAGAAATAATGTTCTTTTTCTTATAGTGTCAGTGCAACAAACTTTCTTTCCAAGTGTTTGTATTTCAGTATTGCATAGTAAAAAGAACCTGAGTTCGATATAAACTGAACCAAACCGCGAAACTGCCCCAGGAGACCTTTATGCTTTAGAGAACCTTATGAGGGCGTTGTAATTAACGTGAGTTCGATATAAGCAAAATCAAATCGCGAACCTGTCATCCCGACAGAGCGTAGCGACGAGGGATCTCTGAATCCGCGAATAATGAGATTCCTCACACAAGGTTCGGAATGACAAAATACGCTAAATTATAGTATAAATTCTTATATCGAACTCACGTTAATTAAGTTTTTAAAAAGGCTATGATGGCAAAGCATCATAGCCTTTTTAAAAACTGTCACTTGTCGTTGTTCATCTCCTTGATGTCGACCTCGCTCTCTTTAGCTTCACCCAGCAGGTGCTTGCTGAAGAAGTCGGCCATCTTCCAGAAGAAGTACTCGTCCTTGGTCTCGAAACCGTGTCTGTCGCCGGGGAGAATGAGCATCTCGAAGCGCTTGTTGGCGCGGATGAGGGCGTCAATCACGCGTGTGGTGTTTGCGGGGTGCACATTGTTGTCCATGTCACCTGTCACCAACAGCAGGTGTCCCTTGAGACGGCTTGCGAGCTCCTGGTTGGTGCTGATGTTGTAAGAGAATGTAGTGTCGCACTCGATAACGCCGTCTTTGTTTGTCTTCTCCTTGATGTTCTCCTTTATGCCGTGGTGTTTCTCGCTCCACCAGTTGTTGTAGATGCGGTTGTCGTGGTTGCCGGCACATGAAACGGCTGCCTTGAAGAAGTCGTTGTATGTGAGTATGGCTGCCGTTGACATGAAACCGCCGCCTGAATGTCCGTGGATACCTACATTGTTGCCGTCGATGAAGCTGTGGCGTGCAATGAGCTGCTGTGCCGCGAATTTCTTGTCGGCAAGACCATAGTCGCGCAGGTTGCCGTAACCGAAGTTGTGGTACCACTTCGAGCGGTTGGGGTGTCCGCCGCGGTTACCCACGGTGATGACGATGAAGCCCATCTGTGCAAGGCGGTCCACACGGTTCATGCCGCTTGACCAGCTCTCGTTCACAGCTTCGGTCTGTGGGCCGGGGTACACGTACTCGATGAGAGGGTAGCACTTTGTAGAGTCGAAGTCGAAAGGCTTGTACATCACTCCGTGGAGGTCGGTGATGCCGTCGGCAGCCTTGACGGTGAAGCGCTCGGGGAACTTGTAGCCTGCCGCGAAGAGCTGTGAGAGGTCGGCTTTGCCGAGCTCAACGCTCTTCTTGCCGCTCTTGCTGTATACATAGTTCACCGGTGCTGTGTCCACGCGTGATGCTGTAACGACAAATGCCTCGCCGTTGTCGGCTGCGGAGTAGGTGCTTATGTTCATGTCGGTCTCGTCAATCTGTTTGAGGCCGCTGCCGTCGAAGTTCACGCTGAAGAGGTGCATGTAATAAGGATTCTCCTCCTTGTTGTATCCGCAGGCGGTGAAGTATATTCTCTTTGCCTTCTCGTCAACGGCAACAACGTCCTCAACGTGGTATGCGCCGTCGGTGATGGCGTTCTTTAGTGTTCCGTCGGCATTGTAGAGGTAGAGCATTGCCCAGCCTGTGCGCTCCGACCACTGGATGAACTGCTTGCCGCCGTTCACCAGGCGTATCTGCTTGCTCTCGATGCTTGTGTTCATCTCTTCGCGTACGAGTGCCTTCGCTGTGTCGCAGTCGAGTGACACGTAACAAACCTCAATCTTCTTCATGTCGCGGCTGATGCGCTCAAAGTAGAAGCCGTTCTCGTCGCCCAACCAGATGTTCTTGCGTGGGTTCTCGTAGCCGGTGGCGTGTGTGCCTGGCTTCCTGAAGATACCCAGGCGCTGCTGCTTGAACTGTGACACGTTGATGTTCTTGCTTGTCTTGTTCTCGAAGTCGAAGAGCTCCATTGTTGTCACCGGAGTCTCCTCGCCAGGCATCTGGTAGTAGTATGTCTCGAGTTTGGGACGCGGGTGGCTCAATGAGTTGATGACCCACATCTTTGAGAGGATTGAGTCGGCACGGTGTGTCATGACAAAGTGGCGTGAATCGGGGCTCCAGAGGGCATTCACGCGGTAGCGCTTTGTGCTGTCGGGCTTCTCGTCGAGCGAGTGGTATGCATAGCACCGGTTGCGGCGGCCGCCGGTTGTAAGCTGATGTTCGACAACTGTTGTGTCCTTGTCCCAGATACGGAGCTTCTCAAGGTCTTCCATTGACATGTACCACAGGTTGTAGTTCTTCTCGTAGATGGCGTACTTGCCGTCGGGAGATACATTTGCCCAGTTGGGATAGCTGGGGTAGAGGTCGTCAATCTCGTCCTTTGTGCGCTCAAGGAGTTCACCGGTCTTTATGTCATACTCGAAGTAGAAGGTCTTGTTCATCTTCTTGCCCTTGTTCTCTTTTATCTTTGTGCTGTCGTTGCGCTCGTGGCGTGGAAGCTCGCGGTCGACCTCCTTCTTTGATTGGATGTCGAAACGTACATAACGTCCCTCACGGATTATCCTGTTGATGCCTATTGGCAGGTGAAGTGCGTCATAAGGGTCACCGGTGCGCATTGTCACCTCCTTTGCCAGCCAATCCATGTCCCAGAGCTCGCGCTTTGTGCCTTTAACGGCATCCACGATGTAGAAGTTGCGCTCGTTGGTGTCGCTCCATGCATAGATGAACTGCTTGCCGTCCTGGAACCATACGGGCTGCACTCTTGTCTGTCTTACCATTCTGCTGACCTTGGTGGGCGAGAAACGCTCGGCAAGTTCGTAGTTGGGCTTTACCTTGTTGCTCTGTGCTTCGCTCTTTGCCGCAACAAGCAGCAGCGGAAGAGCCATAAGTAAAAGTAGTTTTTTCATTTTGGTGTATTGTTGGTTTTGATTTTTATTCCTTGTAGCAGGATGAATAAAAGGATAAGATGCAAGGCCTGCGAAGCCTAATAAACCTGAGTTTACAGAGCGTAAATGAGGATTTATCAGGCTTCGTATAACACGGCAGATTGCCTTTTATTCATTTATATCATTCTTCCTTCTTTTTGATATGCAGAGTGTCCAGAATCTTTCTGAACCCACGGCGTTTGCTTATGTCGATCTTTGCGATACCGCCGGTAGATGTCTCCTTGTAGAGGCTCGGCAAGTCGTGGCCGGTCTCTTTCATTACCTCCACAATGCGGTCGAAGTCAATCTTGTGCTTGCCGTCGGAGAGTGCCGAGTATGTACATGCGTCGAGTGCGCGTGATGCGGCAATGGCGTTGCGCTCGATGCAGGGCACCTGTACAAGGCCGCAAAGAGGGTCGCAGGTGAGTCCGAGGTGATGCTCAAGGCCCATCTCTGCTGCATATTCAATCTGGTTGATTGTGCCGCCGAACAGCTGGCATGCCGCTGCTGCTGCCATAGCACAGGCAACACCAATCTCGCCCTGGCAACCCACATCGGCACCCGAGATTGATGCGTGTTCCTTTGCAACGTTGCCGAAAAGGCCCGCTGTGGCAATGGCACGCAATATGCGCATGTCGGAGCAGTCGTGTGATGTGTACAGGTGGTAGAGTACAGCTGGCAACACTCCGCTGGAGCCGCAGGTCGGTGTTGTTACGATTGTGCTTCCACTGGCATTCTCCTCGCTTGTGGCAAGGGCGTATGCATACACCTTGGCCTTGCTGCTTACTGCCGCGTTGTATGACTGTGCCTTGTTGAAGTAGACATTTGCCTTACGCTGCAAGCCGAGACCGCCGGGCAACACACCCTCGTTCTCAAGACCACGTTTGATGGTGCTTTTCATCGTTTCCCACACTTCGGTAAGATAGTCCCATATTTCGGGGCCTTCGTACTTCTCGACATACTCCCAGAATGTGCATCCTGTCTCGTCGCACCAGTCCATTACTTCGTGAATGGTAGTCAATGGGTAAATGTCCTCCTCGTTCTTTGTGGTCTCTTCGTTGGCAAGCTCGCCGCCACCGATGCTGTATATTGTCCAGCTGTCTATTACCTTACCGTCCTTGATGCCCTCATAGAGCATTCCGTTGGGGTGGAAGGGCAGGAATATCTCGGGTTCCCATATAAGTTCAAGCTTTGCAAGCGGCTCAAGTACGGAGATGATGGCCTTGTCGGTCATGTGCCCCTCGCCTGTTGCGGCAAGGCTGCCGTAAAGTGTAACTCTGTATGTGTCTACATCGGGACAACGCTCGGCAAACATCTTTGCTGCGCGGTTGGGCCCCATTGTGTGGCTGCTGGACGGACCAAGGCCTATCCTGAAAAGTGAACGGAGTGATTTCATTTGTTTATGGTTCTTTTTTAGTTCTTTCGGTCAGGTATAATGGAGAATGACATATTCTCCACTTTTTACAAATGCGAAAATAGTACTTAAAAGTGAATTAATCTAATCTTTGCCACAGTTTGTTTGCTAATACTTCATATACTTTCTTAATTTTGTGAACAGTTCCCTTGAACTGCTTCATGAACAGCTTCTTTTGTCGTTTTTCAAGCAGCCTTATGATACTTGTCTCAGTGGTATCTCTTAAATAACGGTTCCAGCAAGTCGGGAATGTCAAATTCGTGAACCTTGATTTTTTCAAGACGCGATTTGCCCTCTTTGGTGAGTGACAAGTAGATTTTACGCTTGTCCTGCTTGCCTAATTGACGTTCAATGAGTCTTTGTTTTTCCAATGATCCAATCACCTTTGAAGTGTGAGAGGGAAGCAAGCCTGTCCTGTTGGAAATGTCTGATGCTGTCACATGTTCATTTCCCAAGGCGCATAGTACCATGGCTTCGTTTAAAGTGACTCCATGATTTTCTGTCAATTCTTCCTCAAGATATGAGAGAGCTGTTAACAGCTCCCTCATGACGCATATGCATGTTATTTTCTCCATTGTGTTTTTACTTATATGAATAAATTAACGTTGGCTTGTTCGGCTCTATCCATGTATGTGGCAACACCGCCAACAACTACATTGTCGAGTAGTTCTTCACGTTTAATTCCCATAACGTCCATGGACATCTGGCATGCAATGAATTCTACGCCGTTTTCAATAGCTTGCTGTCTGAGCTCTTCTAATGAAGATACATTCTTCTTTCTCATCAGGAAACGCATTATCTTGGCACCCAAGCCCATCATATTCATTTTGGAAAGGTTCAGCTTTGTGGTATCTGATGGGAGCATCCAACCGAACATCTTGCCAAAAATGTCTTTTTCCACTTTGGGTTTCTGCACCTTCTTTATGGCGTTCAGCCCCCAAAAAGTGAAGAAAACGGACACTTTCCTGCCTGTGGCTGCGGCTCCATTCGCAAGTACAAATGTTGCTAAGGTCTTGTCAAGGTCGTCGCTGAACAGAATTAGCGTCTTGCCGTTCTCTCCCTTTCCGGCCATATCTGTTCCCTGCATCCCTGGATTGGATTTCTCAATTATAATGTGGTGGATGCCATTCTCGGAGTGCTTGCCGATAAACTTGTTACCGGTTGTGTGGCACCATGCTTCAGCATCCTTGGGAAAGCCACCGTCGGTGGCACAAATTTCAATACGCTCTCCAGCCTTAAGGGGCTCAATGGCTTTTTTCAGTTTAAGAATAGGTCCGGGACATTGGATGCCGCAAGCATCGACCTTTATTGTTGCAGTTTGGCTTGTGTCGGCACCTGAATTCCTTTCCGGTTCATTGTCGTCATGCCTTGCGACCGGAATCAGAGGGGCTGTCGATGTTTCGTATGTCTTGAGTCCTCCGATAAGATTGCGTACATCCGTGTAGCCATTGCTTCTTAGGATATTTGAGGCCAGGTAACCTCTTAAGCCTACACTGCAGAACAGATATACCGGGCGGTCCAAAGGCAACTCTTTCATGCGCTCTCGCAGTTCATCCAAAGGTATATTTATTGCTCCCGGAATAGTTCCCAATTCTGATTCCTCCTTGGTGCGTACGTCAACCAATGTGATTCGGGATATGTCTGTCGCGGCTAAATCTCTCCAGTAGAGTGGTGTCATCTTGCCGCTCAGTATATTGCCGGCAATATATCCGGTAATGGCAACAGGGTCTTTTGCCGAAGAATAAGGCGGTGCGTAGGCGTGCTCCAGTTGGGTGAGTTCCTCTACTGTCGCCCCATTCTTGATGTGCAGAGCATATTGGTCTATCCGCTTGTCTACACCGTCGTATCCGACAATCTGTGCTCCATATAAGCGGCCATCTGCGGGTGAAAAGGTTATCTTTATGCTCATCTGTAATGCTCCTGGGTAATAACCTGCGTGCGAGCCTGCATGCGTTATAGCTGAGAGATAGGGGATTCCCATTTGCTTGAGTCTTTTGGCAGGCAGTCCGGTGCTCGCAACTGTAATGTCAAAAACTTTCGCAATGGATGTTCCTATTGAACCCTCATAGCTCAGGATGTTGCCGAATACCATATTGTCCGCGACAATACGTGCTTGGCGGTTAGCCGGGCCGGCAAGAAAATTCAGCCAGGGCTTTCCTGTGATTGGATGAGGAAACTCAATGGCGTCGCCAACGGCATAAATGTTCTCGTCGGATGTCTGCAAGTGTCTGTTGACATATATTCCCTGCATCTCGCCTAATCTTAGTCCTGCTTTTCGGGCTAATGTGGTTTCTGCTTTTACTCCGATGGAAAGCAGGACCAGATCAGATTCTAACTCCATGCCCGATTTGAAATGCACCGTGAGCCTTCCGTCCTTACCTGTAAATGACTCCACTGCTTCTCCCAATAACAGCTGTATGCCTTTTTCCTGCAGATGCTTGTGGACAAGTGATGCCATGGAGAAGTCGATAGGATTCATTACCTGGTTGCCCATTTCTACAATACTGACCTTCGCTCCTGTGTGGTGTAGATTCTCTGCCATTTCCAGACCGATGAATCCGCCACCCACTATCACTGCATTCTTTATTTTTTTTTGTTGCATGTAGCTTTTTATCCTGTCTGTATCGGCTACGTTCCGCAGAGTGAAAATACCTTCGTTGTCGATGCCCGGCAACGGAGGACGTACAGGGGATGCACCCGGTGAAAGCAAAAGCTTGTCGTAGCTTTCAGTGTACTCGCGTCCGTCGGAAGTGCGGATATGTACTTGCTTTGTTGCGGTATCGATGTCAATGACTTCGCTTTTTACGCGTACATCAATGTTGAATCGTTTGCCGAAGCTTTCCGGGGTTTGTACGAAAAGGCGCTCACGTTCTTCAATTACATTTCCAAGGTAATAAGGTAAACCGCAGTTGGCATATGAAATGTACTCTCCTTTCTCAAAAAGGATAATCTCGGCCTGCTCTGTGTTGCGGCGAATTCGCGCTGCGGCTGTTGCACCTCCGGCAACACCGCCTACAATAATGAATTTAGGGTTTGTCTTTGTTTTCATGTCCGATGTCTTCTAAGTTGTTTAATCAATGTCTTAAGGAAAATCCTTTCATGGTCTAATGACGTTGCAAAGATGATAAATATTTTCTTTATTACAAATTTTCCAATGGAAAATATTTTTGTCGTTAACTTTTTTTATAATCGAGATTCCTGAACCGTCTGTCATGCTGAGCAACGCGAAGAATCTCTATAGGGGCTTGTCATCCTGATGTAGCGGAGCGACGGGAGAATCTCTTATTTCTCTTTACCTATTTACTTTCAGTGAAGTTTAGCTGCGCTCATTGCGTGTAAAAATAAATTTTTACCCATTCGCTTGCACAACATTGCTTTCAGCGAAGTTTAGCTGCGCTCATTGCGTGTAAAAATAATTTTTTACCCATTCGCTTGCACAACATTTGCGCGTTTGTTGTTATATTTGCAATAAACTGCGAAAATAGGATATGGCTCGGAATAAAAAACGAGTAAACTTGTTTTATTCTCCACTCGCCTTTCACTATATTTGCGATAAAATGTAAAATAGGTTCATTTGTAAAAAATGATTAAGTTGTGAATCCTTAGTCGATACATGAGTCTAATTCAGGATATTTATGGATAAGAAAATACTTGAATTTGTAACATTCTGCATTGGGAAACTTTCTTTGTTGCTTAAACTGCCGCAGCAAGAAGTATATAGGCGTCTCAAGGTTTCCGGAATCTTGGATGAGTACATCATACCCTCATACGATGTACTTCATACATTCAGTTCCCGTTACTTAATGGAAGACCTTACTGAATATATGAGGGAGAAAGGAGTGCTTGAAGCATGAAACTGTACCATTCATCAAATGTAGTTGTTGAGCATCCAGACACAAGGCATTCGCGTAAGTATCTCGATTTTGGATGTGGCTTTTATTTGACATCATTATATGATCAGGCTGTAAGATATGCACAACGTTTCAAAAGAAGGGGGCAGCAAGCTTGGCTGAATACATACGAGTTTTCTTTATGTGATGAAACCCAATGGAATATTAAGCGCTTTGATGCATACGATGAGCATTGGCTTGATTTTGTGGCTCAATGTCGTGATGGCAAAGATGTCGGTAATTATGATATGATAATTGGAGGAATCGCAAATGATAGGGTAATCATCACTCTTGACAGGTATTTTGCAGGTGAAATATCCCAAGATGAGGCTTTAGGGCTTTTGAGATTCGAAAAACCTAATGTACAATATTGCATCCGTTCTGAGCGGATGCTTCAGGAATGTCTTACGTACATTGAAAGTGAACTGGTATGAGCGAAGATAGTAAGCAGATTATAAGAAGTGCCCAATGTGCCAGAATCATCTTGTGCATAAGTGAGATGTATGGTGTGTCACTTGAAAAGGCAACAGATATCTTTTATAATTCTGAGACATCCAATATGATAGAAGAAGGAGTTGCGGATTTGCATTGTCGTAGTGATAAGTATCTGGCAGAAGAAGTTTGGAATGAATATAATGCCACAAAATGATAATTCAAGGAGTATTATAACTAACTCAAACTTTGTGATAAAAAGTAAGTTGTGGATTTTATACTTATCATCCCTCAGTGAGGGGGACTCTTTAAACAGAGATTTGAAATTTCAATGCAGAAAGCAACCTCGGTGTTTCTGAAATGATGCCGGTTTACCTTATTTTATTAGAACAAAGTCAGTAGACAAATGGCAAACCGGTATTCAATAGAGATATGTTCAATTCATTTCTTTACTCGTCATTATTTTTGCGTTAAACCGCTATCTTTATGGTATTCAATGACACCGGGACCATTACAACTGAATACCCCATCCTTGTAAACAATTCCTTCGTCGCTCATCCATTCTTCAATGATTTCTTGCATCTGTTTCTCCTTGAAAGCAAACCAATTTTCACGTTGGTTTGTGTAGGCCAGTGTCTGCTTGAATGACGAGAATGGTTTGCGGTACCGCAGTGACTTCAGTAATTTTTCTTTCTCTTGGCCATCGGGAAGCGAGTTTGCAAAATCTTCCATTATGCAGAATAAAACCCTTGATGGCAAAGGTTCAATCCTGAGTACCCGGTGCCCATCTTCGGGATAACATCCGGTATCTTCAATGAGGGGAAC
Source organism: uncultured Bacteroidales bacterium (assembly GCA_937900095.1). GTDB lineage: Bacteria > Bacteroidota > Bacteroidia > Bacteroidales > Bacteroidaceae > HGM04593. The sequence continues at coordinate 8,066 of CALCEC010000092.1, read as the reverse complement.
GGTATCTTGCTCGTCAAAATCATAAAACCAGACGATATCGAACGAATGGTCCTCCATTGCGTTCGAGACTGCGTCAATGAATATCTCGTATTTTGTTTTCATATCAAATTACTCTGTTCTGTCAAGATTACTCGTGCACTTATATTTCAGTTGCGAATATAATATACTTTTCTTGCGCGATAAGATTTTTCAATGATAATTTGGGCGCTTTCACCGAACGAACCAATAATCTTGTGGCTTGCATATGCTTTGCAATGATAAACGTATCGATAAAATATTTTATTTTTAGAATCTTCTTCGCTTATCTTGTATTATTTTGTTACATTCGCATATTATAGCTGTAGGAGCGTACTCGATGAAATCTATTAAGTCAAAGTAAGTATACAAAAACAACACTAGAGCGGATATTTGAGGTAATGCTTGCGACAGATAATGTGAGAAAATGTAAACAGATTATCAATAAGGGTTATATAATAAGCTATGTCAAACTTCTTTAGTAGATTGTTTAACTTAGGCAAGGCCAATAAATCGGGATTTGTAATGACTGTCGAGTTGGAATGCTTGTGCAAATTTGAAATTGCACTTAATGATTTACTGAAACAAGATATATATATTGCAAGAAGCGATTACAAAGATTTGTGTGAAGAAAATGCGAAAATCTTTTCTTATTTTAAGGTTTTAAAAGATAGCAAAACGCTTAACTATTATTGTAAAGAGCACGGCATTGAAGAAGAACGTATTATTCATTTTCTCTCAAATTACGAAGACTTACTCAATGATGATGGAGCGCGGCTTGTAATAAACCATAATAATAACTATATATCACGTCATCTTGAGTCCGAGAAACAATATCTTGATACTGTTCTAGCCGATGTTGATCCAAACATAAAACTAGATGAAGAACAACGTAAGGTTGTTTTATCAGATGAGGACTATACACTTGTTATTGCTGGCGCTGGGGCTGGAAAAACGACTACGGTAGCTGCAAAAGTAAAGTACCTAGTAGAGAAGAAAAGAATCCATCCTGATCAAATACTTGTCATTTCATTTACAAATAAGGCTGTGGGTGAGTTGCAGGAAAAAATAAATATGGCGTTGAAGATCAACTGTCCTGTAACTACATTCCATAAGACAGGTTATGCAATTCGTCGAAAACAAGAAACGGAAGAACGTGTAAGAATTGTCACAGAAGGTTATATGTATAATGTTGTCAATGATTATCTAAAGAACAACATTTTGGAGTACCCTGAACTTGTTGATAAACTTATCCTTTTTTTTGGTAGTTACTTCGATGCACCATACGAAGGAGAAGACCTTAATTCATTTTTTAACTATATTACCAAAGCGGATTTCTCCACTTTGCGAGGTAATATGGAAGAATATACAGAGAAGGTAATTGATCAGCGTTCTGGTCGACATGTTACTATTGCGCATGAGCGCCTCCGCTCATTACAAGAAGTTGTTATTGCAAATTTCTTGTATATGAACGGCATTGAATACACATACGAGAAGGTGTATCCATATAATATTCTCCGTTCTTACAAACCTTACACCCCTGATTTTACTATAGCACAAGGAGACAAGATTGCTTATATAGAACATTTTGGAATAACTGAGGATGGAAGAAATAACCGCTATACAGAAGAGCAACTTACTACCTACAAAAGGGTGATTAATGACAAGGTCCTGCTTCATCGCCAACATGACACAGATCTTATTTGTACATTTTCCGCATACAATGATGGTCGGGATTTGCTTGTTCATTTGCAGGATGAATTGATATCGCATGGTTTTGAGCTGAAAAAACGCTCATCTAAAGAGATTTTTGAGAAAATTGTTGGTACAGAGGAAAATAAATATATCGCACGACTTGTAAAGTTGGTATGCACTTTTATCCAGAATTTCAAAACAAATGATTTTAATACAGATGACTTTTCTAGATTCCGCTCAACATCTTCTAACGAGCGAACTAAGTTGTTTCTGACCATATGTGAACAATGCTACCTGGAATACTGCAAACGACTTAAGGAATACAATGCGATTGATTTCGAGGATATGATAAATGACTCTGTCCGTATTCTTAGAGAGGAAGAACTCTTAGGTAAAAGGCTTGATTTTAAATATATTATTGTTGATGAGTACCAAGATATTTCTCGGCAACGATTCAATCTTACCAAGGAACTATGCAAATTGTGCAATGCAAAGGTAATAGCTGTAGGAGATGATTGGCAGTCAATATATGCATATGCAGGATCAGATATTACTTTATTTACTGACTTTAGAAAGACCTTTGGATATGGCCTTGAGCTATGTATTACCAAAACATATCGTAATGCTCAAGAAGTAATTGACATTGCAGGAGGCTTTGTACAAAGGAATTTTAGTCAGATACGAAAGGCTCTTATTTCCCCGAAGCATATTGATCATCCGATTGTAATCAAGACTTATACAGAAGATGTTGATAGAAAAGAATATGAAGGTAAGGGTGGAAAGTATTTCTTGATTGGCAAATGCGTAGAAGAAATTATGGATGGATTGATTGATAAGTATGAGCATCCCAAGATCCTACTTCTTGGCAGATATGGATTTGATGCTTACAATCTAACGAAATCTGCTGATTTTATCTACGACGAGAAGACAGGTTCTGTTAGATCTAAGAAATACAATGCAGACTATTTTGATTTTATGACAGTTCATAGAGCAAAAGGGTTGGGTTACGATCATGTTATAATTATCAATGCAAGAAACGAAACATATGGCTTTCCTTCACAAGTACAGGAGGATCCTGTCCTCAAATTTGTTGTCAAGGATGACCATACTTACGATTATGCTGAGGAACGTAGGTTGTTTTATGTAGCTTTGACTAGAACGAAAAATAGGGTTTATATAATCACTCCACAACAACATCCCTCAGAATTTGTACTAGAATTGATTCGTGACTATCCTATGGTTGAAGTGTATGGACAAATAGATAAAGAACCCCATGAGTGTAATATAGACAAGAAATGCCCCGTTTGTGGCTATCCTCTTCAATTGCACTATAAAAAATCCTATGGTCTCCGTCTATGGATCTGTACGAATGAACCCGAAATTTGCGATTTTATGACAAACAATCTTGTCGGTGAAAATATGGCAATTATGAAATGTGACAAATGTCAAGATGGTTATCTTATAGTAAAGGATGGTAAAGGTAGTGGCCCTTTTTTAGGTTGTACTAATTATAAACAAGATAAGACTGGTTGTAATAATTATATAACTAGGGATTATTATTTAAAAAAATATTTTCCGAATAAAAATAATCAATAATTATGATAGATGTCTCTAAGTTGCGAACAGCTCAAGATTGGATTGAAAAATTAGCTAATGGCATTAATCCATTAACGTTGGAATCTGTAAAAGATGATGATGTTGTTAATAATGTCCATATTTCACGATGTCTATTTTTCGTAAGTGAAATGTTAGGAAAAATCGAAACATCAGAGTCTTCACCTAAAAAGAAGAAATCTTTTTGGATGTCTGCTTGTAATACTGAACAGATTGTCATCTCCGCTCCATGTGGTATCGCACAATTTGTAAAGACTATTAACGGATATATACCTTCGGATATGAAACCGTTATCCGTTGTTGCTGTAATCAAATGGTTGCGTAAAAATGGATATTTATCTGAAGTTAATATAGATGATAAGCGTAAGACCAATCTTCCAACTGAGAAAGGAAACAAGTTGGGCATTACTATAAAAGTTCAACAGAATCTAGAAGGTCAAGATTACCAAAGAGTGGTATATGATATTTCGGCTCAAAGATTTATGCTAGAAAATATTGAATCTATTGCATTGTATAAATAAGAATGGTCCTAATTGTAAAAATCAAGAATTAATTAGAAGATATTTTCTAGTTGCTATTTGTTAGTGTAGGATTTTTAGTTCCCTTTCGGGCTATTGCATGTAGTGGATGCTGAAGGTAAAGAATGGTCGGACTTGCGTAAGATGCTGTCCATATGCGTTCGAATATATCAAAGAAGAAAATGAACGAAGAACAATTATATCTCAATTTCGACGAATACAGGAAAGTATGTGAACCACATAAACGCGAATATGTCGAGGCATGGCGCGTTGCATTTGTGGTATTTCCGTAATGCATTGGTAAGAGCCAACTATAAAAATGTGGCATGTAGGTGCGACCAAAAAAGGCCATAGGGAAATAATCTCTAAAGAAAACAATAAATACACGTTTATGCAAAAAATACTGATAACAGGAGCCAGCGGCTTTGTAGGTAGCCGCTTTGTGGAGCGTTGGAGAAACGAGTTTGAGATTCTTGCTCCGTCGCATGCCGAGCTTGATATCACTGATGCAGTCTCGGTAGAGCGTTATATCATAGAGCATGCACCGCAGGTGGTTCTGCATCTTGCGGCGTTGTCCAACACCTGGTACTGCGAACAGCATCCGGACGAGAGCTACCGCGTGAATGTGGAGGGTGTATGCAACCTTGTGGTGGCTTCGGCACGTATTGGGGTCAAGTTCGTATTCTTCTCAAGTGACCAGGTCTACAACGGTAACTATGAGAGTGGGCCACTGAGCGAGGAGGTGGCTGTCGCTCCTGAGACGGTCTATGGCAGGCATAAACTGGAGGCTGAGCAGCGTGCGCTTGAGCTGTGCCCTACGGCGGTGGCTCTGCGTGTGACATGGATGTATGATGTGGAGCGTGCGGGTATGCCTGTACACGCGAACTTTGTGCTGAACATTGCAAAGGCTATCAAGGAACGTACTCCTCTTGTGCTGCCTGTGCGTGAGTATCGTGGGATAACATGGGTGCGTGATATTGTGGAGTATCTTCCGGCAACCTTTAACCTGGCAGGTGGTGTCTACAACTATGGTGCGGGGTGTACTATGGATACATATGAGACTGCATGCTGTTATTGTGAGATGCTGGTGGGCTTGCAGTCGGGGCCTCTGTTGCACCCTGATTATGAGCGTTATCCTAACCATGAGCGTAACCTGTCGATGTCTACCGACAAGATTTTCCGTGCTTCGGGCGGAGCAATCTGTTTCGGCAGTACTATGGACGGGCTAAGGATTTTTGCGGAGCTTAATCCGTGAGTTGTTGCATGAACAGGGAATGGATTGCCGGTGATTAACGGGTTTTCTCCGCTTCACTCAAAATGACAGCCTTGGGGTTAAAACATAATAATTTTCTTTTACCAGAACTTGTTATACTTCTCGCTGTACTCGAATCCTGCCTGCAGCAGTTTATTTTCAAGCTCTTTGCGGTCTATGTCAAGGTCGGAGCATAGCTCGTCGAGCGACTGGTAACGGTCGCGAAGGTACATGTTTATTGTGCTGAACAGCATCATAGAGTCATTGGGCAGTTCCATAATATCCTTTTTTTGATTCAATCTTTGAGGTTGCCTCAAAGATAAGAAAACTTCTTTAGAAATTCGAATGGCTTCTTAATTGAGGTGGAATGTATCGTAAATTTATCATAACCGACGATGGGGTGTTGCGCTTCGGGCGCGTGGCGCAGCATAGGGACCTGCTGGAGTGGGGCGAGGAGTGCAGCAATGGCGGTGGCTTCTGGAATCTTGACGAGTCGCGTGGAGTGCTCCTGCTTTTCGGACGTTCGTTCAACTTCGGGGCACCGGCCATTGAGCGTGTGAGGGCTGTCGATTGGGACGGTGCCGGTGGCGTGGAGCTTCCTCTGTTCTATCTCCCAGAGTGGCCACGCGAGGGTTCTATGATTCCTGTGGTGTATTGAGGCTTTCTTAAAAAAATAATCTTTTTTTTAGACTTTTCCGCTTCCTGTCCGTATAATGGGTGTAAGCGAATAAAGATGATAAAGGTTGACAATGACATAATAGAAAAATGCAAGTCAGGTGACAGGAGTGCGTTCCGTACACTGGTGCTCGCCTATCAGCCTATGCTGTATTCGTTGTCACTGAAGATGCTATGCCACGAGGAGGATGCAAAGGATGCATTGCAGGATACTTTCCTGAAGGTGTGGCAGAACATCTCCTCTTTTGACGGACGTTGCAGCTTCTCTACCTGGATTTATACCATAGCTTCCCGTGTGTGTCTCGACCGCCTGAGGAGCGCGAGGCATCTGCTGCCTCTGCCCGGTGATGAGGATACTCTGCGTGACTATGCCGATGGCACCGACCCGCAACGCTCCCTTGAGAGCTGTGAATGGGTGAGGATTGCAAGGCTTCTTGCCGACAGGTTGAGTGCAAAGCAGAGGCTTGTGTTTACCCTCTGCCATTTTGAGGGGCTTGAAGCGGCAGAGGTGGAACAGATAACAGGAATGTCGGCCGACAAGGTAAAGAAGAACCTTTATGTAGCCAGACAGACCATTCGTGAACGTTTAAAACAGTTGGGATATGAATAAGGCCGATAGATTGTTGGAACGCCTGCGGGGGCAACAGCCGGTACTCGAAGATGCCGAGGAACTTGCCGATGCCATCATGGCGCGTATTGAGGAGAATGCCGTGCAAGAGAGCGGTGCAGTGAAATCCGTCCCGTTGTGGAGGGCACTGCTCGGAGGTACATTCTCTGCTGCCGCAGCAGTGGTTGTGGGGCTCTTTATCGTTATGCACGATGCTGCCGTCCCACAAGAGAATCAAGTTGCATATAATATGACCGATAACGGCGTCTATGACAGGATAAAGGAGTGCCGCACTGCCGCGGATGTGTATGCGCTCTATTCCGAGCGTAAAAAGTCGCAATCGGCGTTCAATATCAATTTCGCAATGATAAAAAGTATGTATTATGAAAAAGCCAAGTAGATTATTTGCAATGATAGCCTTTATGGCGGCACTCCTTTCCTCTTGTCAAGGGGACATAGAGATGCTGACAATAATTAATGAGGACGGTAGCTGTATGCGTGAGATTATGGTAGATGCGGACCGTTCGTTGCTCACAACAGGAAAGTATGACAATGATGACCCGCGTGTGGCTCGCATTGAAGATGGTTGGGAACTGTACTGGGGTTACAAGGACGACAACTCACGATTCCCTATCCCGATGTCTACAGAAAGGTACGACTCCATTTCAAGGGAAGTGGGTCCGTCAAGGGCTGTTAAGGATACCGTGTGTGTCTATGCACGCAAGAGGTATGCCTCTGTCGAGGATATGTGTGCAGGCTCGCCTATGTTTTTTGTTGATGAGCAGGCCGGTATTGATGGCTCGCTTGAAAAAGAGTTCCGCTGGTTCTATACCGACTATGTCTTTACGGAAAAGTTCTCTTCCGTAGCGGATTATTTCAAAGTGCCTGTTACGGATTTCATGAGCGAGGAAGAGGCACTCTACTGGTTCTCAGGAACCCCCGACCTTTATGCCGGGAAACCTACATGGAGGTATTATGAATTTCTCGAAGATTTGAAGGAAAAAGCGTATAGATGGGTATTCGCTAATGTGCATTATAAAGCCCTCTCCGGTATTGCCGACAGATATGATATGGTTGTGGATCCGCCTGTGTCAAAAGATGAGTTTATTGCTCAACTCGGAGATGTCGTGAAACAGCTCGCTTCTTACGATACGTATAAATTGGAGGGCAGTGCTGCCCGCTCTATCGTCAGCTCACACTTCGGTAGCGACGCCTACTCTCCATTCATTAATGCAGATGAGTGGGAAAAAGAAGAACTGTATGAAGAGCTTGGCAATTATTTTGGCTACTTGTTCCTTTTCTATTACAATGAAAGTATTGTCATGCCGGGTAGGGTTATTGACGCCGGTGGCGGAATATACAAGGATGGCGTTGTTACATTCACGGTGGATGCAGGACGCTTCCTCTTGAAGGACTATGAGATAAGGGTTGTTTCACGTGTCGTGAATGTGTGGGCTTTCATTGTCACAGCTGCATTGGCATCGGTATTGTTCGTGGCTGCCGTGTACCGCAAAAGGATTGCCGCTTATTTCAAGGATAGACGTTAGTGCTGATTTTGATATCCTGTTATACAAATCGGGTACGCTTCACATAGATGCGTACCCGATAAATTTATAGGTTGACTGTTTGTGTTACTTTAACGTGAGTTCGATATAAGAATTTATACTAAAATTTAGCGTATTTTGTCATT
>CALCEC010000091.1 GCA_937900095.1 uncultured Bacteroidales bacterium | reverse complement strand
GCTGCACTTTTCTGTATCAGTTGGTCTTCGCTGTAGTCTTTTGACATAGTATTATTTATTAGAGCCCATTACAGGCAGTGGAATACATATTTTATAAAATCTTGCCAATTTACGTACAGGTGTAGTACATAAATCACGAAGATTCTTCTTCATAAACGGATTCCTTACTACATTCCCTTCTTTTGGATAAATGATTATGCAAGGGACGTTTGGTATGGGGGACTCTTCATTTATATCTTCATATCCGAGATGTCGTAGGATAGGAATATCTCTACTATAACCACTTAGTTGGCGTATGACATTATTGTCAAGCGATAAACTCTCATATTTGGGAATATATTTCGTGTCAAGTATCGCCTTAAACCCAGTTGCACAATAAAGGAAGTCTGGGAATCCAGTCTTTCCCTTGAACTGATATGAGATTTTGTTTCCGTATGCTTCATTTAGCAATCCATATACATAATGTTCATATAATAAGGACATATCCAAAGTAAACGGAGGGACATTCTCGTCCAAAGAACTTGTTTTAGAGATACTATAATCGTATCTCCGAAGAATAAGCTTTGCCAATCGTACAGCCTCATTGTATTCACTAAAGAGTTTATGTCCTTTTATCAAAGAAACTTCTTTTACCTGTACTTCATCACTTACATTTTCAAACAGAGCTAAAGATTTTGACAGCATCAGTTTTGCTTTGTTACCTATGGAATGATTCTGTGTTATTGTTCTGAGTATCTGGGAACTGAACAATAAAGCCTTCTTAATAAGCCTGTTTTCAGGAATGTCAACCGTATATTCGTCAAAGTCACAAAATACTCTATCGAATCTTTTTGAAGCAATGTTCTTTCTTTCGTTCTTCATCACTTGTATGTGTCCTTTGACTTTTTTTAGGTTCTCGCTGTAATGTACATAGCCTTTTTTCAAAGACTTGATTCTACTTACAATTCCGAGAAAATGCAGAACTATAAGAGGACTAAAAACGCCTTTTAGTGAAGGTGCATGTATGACCGGAGCATCACAGTCTATGTTATAAATCTCAGCGAAAGACTCTACTGACACATCTGATGAGAAGCATATCATAAACATGGTAAGAAAATCTATTTCTTCCATTCCTCGCTTTGTGGTTACAACTAATGCTTCCTTATCGTCTATCCACTCTGCACCAATAATATACGACGCATAATATCCCCATGGATCGTGTTCCATAGGTTTATCCCATCGAACAAGACTCAGATTATCATACATGTCGTTTTGTTCAATGCACAGACGTTCGTGTTCTTGAATAAGAATGGATTTCATGTCAGTTATCTATTATTCTTCTTCATCTTCTTCTTTGTCTTCATCCTCTATCTCTTGTACAGGACTCAAAGAAAGCCAAGAATTAAAGGCTGTTTTCTTTTCTTCGTTCTTAACATTTAGGATTCCATCATTGATGTATTCATTGATAAGTGGAATGATTTCATACTCCACCTTGTCGTGCAGTTCATCTTCACTTTCTGCCATGAAGTAGCTATGTCCTACCATCAAATCATCTATGCTCATATCTCCACATAGATGTTTGGGGTTCTCGATAAACTTCTTAATATCTTCGAATAATGCTAAAGCAACAGTTCCAAGAACTTCATTGTTTGCATCAGAATAGTATTTCTTGATAACAGAGTCCTGAGATTTGAGTGTGATGAAAGCAAATCTTCTACGTAAAGCATAGTCAAGGGTTCCTGTACTTCTATCAGTGGTATTCATCGTACCGATAATGTACAGATTTGAGGGTACGCCAAACACTTCGTTTTTTGAATAAGGCAGTATCACTTTAATAGGATGATTCCCATTTAGACGTTTGTCTGACTCCAGCAAGGTAATGAGTTCGCCAAATATCTTTGACACATTTCCTCGGTTTATTTCGTCAATGATCAGTACAACAGGCTTATTTGTAGTTGCATGATATTCTTTCTTGACAGCTTCAATAAAGGCCTGAGCATACTGCTGCCAATTATTTTCCACACCTTTACCCTGAGCCTGCAGTTTTATCTTCTCAATATTTAGAGGTGATGGTGTGTATTCTTCTCCCCGTGAACTTGTGGAGTTAGTACTTCTACAACTGACAGTAGAGTTCCCTTCTTTCCACCAAACATAAAGTGATGATCTACCTGTTACGGTTGGTATCTCTCGTTTGTTTTTATAGCCTTTTATCTTCTGTAAATAATCATCAATACACTCTACAATATCTTTGCTTTGGTCGGTCTGTACAGCATTACAAGCACGTTTGAAGATGCCATCCTCTGGTTCGTAAGTTACACCAATAGAATTTCCGTCAGCATCAGTTTGAACGTGAGGCTTTAAACCTTCCACAAAATCCTCATAATCGAGAGACTGATGGAATGTCGTGAAGAATATCTGATATCCAAGCAATGAGTCATAGCGTTCCATCACAGCTTTATGGTCTGTGAGGTCAATATCTGCAACACATAATGTCTTTAAGGCTATAGCAGCAGTATTATATGTTTTTCCTGTACCAGGAGCTCCTTGAAGAATTATGTTATGCTTTTTTAATAACAGGTTGGAGCATTTCTCCAAATATGCGATGTCATTCATATACTTTAACCAACTTTCAATGTAACTATATTGCTCTGTACCTTTTCTACATGAAGAGAACGTTCCTTGTGAGAATAATCTTGAAGGAGGTTGCCTAAACTCGTTTGCCCATGCCAGGATCTTGACTTTTCTAAAATTAACATTGATGAACTTCTCACACAGAGAATCACTATTGAAATTGTCACCTATAATCTGACATAACGCTAATGCTTGGCTTCCTCTTCTAACTAGAACAATATTCCCATTTTCAATTGTCTTGAAGTTTTGGCATTGGGCATGATTCCATTCTCCAGTTCCAATTACAGGTTCAGACTCCATCAACATTAGATTAGGATCAATGATAGTTCCACCTTTGCCCTCAGGAAGATGCATTTGAATATGCCAAAATTTATCGTATTCTTTTCTTAGTGGTAATATTGGAGCTTGTACTTGCTCGACTTTTAGAATTTCTTCTACATTGGTATCGTTATGTATCCAATATTTCTTTTCTGTTGAAGATTCACCATGTTTTGCTAATTCCCTCTGCAAAATAAAATCCAAGCGACCGTCCTGTATCTTATTGTAGTAAGTTTTAAGAATATTATCGGTATCTGTGCCATCACCATGATTTTCATCGTGCTTTTCTTTAGTATTATTCAAGTATCCAGCAAACCTGCTTGGAGCAAAACAAATACGACCGTCAATTACCTCAACAACCATATTTTTGCCTCGCTTCAATTTATCAACAGCCCATTGTTTATATTCTTCATCGCTCTCGCAATGAAGATATGAGTACAAAGTCTCGATGTTCGAAATGATGTCCTCACGCTTTTCTATGTAATCTGTTCTTCCCATAGGCATTCTTAAACTTTAATTTCTCAACTCATTAGTTTGGGAAGAAAGCAGTCGCGTGCTTCGGTGAGGTGGCGGATTTGATTTGCCAAATCAAACAATACTTTCATCATAGGAGTGATTATTTCATCAAACTTAACAATCAATTTCTCATTTGGCATCAATAGTTTTAATGACTTAATTGCATTTTGATTAAGACCTGGTTGAGCAGCATTCTTATTTAACTTCTGCATTTTTTCAAAATAAACTTTCTGATATAATGTAAAAAACAAAAAGTACTGATTAACTTCTTTTTTCGTATGTAATAAGAATACATGTTCATTTATCATAGCTTTGCAAGATTTCAGCTTCCACCATCTTGAATCGGCTAAATGCATAACGCAAGAACAGCAAGGCAAGCACTGGCATACAGTATTGACTGCTGGTGAGTTTACTTCCCTGACGGAGCAAGTCTGCCGATTCCCATAATTCGGCTTCGAGTTTCTTTATATTGGTCATATTCTTTTCAAATAATTTGTTTTGTCAAGAAGCGTTATAAGCGTTTTATCTCGTCATCTTAACTTATTGATTACACAAAAATAATCATAAAACGTGTTAGCGCAATAGTTAAGGGCATCTTTTGTTAAAAACTCAACATTTATATGTATAATCAAGAACCACATCACATTTACACCGCCAATACCTCAAAAAAATACACCGCCATGTGCATTTGGCGGGGTAAATTATGGTAACGCATGTATGGTAGAGATCCCTCACTGCGTTTCGGGATGACAAAACAACGTTTTGTTATCGGTGAGTTCATTAGTGTAACAATGAACGAACCAATGCTCTTTTGTTTTGTCATCGACAAGTTTTGCAGCAACAGGTCAAACGTAGCACTCCCACCCCTCCGCCAGTAAAATGGCACCTCCCCTCAGGCAGAGGAGGAGTTTAGGTTATGTCGTTTGGGGTGCGAAAAGCAAAACGAGTCAATGACAGTGCAAATATAGAATGACAATGCTGCTGGAGAGCGTAGTATTATCACTCTATAATTTGATAGTCTTATGTACTTATGTTCTTATGTCAAAAAACAGAGTCCTTTGTGGCTTTTGTAATTTTATATTTGCCATTAAAAAACTTTGAATTTATTGCACTAATGATGATTTTATTTGTACTTTTGCATTATCGTAACCGCGGTTACGGTAATGGGTATTACGATAAAGTTTTTTAGCTATGAGATTTTTTGATAGAGAACAGGAATTTGAAAAGCTTAGAAAAATTGAGGAACTATCTCATGAGGTTGCACAGTTCACCATCATTACGGGACGCCGCCGTATTGGTAAAACCGAGATGGTCAAGAAGTATTTTGAGAACAGGACAATGCTATACTTTTTTGTCGCTCGTAAAGCAGAAGCCGATCTATGTGACATATTCGTAGACGAAATTCGTACGAAACTCAACATACCAATGCTTGACAGCAAAGGAATGTCTTTTGCTGCAGTATTTAAATTCATAATGGAAATGTCGCAGACTCAGCATATTAATCTTTTTATTGATGAGTTTCAGGATTTCTATCGCGTAAATCCATCTATCTATTCCGATATGCAAAATATTTGGGATAGTTATAAGAACAAGGCTCACATCAACTTCATTGTAGCCGGTTCTGTGAACACTTTGATGAATAAGATATTCAAGGATAAAAAGCAACCGCTTTTTGGCAGGCAAACAGATACAATACATGTTCGGCCTTTCAAGCCTTCGGTCCTCAAAGAGATTATGTCTGAATATTGCCCAAACTATAAGAAGTCCGATTTATTAGCTCTTTATACTCTGACAGGTGGAGTGGCTAAATATGTAGAGTTGTTCATTGACAAGAAAAAGTTTACAGAGAAGAAGATGCTGGATATGTTCTTTGAACGAGATTCATATTTTCTGCCTGAGGGCAAGAACATGCTTGTCGATGAGTTCGGCAAAGATTATGGTATCTATTTCTCGATTCTTACACTTATAGCTCAAGGCAAGAATACGCGTTCAGAGCTGGAGAGTACTCTCAATATAAATGAATTGTCAGGCTACTTAAAGAATCTGAATGAAGAGTATGGCTTGATAAGCAAAATGCAGCCTGTTTATGAAAAGTCAAGCAACAAGAATGTGCATTATGCCATCAATGACCAATTCCTGAGATTCTGGTTCCGGTTTGTCTATAAATATACGCACATCATCGAGGCCGGAGGTAATGAGAGATTGAAAACGATTGTAGACCGTGACTTCACCACAGTCAGCGGCAAATCGCTTGAGAGCTATTTTAATGAATTGTTGAAAGAATCAGAGACATACACCCGTCTTGGATATTGGCATGACCGTAAAGGAGAAAACGAAATTGATATAATTGCCGAAGATGAGTTGGATAACAAGATTGAATTTATTGAGGTTAAGCGGCAAGCGAAAAACTTTGACGAATCGGTATTAAGAGCGAAATCTGAATTATTCTTCAAGGCCGTCGGTTCTTTTAAAGGATACAAGATTGTTTACAGAGGACTATCAATAGATGACATGTAATTTTATATAAAATCTCCTTTGGAACCAAGCACAAAGCATAGCCCCCTGTAACTGCAAGGAGCTTATGCTTTTTATGTTCTTATGTCAAAAAAGAATAGAGATCCCTCACTGCGTTTCGGGATGACGATGCAGCCTATAAAAGGAAAATAAATCACAACACCTTTTTCCTGCTTACAACAAAATACACCACAACTACCACAAACGTGGCAATCTCACTCAGGGGCATGGCAAGCCATATTCCTTTCACGCCTAATGCGCCGGGGAGGAGCATGAAGCAAGGAATCATAAAAATCACTCCGCGAAGAAGGGCGAAGATTATCGCGGGTTTGGCGCGTTCGATGCTCTGGAAATAGCCCACTGCAACAAGGTTCATGATGAAGAAGAGGAATCCTGCAGCAAAGTATGGAAAGCCGCTTATGGCTATCTGCGCGGCGGTCTCTGTTGTCGGTATGAAGAGGCCGACGAGCTGACCGGGGAACATTGTGAAGGCAACGATTGAGAGCAGCGAGCCCACTACTGCCGTGCGGCAGGAGATTGCCAGCGCTTCGGCCACGCGGTCTTTGCGGCCGAGGCCGTAATTGAAACTGACGATGGGCTGTGCCGACTCGGCTATGGCGTTGCCGAACATGAAGACGAACGGAAGATAGTAGCATGCGACACCGAAGGCGCCCACGCCTGCGTCACCCAGATACATCATGAAGACCTGGTTGCCGATGAACATAAGCATTGCCATTGTCACCTCGCTGAACAGCGCGGGGAAGCCTATCTTGCATTGGTAGGCGATATTGCGCACTGTAAGGGCAAGACTCTTCATGCTCATCTTTATGCGGTAGAGTGTGAGTGTCTTGGCACTGAAAAGGATGTAGGACACCGCCATGACGCCACCGACTATGGTGCTCAACGTCGACGCTATGGCTGCGCCTTTAACGCCCATGCCGAGTGGGAAGATAAAGAGCCAGTCGAGCAGCATGTTGAGCGCTGCGGGAACAACATTACACCACATGGCGTACTTGGGCGCACCGTCGAGGCGAATGATGAACAGGCCAATTATCGACCACACCATGAACACGGCCGAGGGTATGAGATAAACCATATAATCGCGTACAAGCGGCAACAATGATGGCGATGCGCCTAACCATAGCGAGATGCGCTCGGGTATTGCAAGCACAAGCGCAGTAACGGCAAATACAAAGAGTCCCGAGAAGAGCATTGCCTGAGTGGTGTTGATGCGTGCGGCTTTGGTGTTCTCTTTAGATAGGTGTATTGACGCAACGACCGATGCGCCCATTCCCATCATGAGCGCAAAGCCCGAGAGTACAAGAAAAATAGGATAGCAGATGTTTATCGCTGCTATTCCGTGGCTGCCCACACCCCACCCCACGAACATGCCGTCGGCCACCGTCAACAGCGACCAGCTTGCCATGCCCATCAATGTGGGGAAAAATATCTGTCTGAAAAGTCTGGAAACCTTTACCGTTCCAAAATCAATATCATCTCTGCCTGACATAATATATGTTTTATACTGTTGTACAAAAAATAGCTTTAATCTATTCTCTGTACTCTGTTCTCTGTTATCTCTACTCTGTTATCTGTACTCTTTTGATACGCGTCCCGTGGGTCGCCGTTGGCGAGGTATATTACACCGCAATACTCAAAGCCGTAAGCGCGCAGGATATGGTGCATTATCACGTTGTCGCGGTGCGTGTCAATGCGCACTGTTGAGCATCGTTCAAAAGCCCAGTCAAGCAGACGGCGGGCACATCCTTTGCCGGGCACAGCAACTGCAATGCGATGAATTACATGATAGGGTTCATCATTGAGCCATGCACCGCCCTCTATTACCGAATATGTAGGGTCCGGTCCGGGAATGAATGCCATAGTTGCAACAATGGCATCATCGTCGCACATTACATAGCATACCCCGGCATCGATGTCCTTCTTTACAATCTCCTCCGAGGGATAGCCGCTTCCCCATTGGTACATATTGCCGCTAGCGCGCATAATACTCTTAGCACACTCAAAAATGTGCATTAACGTTGGGATATCATTATATGTTGCTTTGCGGATGTTCATAATATTCAATCTGTCATTTTGACGTACGTGAACCAACGGTCAACGCGCTCGCAGGGGCTAAAGTCAAAAATCTCTGTAATAACACATCACGTAATCATTTGCCGTAAGACTCGCGATGAATATAACATCATTGACTCATCTTGCTGTTAGCAAGACTCGCGATGAATATAGCATCATTGACTCATCTTGCTGTTAGCAAGACTCGCGATGATGCTTGCTGGGGCAAGCATCATTCAAGGCTGTATTCAGCTTTCTCCTCATCGGTTAATGACCAATCATGCTCTGGGTCGTTGCGGTATTTGTCAATAAGTTCCTGCAAAGGTATGAATTCCCACACCTTTGCGGTCTTGTCCCATTCCCATGATGCTGTTACAATATATTTACCGTTGGGGCTGAATTGGGCGGAGTAGACAGGACCTTCATGCCTTAACGACTCAGTAACCGGTTCTCCCGTCTTGGCATCCCACACCCTTGCGGTGTTGTCACTTGATGCCGTTACAATATATTTTCCGTCGGGGCTGAATTGGGCGGAGTAGACAGGACCTTCATGCCTTAACGACTCGGTAACAGGTTCTCCAGTCTTAGCATCCCACACCCTTGCAGTATAGTCATAAGATGCCGTTACAATATATTTTCCGTCGGGGCTGAATTGGGCGGAGTTGACACTATCTTCATGCTTTAACGGCTCGGTAACCGGTTCTCCAGTCTTTGCATCCCACACCCTTGCGGTGTTGTCATCAGATGCCGTTACAATATATTTTCCGTCGGGGCTGAATTGGGCGGAATTGAACCGATTTGCATGATGTAGAATGCTCCGGCTGTATATTCCCTCCTTCTGAGGTTTATCACACTCCCTCAGCATTATTTCAGCTTCCGGCACATATGGCCTGTCCATGTTCTTCAAATCCTTCGGCAAAGCATAAAGTGCCATGCGTAATGCCTTGGTTATATTACCTTTGTCATATTCCTTTTGTTCTTCGCTTGCAAGATACTTGGATTGGGATATCAACAATTTATTCTGTTTTTCTTTTATCTCATTGTTGGCCCGATAGAAATATCCGCTGATAAGCATAGAAACAACGACCATAAAAGCAGCTATGGTACCCCATATGATACGGCGTTTTTTCTGCTCGCGTGTATGACGTTGCCAGAGAGTGTCGAAACGCAGGCCGAACATTCGGGCCAGTATCTTTATGGCGGCAGCCTCTCGCCCTATTTCATTGACATTTGCAGCAAGAAGTTCTTTGTTACCCTTCATGTTGAGTAGCGCTTCGGGATAACATTCCGTTGCTTCATCTCCCGAAAATGGAACTCCTTCAATTACATATGGAATTATGCGGTCGGCACGACCAGAATCAATGAAAGATTGTGCTTCTTTACAAACCCAAGGACTCTTGGCGCTTCGTGGAGAGCATACAATAATAAGCCACTGGGAGTCATTGAGAGCTTTGTTTATCTCTTCTGCCAATATTCCAGGTGTCAGGTCTGTAACATCTCGGAATATAGGACGTACATTCTTTGGCAAATCTGTACGCCCGTTCAGGTTAGTGGGGAAACGGTAATGCTCAAGTTTATCCTGCAGCCATTTTGCCTGCTTTTCATCTTCGCGTTTGTAGCTTATGAATGCATAATATCTCTTATCCATAATAATGCTGTGATTGTGTACAACAAATATATATCATTCCCCCCAACCAAGCAAATGAGGAGTTTCCTTACCCAACAGCAATTTTATCGTTAAACAATATTAATTTTATTGTTTTTATTTCTATTTTTATTGTTTTACGATAAATTTGATATACATTTGCAGTGCCGGCTTGCATTATTTACCGTTTAAAAACACTCAAAATTATGGAAACAAAAGGTTACAAAGGAATGATGGGAGTGACAATCTTCGCGTCGTTATTGTGTATTGTGAGTATTGTATGGATTCTTTGCCAGAGCTATTTCATCAGCACAAGCAGCGGTGAGGGCTGCATTGTGTGGCACGATGAGCTCTACCCTCTCCAGGCGGGGATATTCATTGGACGTCTTGTGTTCAAGACTCTTTTCTACGCATTGATTATGGCGTTCCTCTTCAAGCAATTAAAGGCTATAAAAGACGGAATGCTCTTTCCGCGTGCGAATGTAAAGATAATGTACACCATAGCTGTGTGCTACCTCATCGGCAACCTATGCGATGAAAACATCACGACAGCATTGCTTTTTGAGGACAGCGGGAAATTCGTCATCAACAGCGACACATTGCTCTATGCCGCATTGCTTGTGATTTTTGCACTTATATATAAGGTTGCGGTAAAAGTGAGCGAGGAGAATAATTTAACGATATAATTCTGTACCACATCTATTATGAATGAGAATATGAAAGAGGAAAAAACATCTACAAAAAGAATCAAGCGCATTATAAATATATTTGCCGCCATCTGGTCAATAGTACTTGTTGCTGCAGTGATTTATATTCGCATCAAGAGTAACATACCGGCAGTCCTGCTGTATGTGTGTATGGGAGTTGTATATGTAGGCGGATTGCTGGTATTCCAGAAGGTTCTTGAGCACAGCCGTATGAAAAAAGAGTTTGAAGAGGCCAATCGCGAATGCGAGGAAGAGGAAGAAAGCAAGAGCGCTGTTGACGAAAAGCCAGACCACTTGGCTCTGACAATAGTAGCCCTAATAGGATTCTTCATGGCAATATCCGGTTGTGTTGATACTGTAAGTAGCATAATCACAGCACCCGCCAATGGTCTTACACTGCAAGGATATATGCCACAATGTGTAGAGATACTGACATTGCTGATATGTTGTACGTTTATTGCTATCATCTTGTACAACGTTTCTAAAAGACGCGTTTTCGACAATCGTAATTCCTTTTGCATATATGGTGTCGGAGCTACTATCATGATAAGCACTCTGTTGCAAAATGAATGCTGGGAAACGACAACGATGCTGCCGAACGGAAATGTGACATTCTATTATATGCTTTTCGGTACATTCATCATCTTTTTCGGGCGCTTGTTCGACATTGCAATCAAGTTGAAAAAGGAACAGGACCTCACTATATAAATAACTCCAATCATGGCTATTATTGTAAATGTAGATGTCATGCTTGCGAAGCGCAAGATGACTTCGGGCGAGCTCGCCGAGAAGGTGGGGATTACCCAGGCGAACCTCTCGATACTGAAGACTGGAAAGGCTAAGGCCGTACGTTTCAGCACTCTCGATGCACTGTGCAAGGCGCTTGACTGCCAGCCGGGTGACATACTTGAATACAGGGAAGAGGAATGAAAAGGTGTATTGTAATTTGCATGCTCGCCGCATTGCTTGGCATTTGCGGTGCGGTGGCGCAGGAAGACGCGATAATTCTGAAGGAAGTGAGCAACGACAGCACTGCGCTTATATATGCAAGGGCGCTACCCGAAGCGGTTGTATACAGCGGAAAGAAAAAGAGCAAGAAGCTTGCAAACAAAGGAATGCGCGTGGCAGGGACACGAACTGCGTGGACTCCCGACAATATTGGGCAGGAGATTGGTTCTGTTGTAGAGACTGAGAACACGTTCCAGGTGCAGGAAATATCCTTCAATGTGATGTCAAACGGCATCAAAGGCCTGAAGCTGAGCATAAACATTTATGCATTGAACGAAGAGAAAATGCAGTATTGCAACGTAATGCACACTCCAATGAATATTGATGTTCCTCTATGCACAGACAAGAAGAAATTGACGGTGAGCCCTACGGAGCAACTGTTCCTTGCTCCGGGACGTTATTTCGTTGCTGTCAAAATGGTAAACTGCGACGCGAGTGTCAAAGAAGAATGGAGCGACAACGACAAGTGGGACAATAAGAAGAGGTACAGCATGAGCAAGCAGAGCATACATTTTCCGCTCTACCTCAAAAGCAGCTACACACGCACAGGCATAGCCGATGAACTTGAAAAAGTACCCGTGAATTTGGGACTGACAGTGAAAGGTGTCGAATACAGATGATGAGAATGTATATTGTGTAGGTTTAAGGTGTAGGGTGTATGGTTTAATGTGCAAAGTCGCGAGTAAGCGAATTTCTCAATTAAGCGAGCATAACACAAACAAAACCTCCAGCACCCACAATAATGGGTGCTGGAGGTTCTGTTTTACATATCCATTTATGGAATAGAAAAAGTTCCGCCACTCACACAGTGAGGGGAGGTGGCGCGAGCAAAGCGAGCGAAGGAGGGGAGAAAAAGAATTCCCTGGAAAACTTGCAAACAGCCTATAATCTTATTAACTTGCCACAGTCTACCAGCAACAGTAGCGACGGCTGAAAAGTCCAAAGAATACAACCAGAAATGGGAAGATTTCTTTAACGGATTTAAAGAAAACAATAGCGAACCGACAGCAGAAGAGATTTTAACTTTTATGAAACAGGTCATGAAGGAAACTTTTGACATAGACATATAATAGCATTATGACACTTAAAGACTTTTACGATTTTCATAGCAGAAACTATCTGACAACATTTTATCCACGAGCTGAAATTTTCAAAGAAGCGTTGAAGAGAAAGGATTTTGATTTAGCCAGAAAAATCAGTTGGGACCTTGAAAAGGGAAACTACCAAGGCTATGAATTCCCGATTGTATTCCGAGAGGTTGCCGGCGATAGCGGTAAGCAAATGCGCGATGTTCTTGACCATCGCCACACTATGGCATACCTCATCTCGGACAGGATGAAAGACCTGCTTATTGACAACAACATTACCGGCTGTAAATGTTACGATATTGAGATGTACGACAAAAAAGGGAATATTGTCCCTGGGTACAACGGTTTCTCCGTAACAGGAAAATGTGATGATATGGTAAAGGTCGACTACGACAACATTGTTGAAGATAAAAGAAGAGGGTTCTTGGCCAAAGGTGCCTCATTCGACATCAACAAATGGGACGGCAATGATATCTTTAGAGTTGGAGGATGGAGAATTATTACAAAGAGAGTGTATGAGCTGTTTAAAAAACACAAAATAACAGCAATTGAAATGACCAGATTGACAGACTATACAGATTGGCTAGGTTATACGATGGAACAGGCACTCAAGAATTCAATTCGAGAGAAAGAAAGACAGGACAAACGATGGGAAGAATTCAAATCAAGAATCTAATCTTTACAGAAAGCAACTAACTTAAAAACAAATAAACAACTTGTTTATCACTACCAACAGGCAGAAACCATAGCCCCACAAGGCGTAACCACACAAAAGCAGACTGCCGGTGAACCTTATAACCTCCAGCACTCACTACAACAGTGGGTGCTGTTTTTATACAATCCACATACCTCTTTGTCATCTTGACGACTGAAAGGAGGAAAGATCTCAAAAACAACTGCTTGAGCGA
>CALCEC010000090.1 GCA_937900095.1 uncultured Bacteroidales bacterium | reverse complement strand
GCAGCGAGTGCGGTGCCATTGCCATTGATGTGACGGGTGTCGACGGCGGAGTGTTGTTTAGCAATGACGAATACTTGCCGACACGTGTAGCCAATGCAACGGAGAAGGCCGCTTCAACGTCCCGACAGGTAATCCAAAAGGGTGAAACGGATATACTGACGGCTGATTCTTTAGTCTTAAAGCGTATGTTCGAAAAAGCCGAGGCATATTTAAGCAAAAAGGTATACAGCAAAAGCATCAATATATATGTCGAGCTTATACAGTATGGCTATGTGCCTGCAATATACCGTGTAGGTTACAGTTACAGATATGGTCTTGGCATAATGGAAAGTGCTCCGCACGCGTTGCGTTTCCTCAAGCATGCAGCCGACAGCTGCTATGCACCGGCGCAGTACGAGTATGCGATGATGCTCCTTGGCGGCATAGGAGTGGACGCTTCGCCCCGTGTGGCTGTCCATTGGCTTGAAAAAGCCGCGGAACAGGAACATGTAGATGCACAGACCGAACTTGCGAAATGTTATCTCGGTGGCACTGGTGTCCCAACCGATACTGTCGTTGCCGGCCGTCTGTTACGTGAAGCAGCCTCGGCAGGCCACAACGAGGCATTGTTCCTTTATGCGCAATTTATGCGTGACACAGGCCTTGAGAAGGATTCCGCTTTGGGGACCCCGCTCGACTGTCTGTTGTCTGCTGCCGACAACGGCTATGCCGATGCTCTTGCTCTTGTCGTTGAGCACTATAAATCGGTTGGCGACTACAAGAAGGTATATATATATGCCCGCACTCTGCACCAGCAAGGCGACAAGCGCGGTACAAAGACCCTTGCCGACTGCTACAACAACGGACAAGGAGTGAAGCGTGACAAGGGCCTCGCTAAAGACCTCTACCGCGAAGCAGGGGAAGAACGATGAAAGCTCGTGCCAATGAGCGCAATGCAAGCTTGTAATTGTACATCGAGGCACAGTTCGGCAAGGCTGCCGCCTGGGTAGAACTGCAACGCGCCACAGGCTTCAGCCTTGAATTCGGGACAATGCCGATAGCAGAGTAAAAAAGGAAAAACATAAAAGACACTCCTCTTGGTATCAAAATCAAGAGGAGTGTTTATTTTACGGAGTTTCTTAATCAATGTGAGTTAGATATAAGTTCAACTGAATCGCTAATCTGTCATTGCCTTTGATTATATCGAATCCTGTTAATTACTAAAAACCGCTGTTAAATAATTGTAATAAGCAACCGCAATACCATTGCATTTTTTGAGAATTCCATTTGTTTATTATTTCTTTGTATGTGAGTCAATCAATAACCCCACAAAGAAATCAGATTATCAATGAGAAGCGCATTAAGTTTAGTTATCCTGTTGATGATAACAATATCGGCAATGGGTGATGACGGCAAATACAAGGAGTATTGCCGGCAGATGAAGGAGAAACGTAATCTTACACTTTCTATTCCTGAGAGTGCAGTGAGTTTCCAGTCTGAAAGTTCAGTATTTGTGTTCAGTTTTGGTGAAAAGGTGGAAGAACTGCCCGGTCGCCCGATATTTATGGCCGGTCCCATTATCAGCCTATCTAAAGATTGCTCTTTGGTAATGATGGATATTGATAGCGCAGAAAAGCCACGTCCCGGGGCATACTCTAACAATAGAGCATACGACTTTCCGGCATCCACGAGCTGGATGTTGAGCAACTGTCACTACCCTTGGGCTGGATGGTATATATATGCTACCAGTGGTATTGATATTGGGGATGATTCAATGAGGCGTACAGACGAGGAGATTGTTGCATTCAGAAACAGGTTGCCCGGTTAAGGACTAAACATGAACGTCTTATAGAGAATGATGAACTGACACGCAAAGTCGGTTGCGACCGCGTATTCATCGTGCGGATTCCTGATATGGTGAAAATCTGCACGAACCGTGATGTTCCTGATTATTATTGTCCCAAAGCAGAGGCAATGCTGAAGACTAACGCCACAGAATGCTACGGTGTTGAGTTCTACAAACGTTCATCTTTTGAACCTGTGAAAATGCTGTTCTTCATCAATGGCAACAATACAACTATTGATGAATGTGTATCCCAGATGGCAGAGTATATCAAATTTGAATAATCCGCCCCAAAAACGGCATTTAAAGATATCTGAAAAAGGGACCGCCAAGGTCCCTTTTTCAGATATCTTTACTTTCTCCTTCTATGTAGTATTTCCTTTCAATGCTCTTGCCGTCGAAGACCACATAGGCAAAGGTGCTTATCCAGTCGCCCAAGAATATGCAACGCGATGTAGCGTCAAGCATAAGGTCCTCATCGACATGACGGTGACCGAAGATGAAGCAGTCGACATCGGGGTGGGTCTGCAAGTAGTTCCTTGCATATATGGTACAATCTTCCTTGTCCACACCCATGAATGGAGTATCGCCCTTCACCTTATGTTTGAGCATGCTGTGGCGCGCCCAACTGTGGCCCATCCAAATGCTCCAACGGGGATGCACCATCGAGAACATCCATTGCAGGAAACGGTTGTGGAATACCGCACGCAGAAAGCGGAAGCTCCTCTCGGTAGAGAACTCGTCGCCATGGGCAAGGAAGAATTCCTTGTCGTATAGCTCCACAAGACAAGGCTCACGATGGATAATCATGCCGCACTCCTTCTCAAAGTAATCGAGACACCACATATCGTGGTTGCCTGTGAAGATATGCACCTCCACTCCCCTGTCGGTTAGCTCCGACACCTTGCCCAGGAAACGGGTGAAGCCTTTGGGCACCACATATCTGTGTTCGTACCAGAAGTCGAACATATCGCCGAGCATATACACCGCAGCAGCCTCATCCTTTATCTTGTCGAGGAACGAGACAAGACGACGCTCATGGGTGCGGCTGTGCTCGATGGCCCAAGAGCCCAGATGCGCATCGGAAAGGAAATATATCTTCTTCATAGCTTGCTTTTTATCGCTGAAATCACAGCAGACCCAACTCGAGTTTGGCCTCCTCGGTCATGAGTTCCTGACTCCACTCGGGCTCGAATACGAGATTGAGGTTCACGGCTGTTATGCCCTGGATTGACTCAACCTTCATCCTTACATCCTCCATCATGAAATCGGCCGCCGGACAGTTTGGGGCAGTCAGCGTCATATCGATATCAACAGAGTTGTCCTCTTTGAGTTCAATGCGGTATATGAGACCCAGGTCATACACGTTAACCGGTATCTCAGGGTCATAGACCGTCTTTATCATCTCAACAATCTTCTCTTCAAGTTCAATCTTCTCCATTTTGTTATAGCCACTTACAAGCGGCCCTCATCATTATAGCTGTAATAAGCCTTATCAGTAATTATTATATGGTCGAGCATGCGTATATTCATGACCTTGCATGCTCCTGCAAGGTTGGCTGTGAGAGTGTCATCCTCACGGCTGGGCTTCAGGTTGCCCGAAGGATGGTTGTGGCACACGGCAATGGCTGTAGCACGTTTAAGAAGAGCCTCGCGGATTATCAGACGCACATCGACCACCGTAGCGGTGAGGCCTCCTGTGCCAATGAGCACGTGGTCTATCACCTTGTTCATACTGCTGAGCAACAGCACATAGCAATGCTCTACAGAAGAGTCGCACAACAACGGGTGGAAATAGTCGAAAAGCGCCTTTGAGGAGAGGATGCGTGCCCTTTCGGGACGTTCATCGCTGGAACGCCTTTTCCATAGCTCGCAGACAGCCTGTATTGCAATGGCCTTGGCCGGACCTATGCCCTTGAACTGGCAGAGGTCATCGATAGAGAGGCGTGCAAGCTCGGCAATGCTGTCACTACACGAAGCAAGGACTTTCCTCATGAGCCCCACTGCAGTCTCCTCGTCATTGCCCGTACCGATGAGCAGGCCCAACAACTCTGCGGTGCTCAATGTGGCCACACCGTGCTTCATGGCCTTCTCGCGCGGACGCTCGTCGGCCGGCATCTCCTTTATACTGGGCTTGAGTTCCGACATCTGTTATCCTCTGTTATACAGTTTAGTAAGGTCCTCCTTTGTCTCGAGCGGCTGCTTGAGTATCATCTTGAACCACATTGCCTTGAGGAAGCCCATGCCGTAACCTGTTATCTGCACTGCTGCTGCCATAACAGAAAGAACGGCGACCTTCAGGCTTTTGTTCTTCAACAGCGAATCGGTAAAGATGAGCAGTGCATAAAGCAACGGCAACAGAAGCAACCACGGGCAGAAGAATGATGCTAGCAACAGCAACACTCCCAGCACAAGCATCATGGCAGGGGCTGCATGTACCGGTTTGAGCGAGCCGGGATGAATGAGCTGCAACCAGATGCGCGCCTGACCGAAGTTGTTCACCTGCTTGTAGAAGCGTGAGAGGTCGATGCGGCGCTTGTGGTATACAAAAACCTCGCGTATGAGACGAATCCTGAAACCGGCATTGCGGATGCGTATGCTCAAATCGATATCCTCGCCCATCATATCCTTGAAGTCACCAACCTTCTCATACACAGCCTTGGAGAGACCCATATTGAAGGTACGTGGACAGAACTTCTCCATTACGGCCTTGCCGCCACGTATACCGCCTGTTGTCCAGAAAGAGGTCATCGCGTGGCTCACAGCCTTCTGCATATCCGAGAAAGAATCATCGGCCGCATCAGGGCCTCCGAAACAGTCGCAGTAGTCGGCAGCCATGGCCGCCTCGAGTTTCTCGAAGTAGAATGGCGGCAGAATAACATCCGAGTCAAAGAAGAGCATATAGTCTCCATTCGCACGCGCCATACCGTAGTTACGGGTGTCGCTACGGCCTGAATTTTCCTTATAGTAATAGTGGATAGCAAAAAAAGAACGATAGTGATCAAGCAAATGATCACATCGTTCTTTTGAGCCATCCTCTATAATCACCAACTCAAATGGTTTTACCGTCTGAGCCGACAGACTCTCGAGAAGTTCCTTTACCTCACCCGGTCTGTTGTAAACTGGGACAATTATAGAGTATAACAAATCTTTGTTTTTTAGAAGTTATGCCTTTACGCGACCAACGTAAGAACCGTCACGTGTGTCAACCTCAACAAGCTCGCCCTCGTTGATGAAGAGAGGTACGCGGATCTCGGCACCTGTCTCCAAAGTAGCAGGCTTTGTTGCGTTTGTTGCTGTGTCACCCTTGAGACCTGGCTCAGTGTAGGTGATGGCAAGAACAACCTTTACAGGCATATCGGCAAAGAGGATTGTCTCGGTTGAGGCGTCAGTTACAACCTCAAGTGTCATACCCTCCTTCATGTAGGCAACACCGTTGATCTGATCTGCAGAGATGTTAACCTGCTCATATGTCTCATTGTTCATAAATACGTAGTCGTTACCCTCCTGGTACAGATACTGGTAAGGACGGCGCTCAACGCGAACATCCTCAAGCTTCTCACCGATGTTGAAACGACGCTCCAACACATAGCCGTCAACAACATCCTTGAGCTTTGTACGCATAAAGGTGTTGCCCTTACCTGGCTTCACATGCAAGAAGTCGATGCAGAAATACAACTTGCCATCCATACGGATAGCTGTACCGATTTTAATGTCCTGAGCATTAATCATAACTATATTCTTTTTTCGTTAATATTGTCTTTGATTCAAGGGCATGGATTCCCAGTAAAATCACCGAAGAATGCGGCATACTACAAGAATGCATATTGCTTTAACCCATACATATTACAGCGCTTGCCTGCCATTCCCGAAAATTTTTGCAAAGGTAGCAAAAAGTTGAATAAAAAGCAATTGTTACAACACTTTAATTATCTTTACTTTTATTTTGAGTTTAAAAATTAAATAACTCTTATTTAAATTAAACCTTAAGGCTTTTATATTATCTAATAAATTGAGTAATTTTGCACTCACTTCTGAAGCAACATTACTTATTGAAAAAACAAAAAAAATACAAACATATGAACAACAAACTGAAATGGGGCCTGGTATCCCTGCTTATTTTGGGCTGCGGTATATTCGGATATTACCAGCTTATGCCAAAAGAGAACGAAGAACTGACAGAGGCGGATGCAATGCCAAAAAGTACAAAGAGAAAGAACCTCGACGTATATGCAAAAGTGATTGCACCACAGTTGCTCACCGACGAGATTCCTATCATCGGACGCCTTGTACCCGACGAGGAGGTACAGCTCTCGTTTGAGACATCGGGCAAGATTACCGACATTTTCTTCAAGGAGGGCAGTCATGTGAAAAAAGGGACACTGCTTGCCAAGGTAAACGACGCAGAGTTGCAGGCACAGCTGGCACGTCTTGAGGCACAGGTTCCACTTGCCCAGGAGCGAGTATACCGCCAGAGCACTCTGCTGCAGCGCGATGCGGTAAGTAAAGAGGCCCTGGAGATTGTGAAGACCGAGCTTGCCACACTCAATGCAGACATTGACAAGACAAAGGCACAGATTGAGCTCACCGAGCTCCGCGCTCCATTCGACGGCATAATCGGTTTGCGCCAGGTGAGTGTAGGTTCATTCGCTTCACCCACAACAGTCGTGGCAAAGTTGACATCGGTTACCCCCATAAAGGTTGAATTCTCTGTTCCCGAGCGCTATGCAAGTGAGGTAAAGAAAGGCACTAACCTTGAGTTCAGCGTCGACGGCAAGCTCGAGGCTTTCAAGGCACAGGTATATGCTACCGAAGCAAGCCTTGATGCAGAGACACACACACTGCTTGTACGCGCCCTCTATCCCAACAAGAACGGAGAACTGCTTTCGGGCCAGTATGCAGGCATACGTCTGAAACAGAAGGAGATCCCCGATGCCATCGCAGTACCGGCTGAGGCCATTGTCCCCGAAATGGGTAAGAGCAAGATCTATCTATACCGCAACGGCAAAGCCGAGCCCGTTGATGTAGTCACAGGAATACGTACCGACGCAGAGATACAGATTGTAAAGGGCCTTGAGTTCGGTGACACTATCCTGACTTCAGGAACGCTGCAGCTGCGCAAGGGTTCTGCTGTAAACATCATAGCATTCCAATAACATAAAAAGAGAAAGTTATGAACATATCGGAACTCAGTATACGCCGTCCGGTGCTTGCCACCGTACTGACAATCATCATATTGCTCTTCGGAGCCATCGGTTACATCACATTGGGTGTACGTGAATACCCATCGGTTGATAATCCGATAATTTCTGTCACCTGTAGCTATTCGGGTGCCAACGCCGAGGTCATCGAGAGCCAGATAACAGAGCCTCTTGAGCAGAACATAAACGGTATCCCGGGTATACGCTCGCTAACAAGTACAAGCCAACAGGGAATGTGCCGCATCACCGTGGAGTTCGACCTGTCGGTAGACCTTGAGACCGCTGCCAATGACGTGCGCGACAAGGTTTCACGTGCACAGAGATACCTGCCGCGCGACTGCGACCCCCCGACTGTTTCAAAGGCCGACGCTGACGCAATGCCTATCCTTATGGTTGCCATACAGAGCGACAGCCGCTCATTGCTCGAGATAAGCGAGATTGCCGACCTCACCGTTAAGGAGCAGCTGCAGACCATCCCTGACGTGAGCAGCGTACAGATATGGGGAGAGA
Source organism: uncultured Bacteroidales bacterium (assembly GCA_937900095.1). Lineage (GTDB taxonomy): Bacteria > Bacteroidota > Bacteroidia > Bacteroidales > Bacteroidaceae > HGM04593. The sequence continues at coordinate 22,431 of CALCEC010000090.1, read as the reverse complement.
AGCGATACTCGATGCGTATATGGCTCGACCCTGTAAAGATGGCCGCATACGGGATAACCCCGGTGGACATAAGGAACACAATCACAAGCGAGAATGTGGAGCTGCCATCGGGAAGCATCGAGGGCAACAGCGTGGAGCTTACCCTGCGCACAATGGGACAGATGCATACAGCACAGGAGTTCAACAACATTATAGTCAAGGAGAAGGACGGCAATATCGTGCGCATACGTGACATAGGACAAGCAGAGCTTGGCCCTGCCGACCTCAAGAGCTACATGAAGATGAATGGTGTGCCCATGGTGGGTGTGGTAGTTGTTCCGCAGCCGGGTGCCAACCACATTGAGATTGCCGATGCCGTATACCAGCGTATGGAGCAGATGCAGAAGGACCTTCCCGAGGATATACAATACTCTTACGGTTTCGACAACACCAGGTTCATCCGCGCATCAATCGACGAGGTGAAGAACACTGTGTACGAGGCATTCGTGCTGGTAATCATCATCATCTTCCTGTTCCTGCGCGACTGGCGCGTGACACTTATCCCTTGTATCGTTATCCCCGTTTCACTCATAGGCGCATTCTTTGTGATGTACGTGGCAGGATTCTCCATAAACGTGCTGACCATGCTTGCCGTGGTGCTCTCGGTGGGTCTTGTTGTGGATGACGCCATTGTGATGACCGAGAACATATATATCAGAATAGAGAGAGGCATGAACCCCTTCAAGGCCGGCATTGAGGGCTCAAAGGAGATTTTCTTTGCAGTTATATCCACCACCGTGACACTTGTTGCTGTGTTCTTGCCCATCGTGTTCATGGAGGGCACCAGCGGACGTCTGTTCCGTGAGTTCAGTTTTGTGGTAGCGGGCTCTGTGATAATATCCTCTTTTGCAGCACTTACCTTTACCCCGATGCTAGCTACAAAGCTGCTCAAGAGGCGCAAGGAGCAGAAGTGGTTCTACCGCAAGACAGAGCCGTTCTTCGAGGGGCTTAACAACATATACAGCAAGTCACTCGACGCATTCATGAAGGTGCGTTGGATCTCAATACCGGTATCAATACTGATGTTCGTACTCATCTGGTTCCTGTGGGGAGAGATTCCTGCTGAGATGGCACCAATGGAAGACCGCTCGAGGATTAGCGTGAACACCCGCGGTGCCGAGGGAGTGAGCTATGAGTTCATGCGCGACTACACCGAGGAGATAAATGCTCTTGTAGACTCCATCGTACCCGACGCACAGTCGGTAACAGCCCGCGTATCAAGCAATACAGGTAATATCACCATCAGCCTCAAGGATATCAGCGAGCGCGACTATACACAGATGGAGGTTGCAGAGAAACTGACAGCCGCCGTGAGCAAAAAGACAAAGGCACGAGCTTTCGTACAGCAGCAATCATCGTTCGGCGGACGCCGAGGAAGCATGCCGGTGCAGTACGTGATACAGGCGACAAGCATCGAGAAGCTACAGAAGGTGCTGCCGGAGTTCCTGAGCCGCGTACACGACAACCCAACCTTCAAGATGGCCGATGTGGACCTCAAGTTCAGCAGCCCCGAGGTGAGGGTGAACATCAACCGCGACAAGGCAGGCAGCATGGGGACAAGTGTACGTGACGTTGCCGAGACATTACAGTATGGCCTCAGCGGACAGCGCATGGGCTATTTCTACATGAACGGCAAGCAGTATGAGATTATCGGCCAGGTAAACCGCCAGCAGCGCAACACCCCCACAGGCGTGAAGTCCATTTACATACGTAACGACCAGGGTGAGATGATCCAGCTCGACAACCTTGTGGAATTCATAGAGAGCGTGGCGCCGCCCAAGCTATACCACTACAACCGTTTCCTGTCGGCTACCGTATCGGCAGGACTTGCCGAAGGCAAGACCATAGGCGACGGCCTTGACGAGATGGACAAGATTGCCGAGGAGGTTCTTGACGACACATTCCGAACAGCCCTCGCAGGCGACTCAAAGGAGTTCCGCGAGAGCTCATCAAGCCTCATGTTCGCATTCATCCTTGCGCTGGTGCTCATCTACCTTATACTTGCCGCGCAGTTTGAGAGCTTCAAGGACCCGTTCACAATCATGCTCACCGTGCCTTTGGCCATTGCCGGAGCACTCATATTCATGTACTTCGGTGACATAACGATGAACATCTTCAGCCAGATCGGCATCATCATGCTCATAGGTCTTGTAGCGAAGAACGGTATCCTCATCGTGGAGTTCGCCAACCAGAAGCAGGAGAGCGGCGAGAGCAAGATGGATGCCATCCGGAGTGCGTCATTGCAGCGTCTGCGCCCAATCCTGATGACAAGCGTGTCGACCATTCTCGGTCTATTGCCGCTTGCCATAGCAAATGGCGAGGGTGCCAACCAGAGAATAGCGATGGGTACAGCAGTAGTGGGCGGAATGCTCGTTTCGACATTCCTCACAATGTACATCGTACCAGCAATCTACAGTTACATTTCTACCGAACGCAAACAGGAGGAGGAGACAGTATGAGAAAGATACTTTTTACAATAGCCGCCTTGATGGCGATGACCATAGGAGCATCGGCACAGAAGCTGACACTGCAGGAGTGCCTGATGAAGGGACTTGAAAACAACTACTCACTGCGCATAAGCCGCAACAAAGAGCAGATTGCACACAACAATGCCACGCTGGCAAATGCTGGCTACCTGCCCAGCCTTGACCTCAACGCAGGCTACAACGCGAGCCTCTCGAGCAGCGACAGCAAGATGCGCTCTACAGGCGAGACACAGGAGGTACGCAACTCCCTGGACCAGGGACTCAATGCAGGCATAGGGCTCAGCTGGACAATATTCGACGGATTCAACATAAGCACCAACTACAAGCAATTGAAGGAACTTGAGAGAATGGGAGAGACAAACACCCGTATCACAATAGAGGACTTCATCGCCAACCTTACCGCCGAATACTACAACTTCATACAGCAGAGGTTGAGATTGGCAAACTACTACTATGCCGTGCGGTTGTCCAAAGAGAGGCTTCGCATTGTTGAAGAACGTTACAATATCGGCAATTTTTCACGCCTCGACTACCAGCAGGCGAAAGTGGACTTCAACGCCGACAGTGCGCAATATATAAAACAGCAGGAGATTGTGCTCACCTCCCGAATCGCCCTCAACGAGTTGATGGCAATAGAAGAGGTGTACACCCCCATCGAGACAGCGGAAACAGACATCGTTGCAGACACGACATTCCTGTTCAACGACCTTTGGAACAACATGTTGCAACACAATGCGGAACTTTTGTATGCCGATCAGAACAACACAATGGCACAGCTCGACTACAAGAAGGTGCTCTCACGCAACTACCCATACGTAAGGCTCAACGCCGGATATGACTACTCGTTCAACAAATATGACACCAACAGCTACACACGCCGCAGCAACTGGGGCGGCAGCGCCGGTGTCACAGTAGGGTTCAACCTGTGGGACGGTAACCGCCGACGCGAGAAACGCAATGCAAAGATAGAGATTGCCAATGCCGAACTGCAACGTAACCAGTTAGAGCTTGCCCTCAAGGCAGAGCTGGGCAACCTGTGGCAGGCCTACAGGAACAACATACAGCTGCTGAACCTTGAGAAACAGAATGTTGTGACTGCACGTGAGAACCACGAGATTGCGAAAGAGCGATATATGCTCGGTGACATTTCAGGCATTGAAATGCGTGAGGCACAGAAGAGCCTCCTTGACGCCGAGGAGCGTCTGATCTCGGTAGAGTACCAGACAAAACTTTGCGAGATATCCCTGTTACAGATTTCGGGCAACGCATCAAAATATCTTGAGTAAAGATCCAAGTAAAGATATTTAACATTGAGAATTTAGTTGTACCTTTGCAGCCGCAAAAGTACAGGTATATCATATGCTTTTATCCTGCATAGAATAAAACAATATATTATTATAATGAAAAAAGCACTACTTACACTAATGCTGATGCTTCCTATGGCACTGCTTGCACAGATATCGGGCAGCATCAGCGGAATGATGATCGACGGCGAGAACGGTGGGCCATTGGGTTTCGTGACAGTAGCAGTCACACCCGAGGGAGCTACTGCCCCGACAGCCGGTTGCACTTCAGATGACGACGGAACATTCAGGGTTGGCGACCTCAAAGAGGGCCGCTACACCGTACAGTTCACCTTTGTGGGTTACCTTAGCGACAGCCGTAAAGTGAACATAACATCATCAAAGAGCAAGATTGACCTTGGACGCATAACCCTCAAGAGCGACAAGAAGATGCTGAAGGAGGTTGTTGTCACAGAGCAGCGTTCACAGATGACTTTCGAGATTGACAAGCGTGTCTTCACGGTGGACCAAAGCATCGCCTCGACAGGCGGTTCGGCAAGCGATGTGCTTGTGGACATACCATCCGTGGAGGTTGACAACGAAGGTGTCGTTTCACTGCGCGGCAGTGAGAGCGTCACAATATGGATCAACGGCAAGTCAAGCGGACTCACAGCCGACAACCAGGGCGACATACTGCAGCAGATGCCGGCCGGTTCAATCGAGAAGATTGAGGTAATCACCAACCCTTCGGCAAAACACTCCCCCGAGGGAACAGCAGGTATCATCAATATCATCCTCAAGCGTGACCGCAAGGCAGGCTACTACGGCAGCGCACAGGCCGGCGGCGACTCGAAAGGCGGTTACAATGCCGGAGTCAACGTGAATTTCAGCAGCGGCAAGTTCGACGCATACGGCGGACTCAACTACCGCAACATGAAGTTCGACAACGAGGGTACTACCACGACCGAATACGTGGGGGAGCCGAACAACAGCTACCAGCAGCAGAAGAGTACCGGCGACCACAACCCCAACAACATCTTCGGACGTGCAGGATTCACATGGCGCTTCACCGAGAAGGACGAGTTCTACGGAAACCTCATGGGAATGTTCGGTGGTGGAGAGCACAATAACCGTATCACAAGCGAGAGCGGAGCGGTGAATGCCGACGGCACATTCGGCGACCCTAACCGCCGTACAGACCGCCGCACATCGCAAAAGGGAACACCGCGCATGTACAACGTGGAGATGGGCTACACACACCGTTGGAGCGACACACATTTCATAGACCTCTCGGTGGGACACCACGAGTGGACACAGAAACGTGACGCCACATACACACAGACTACCGAAATTCTGGGCAACAATCCTGTAACCCACAAGAGCTACCAGTTCCAGGATGGCGAGAACAAGAGCAGCAATACCGGAATAAAGCTTGACTACGAATACAAGATTAACGACAACCACCGCATAGAAGCCGGTTACAAGGGCGACTTCTCGGACGACAACAGCCCGGTCATCACATACACCGACGAGGCACACACCGTGCTTGACCAGGGACTCTACAACAAGTTCCGCTACAAGCAGCAGACACACGCGCTGTATGCCACATACTCGGGCCGCATAGGCAAGCTGGGCTACCAGGTGGGCTTGCGTGCCGAGCAGTGGAATGTGAAGACACGCTCATACGGATATGCACAGGAGCAGAGCGGCGATATTCCTGGCTTCACAAGCAAGGATTTCTTCAAGCTGTTCCCGAGCGCATTCCTCAGCTACGAGATAAGTGAAGGCCAGGAGATCCAGGTCAACTATACACGCCGTCTGCGCCGTCCCTGGGGAGGCCAACTCAACAGCTTCCAGAACATCAGCGACTCGACCAACATCTCATTCGGTAACCCCAACCTTACACCGGAGTACTCTAATGCCTACGAGCTCAACTACCTGAAGAACTGGAAGGACCATACACTCTCTGTTTCGGGTTACTACCGCACAACAGAGGATGTAATCGAGCGCATAAGCTACAGCGAAGGCCGCGTCATCTACACCACAAACGAGAACGTGGCAAGCACACAGTCGGCAGGCCTTGAGATTGTCGGCAAGAACAGACTCTTCAAGATACTTGACCTCACAACGACCTTGAATTTCTTCTACTACAAGCTCGACGACTTCAAGTACATCATCAACAACCAGGTGATTACAGGCGAGGCCGACGAGAACTTCTCATGGAACGCGCGCATGACAGCAAGCGTAATACTCCCCTGGAGTGTCACGATGCAGCTTACCGGCCGTTACAATGCAAAGAGAATCGTTGCTCAGGGACACCGCGAGCCAAACTACTCGCTCGACCTTGGACTTCGCAAGATGTTCAACAAGAACTGGAGCATCAGCGTGAACGCACGAGACCTTCTCGACTCACGCGGCTGGCACAGCGTCACAAAGAACGATTTCTTCACACGCGACTCGGAGAGCTCACGCGGTGGCCGTACATTCGGCATAACACTCACCTACAGCTTCGGCAACATGAAGGCACAGATGCCCAAACGCAAACAGCAGGAGATGCCGAGCAGCGGATATGAGGACATGGACGGCGGAATGGGAGAGATGTAAAAGTCACTCCATACATACATATCTTGACAGCAACAAAAGGCGTGGAAATCCAAACATCCACGCCTTTTATTGCATATAACCGTTTTTTTTATTCAAAAACATTTCTTAATATCATAAATGTTTGCGAAATTTGGCGCAATTATATTGGCACGAAAGCCAAAGACAGATATAACCAACCATAAAAGACCATAAAAATGGCAGAAAAAGGACAAACACAGAAACTCGACCAGATTGTAGTACGTTTCTCGGGCGACTCGGGTGACGGCATGCAGTTGGCCGGCAACATCTTCTCAACCATCTCAGCGACGGTGGGAAATGACATCTGTACCTTCCCCGACTATCCCGCCGACATACGCGCCCCGCAAGGAGTGCTCACCGGCGTATCGGGCTTCCAGGTACACGTTGGAGCAGACAAGGTTCTCACTCCCGGTGACAAATGCGACATTCTGGTCGCGATGAACCCGGCGGCCCTGAAGACACAGCACAAACACTGCAAGCCTACAGGAGCAATCATCATCGACAGCGACTCGTTCACCGAGAAGGACCTTCAGAAAGCAGAGTTCAAGACCGACGATCCCATTGCGGAGTTAGGTATCACCTGCGAGGTTGTACCCTGCCCCATCACATCGCTGTGTCAGGAGACACTCAAGGACAGCGGAATGGACAACAAGAGCATCCTGCGCTGCAAGAACATGCTTGCGCTGGGTCTTGTATGCTGGATATACGACCGCAACCTTACCCTTGCCGAGAACATGCTCCGCGCCAAATTCGCGAAGAAGCCTGAGATTGCCGAGGCAAACATAAAGGTTCTGCGCGCCGGATACGACATGGGACACAACACCCACACATCCATCGCGCACACCTACAGCATCGAGAGCGACGCAGAGCAGAAGAAAGGCCGTTACATGGACATCAACGGTAACAAGGCTACAGCATACGGACTTATGGCTGCTGCCGAAAAGGCCGGCATGAGGCTGTTCCTGGGCTCATACCCCATCACCCCTGCTACCGACATCCTGCACGAACTTGCAAAGCACAAGTCAATGGGTGTTGTGACAATGCAGGCCGAGGACGAGATAGCCGGTTGCGCATCGGCAGTGGGCGCCGCTTACGCCGGAGCACTTGCCTGCACATCTACATCAGGCCCCGGTATCTGTCTCAAGAGCGAGGCCATAAACCTTGCCGTCATTACAGAGTTGCCGCTGGTAATCATTGACGTACAGCGCGGTGGTCCTTCTACAGGTTTGCCTACAAAGAGCGAGCAGACCGACCTGTTGCAGGCACTATACGGCCGCAACGGCGAGAGCCCTATCCCTGTCATTGCAGCAACATCACCTACCAACTGCTTTGATGCAGCATTCACAGCCTGCAAGATTGCGGTGGAGCACATGACACCTGTAATCCTGCTCACCGACGCATTCATCGCAAACGGTTCGGCAGCATGGAAACTCCCTGACATCGACAGCTATCCAGCGATAGTTCCGCCATACGTTACTCCTGAGATGCAGGAGGGCTGGAGTCCCTACAAACGCAACCCGGAGACAGACGTACGCTACTGGGCAGTTCCAGGCACACCGGGCTTTACTCACCGCATCGGAGGTCTTGAGAAGAGCGCGGCTACAGGCGCCATAAGCAACGACCCTGCCAACCACCACAACATGGTTGAGGCTCGTGCCCGCAAGGTTGCGAGAATTGCCGACACATTACCCGAGCTGCAGGTGGAGGGCGACAAGGATGCCGACCTGCTGATTGTAGGCTTCGGCGGCACATACGGCCACCTTTGCGAGACCATGCAGCAGATGAACGCCGAGGGCAAGAAGGTTGCCCTTGCACACTTTGAGTTCATCAACCCGTTGCCACGCAACACCGGGGAGGTTCTGCGCAGATACAGGAAGATTGTAGTTGCCGAGCAGAACATGGGCCAGTTCGCAGGCTACCTGCGCAGCAAGTTCGAGGGAATTGAGTTACGCCAATACAACGAAGTGAAAGGCCAGCCTTTCGCAGTCGCTTCACTGGTGGAGGCATTCACTAAAATTATGGAGGGTTAAGAGATGAGCGAATATAAAGCACAAGATTACAAGTTCGGACAGCCACGTTGGTGTCCGGGATGTGGCGACCACTCATTCCTGGGTGCGCTCCACAAGGCAATGGGCGAACTGGGCGTTGCCCCGCATAACATTGCAGTGATTTCGGGTATCGGATGTTCATCACGCTTGCCCTACTATATGAACACCTACGGTTTCCACACCATACACGGACGTTCGGCAGCCATCGCCACCGGTGCAAAGGTTGCCAACCCCGACCTCACCGTATGGCAGGTATCGGGTGACGGTGACGGACTTGCCATCGGCGGTAACCACTTCATTCATGCCGTACGCCGTAACATCGACCTCAACATGATTCTGCTCAACAACCGCATCTACGGCCTCACCAAAGGCCAGTACTCACCTACATCGGTACGCGGTTTCGTGAGCAAGTCATCGCCCTACGGCACTGTAGAGGACCCGTTCCGTCCGGCAGAGCTATGCTTCGGAGCACGCGGCAACTTCTTTGCACGTTGTGTCGCAACAGACATGGCTGCTGCAGTAGAGTGTCTCAAGGCGGCTGCAAAGCACAAGGGAGCATCGGTGACCGAAGTGTTGCAGAACTGCGTCATCTTCAACAACGGCACACACGAGAGCGTGTATACCAAGGAGGGACGTGCAAAGAACGCCATCTACCTTGAGCACGGCAAACCGATGATTTTCGGCGAGAACCGCGAGTACGGTCTCATGCAGGAGGGATTCGGCCTGAAGGTTGTGAAGATTGGCGAGAACGGCGTTACAGAGAACGACATCCTTGTCCACGACGCACACTGCAAGGACACCACCCTGCACCTGAAGCTCGCCCTGATGGAGGGCCCGGACTTCCCAATAGCACTTGGCGTAATCCGTGACGTGGAGGCTGTCACATACAACGACGCCGTACACGCACAGGTCGAGGAGGTGAAGAACGCGAAGGGCTACCACTGCTTCAGCGAGCTGTTGGAGACCAACGAGATTTGGGAGATAAAGTAAAACAACACTCTATTTTCACATTCATCCGCACAGATATGTCTGTGCGGATGAATTTTTATATGGCAAACTACTGAAATCATTTTCCGAAATATTTCTTAATTAATAATATTAAAAAGCAGAAAAAAGTTTCTAAAAGAAAAATATTTAGTTACTTTTGAAAATGGTAAAACCCGTATAATATTCTATAAAAAATCATATTTTTTGAATTAAATAGAAATTACTTATCAAACTTTAACCATTGGGACTGATTTGCTTGCAAAAAGCGAATCATACCAAACTAAAAAAAACAATATGAAATTACTTAAATCGGTTGGAAGGTCGCTCATAGCAGCAGCCATCATGGGAATTCCACTTTCCTTCTTGCCCGTTGAGTCTTGGGCAAGCACAGCCGTCGTACAGCAGGATCAGCAGTACGGCACAGTAAAAGGTACAGTAATGTCAGAAAAGGGCGAGGAGATGATCGGCGCCGTTGTCTACGTTGTCGGAACACAGAACTCGGCATTCGTTGACTTTGACGGATCTTACGTGCTGAACAACGTAAAGAAGGGTTCAACAATCCGCGCAACCCTCATGGGCTTCACCTGTGAGGACCAGGTTTGGAACGGCGGTGCATTGAACTTCGTAATGGTAGAGGAGAACAACCAGCTTGAGGAGTTGGTTGTAACCGCCATGGGTATCATGCGTAAGGAGAAGTCTCTTACCTATGCCACACAGATGGTAAAGGCAGATGACCTTTTCAAGGCTCCTGATGCAAACCTCATCAACTCTCTTGAGGGTAAGGTTTCAGGTATCACAATTACACCGAGTGCCGGTGGTGCCGGTGGTGCATCAAAAATCACTCTCCGTGGTAACAAGTCAATCATGGGTGAGAACGCTCCACTTATCGTTGTGGACGGTGTGCCTATGACAAACAGCATCCGCGGTCAGGTAAGCGACGCTGCAAACCTCACATACGCAGGTGCATCCGAGGGTAGCGACCCGCTTTCAATGATCAACCCTGATGATATCGAGTCAATGAACGTCCTCAAGGGTGCGAATGCTGCAGCCCTCTACGGTTCACGTGCTGCCAACGGTGTCATCATGATTACGACAAAGAAGGGTAAAGAGGGTAAGATGGAGGTTACTTTCAACTCAAGTACCACATTCGACACTCCACTCATCACTCCTGAATTGCAGAACGCATACGGCGGTTACCGTGCGGCAGGCAATGGTTCACTCCTCTACAACAGCTGGGGTGACCGTCTTAGCGGTAGCGGCAAGCATGTTCACCAGTATGTAGGTGAGAAACAGTACTTCCCACAGACTTTTACCGTTGTAAACGAGGATGGTAAACCAGAGGAGGTTCCTAACTTATTCAATTCTTACTTGCGCAACTATGCAAAGGACGATATCGCAGAGTTCTTTGACATGGGTGTGAACACAACAAACTCTATTTCGGTTTCCGGCGGTACAGAGAAGGTACAGACATACGTATCATACTCCAACACACACTCAATCGGTATGATAGAGAGCAACCGCTACAACCGTAACACATTCGCGTTCCGCCAGACATACAAGCTCTGGGACCGCATCACATTGGGTGTAAACGTAAACTACAACCAGGCTAAGACAAAGAACCGTGTCGGTGGTGGTACTGTAGGTAACCCGCTATATCACCTCTACACCACACCACGTGACGTAGATATGGATTACTACAAGGACAACTACAAAGCTGACGGTTCATGGTGGTCATCAGGTAACGCCGAGGGCGAGGGTACACAGATTTACTACACTAACGAGGATGGCAAATTCGTTCTCAAGCGCGGTCACGTATTGTTGAATGGTCCTCAGCAGCAGTATGCATTCCAGGCACCTATGCAGAACAACCCATACTGGCTCACAAATATGGCGAACGGCGAGACAAACGAGGAGCGTTTCTCTGCAGCATTCAACGCTACTGTAAACATCCTTGAAGGCTTGAACCTCCAGGCTCGTGTATCAATCGACCACTCAAAGTATCAGAATGAGGGCGGTACATACGCTTCAACCTGGGGTCCTGTCGACATGTATCGTTATGGTACATATTACCTCAACAACAGCCGCACAAATGAGATCTACACCGACTATATGCTCTCTTATAATAAGGACTTCGGTAAGGACTGGACACTTTCTGCAACTGCCGGTTATGTAGGCCACGTAATCCAGGGCAACGGCAGCAACACATACATCGGTGCAGCCACAGCCGACATGACAAAGGATGGTGTTACAACAGGTATTTCAAATGTAATCAACAAGTTCGAGCCAAGCTACGGCGGTCCTGGCGTTACAACAAAGAGTAAGAGTTCTAACTGGGACCAGGCAGCTCTTGTAACAGCCCAGGTAGGTTGGAAGGACTTCCTCTTCGTTGACGCATCTTACCGTGAGGACTGGTACCGTCCTTTCAGACAGTACGGATATCTTGGTGTTGACGAAAGCTACGGCTACTTCGGTGTCGGTGCCAACGCCATCCTCAGCGATGTCATCAAATTGCCTGAATGGTTCACATACGCAAAGTACCGTTTGAGCTATTCAGAGGTAGGTAACTCTATCCCCAATAGGGACTACTCTGCTATAAGCAAGAATGAAGCAACCGGTACAGTGACAACTCTTGGAACAAACTTCTTCATTCCAGAACCTGAGAAGACAAAGTCATTCGAGACCGGTCTCGAGATGCAATTCTTAAGAGATTGTCTGAATGTCGACCTTACATACTACAACTCTGCAATGCACAACTCATATCTTGAGATTGCAGGAACAAACGGTAAGGCACAGCCTGTAAACAGCGGTATAATCCGCAACCAGGGTGTCGAGTTGACAGTAGGTTACGACTGGAAGATCAACCGCGACTGGCGTTGGAAGACCTCTGTAAACTTCTCATATAACCACAATGAGATTGAGGCTACATTCAAGGACAAGTATGGTTACGACAAAGACATGTCAACATCTCTTGCCGGAGGTAAGATCCAGCTCCTCTACAGAAAGGGCGGTGCTTACGGTGACATCTACATCACAGACTTCACACGCTACAACTGCGACGTATACAAGTACACTACACACCAGTGGGTTGAGAACAATGGCGCATGGGAGCCTATTGACATGTATTCAACAGAGCCCATTACAGCTGACATCATCGATGCAAACGGAAATCCTGTAACAGTAGAGGCACAGTTGTCAAACAAGAAGGGTGACATCTATGTTTCAAACGGCAAGCCATCACTCGGTGGTTATGTAGCAGTAACAGACGGTGGCAAGCTCCGCGTACGTGATTCAAACAAGAAGTTCCAGAAGTTCGCTGGTAACCTCAACAGCAAGTACCAGCTCTCTTGGTCTAACACATTCACATACAAGGATTTCTCACTGTTCCTCCTTATCAACGGCCGCATTGGCGGTAAGGTAATCTCTTTGACAGAGGGTTATCTCGACCGTTTCGGTGCATCGGACCGCAGTGGTGCAGCACGTCTTAACGCAGAAAAGAACAACATCTACACAGCTGACGGACGTCATGGCATGTACCTTAACGATGGACGCGACCTCGTTTCAGTTGAGGACTACTACACATTCGTCGGTACAAGCGATGCTTCAAGCTACATCTACGATGCTACAAACTTCCGTTTGCGTGAGCTCTCTCTGGGTTACACATTCCGTAACCTCTTCGGTGAGTACAAGAACCTGAGCCTCTCATTCGTTTGCCGCAACCTATTCTTCATATACAAGGATTCTCCGGTTGACCCGGACGTATCATTGTCAACAGCTAACGGTTTGGGCGGTATTGATGTATTCAACTACCCATCAGCACGCACATTCGGTCTTAACATCAAGGTTAACCTCTAATTGATAGAGAAAGGCTATATATTAACTAATAGAAAAAAACATACATTATGAAAAAATATCTAATGCTTGCAGGTTCTCTATTCCTTGCCTCAGCAGCGATGCAGTCATGTCTTGACTATGACGATCCCGGCTCAGAGAACAGCATGAGTACAATACAGACAGAAACCACAAGATATGTGGGTAATGTGGACTCGATTCCATATCAGAACCAGCCTACTCCAGAAGGTGTTAGGGCAGCCATTGATACGCTTGAGACATTCGGTTACTTGGGACAGACACTCAGCGGACAGTACAACATCCGTGGCGGTAAGGAGGGCGGTATGCCTGCGGCACACGCTTACCAGCGCCAGTACTCTTTGGGTCCCGACCTCTATGCACAGTACTTTACAGTTCCTCACAAGGACTTCATGTACGGTACATTGACATCTACATATAATGTATCGGCAGAGTTCAACGGCGGTCCTCTCGGTGCGTATACAATGGCAAAGAATGCCATCATGCCATTGCTCAACCACCCATTGGTGGACTCAATCCCGGAGATGAAGGCCATCAACCTGCTCTACTATTGTGTAATTGCACAGGAGCAGGCCGACCTTTCAGGCCCATACACATACCTTGAGGACAAGCAGAACTCTGAGGAGCCATATGAGTACAACGATGTAAGAACCATTTATCATGGTATCGTTGAGAACATTGACACAATCGTTGCCTGCCTCAACAACTACGAGACACGCCCCGATTGGTACAAGGCACAGATAGAGAACCTCATGATGCGCTACTGCCAGACAAGCCGTGGCGTACTCATTGGCGACATGAGCATGAACTCATACATCAAGCTCGCCAACTCTTTGAAGTTGCGTATGGCCATGCACATTGTAAAGGTTGAGCCTGAGACAGCACAGCGTTGGGCAGAAGAGGCTGTAGCTGCAGGTGTTGTAGAGAATGCAGACGAGCAGCAAGGTATATTCCCAATTATCAGCGGTTTCACACACCCGCTTCTTGATATTGCGAACAGCTGGGGCGACTTGCGCATGTGTGCATCGTTCGAGAGCCTCTTGATGAGCCTTGACCACCCATACACAAAGTATCTGTTCTTGCCTAACAACAATGACATTCCAAACGACAAGACCGGTGAGGTATTGGCAGCAGGCACACGTATTGTAGGTATCCGTTCAGGAACTCTTGTTGCTGACGGCCAGACATACACGCAGAACAGACGTCAGGCTTACTCAACATTTGACGACAGTGTACTTGCCGGTATGATGTGTCCTACCTATTTCTTGAAGTGGGCCGAGGTTGACTTCCTGCGCGCCGAGGGTGCACTCCGTGGCTGGAATATGGGCGGTACAGCTCAGGAATTCTACGAGCGCGGTATCCGTAACGCATACCTTGAGGACCCAATGGTAGGAGCCGGTTCACCATACGCATCACTTGTTGAGGATTACATGGCACAGGAAGAACCTTGGACAGATGAGAACGGCGATCCATATGTACAGAAAGACCCGATGGGCGACGGTCCTGACTGGCCAAGCGTTACAAAAATCGGTGTAAAGTGGAACGATGCTGACGACAACGAGACAAAGCTCGAGAAGATCATCACACAGAAGTACATTGCACTGTTCCCGCTCTCAACAGAGGCATGGACAGAGTTGCGCCGTACAGGCTATCCAAAACTGTTCCCGGTGCTTAACACCGATGACGGTGACGGTTCAATCGAACAGGGCGACATGATACGTCGTATCCCTTGGGTTCCGACAGACCCCGTTGCAGCAGGTATGGTTGAGACAACCGGTATTCCTGCACTCGGCGGCCCGGACGAGCAGGCTACACGCCTGTGGTGGGACGTTGATGCTCCTAACTTCTGATAAAGACCATTTACGGCCTATACTTTCTATTCACGCGATAGGGGGTATAGGCCCTTTTTTAACCATAAATTTGAAATAACATGAAAAGACTATTGTTCATTGGAGGTCTTTCCCTCCTTGCTGCTACCGCAGGCGCACAGTCCTATCAGGAGGGCTATGTAGAATGGGGTAGCTTTGGCCAACAGTTCGGTACCACTCTCAAGAATTGGGAACCCGGACAGCAGATTACAGAGGATGACAACTTCTTCATCTCACGTGTGAAACCAAAAACCCGTTTCCGCAACGCGGCTACACAGGTGCGTACCAATATTGACGAAAGCAATGACAAGAAGCTGTTGATGTGGGTACCTATTGACGATGCCGAAGAGAACTCACTCCCCAACGGCGTGTACGACTCGGAGGTATTCAACATGTGGCAGTACATTTCACACTACGGTAACTGGACAGCTCCACAGGGCCGTGTTCCTGGCAACTTTGCCGACGTTGCCCACAAGAACGGTGTTGCAGTGTCATCAGTAGCAGGTATCCCGTACGGCGGTCTATACGGAAACGGCTGGCAGGAAGCTATGCAGGCTGTTGTTGACGCCGGTGCCGAGAAGGGTGCGAAGTTCCTGCACTACTATGGCCTTGACGGTCTTGGATACAACTCGGAGTTCTCGGGTGGTGCATACATCGTAAGACAGCTCATCACATACCATCAGGAGCTTCTTGAGAAGTCACTGCCATTGAACCCGCTGTTCGAGAACCTGTGGTATGACGGTACAAATGACAACGGATACATCTCATTCGACCAGGGATTAGGTGACCACAACAACGACATCGCAAAGGGTGCGTCTCTCTTCTTCAACTACAACTGGAACAGAAGCACATTGTTGCAGAGCTCGGTAAATTACGCAAAGAACAACGGCTACAATCCGCTGAACATCTATGCAGGTGTGAACATGCAGGGTGCAGAGCCTGGCAGCAACAACTGGCCTCTCCTCAGGAACTACCCTATCTCTATCGGCCTTTGGGGTGCCCACAGCCGGAACATGTTCTGGGAGAGCCGAGGCGAGAAAGGTAGTGCTCCCGAGGTAAAGCAGCGTACATACCAGTTGCGCACAGAGCGCTGGTTCACAGGCGGTACACGTAACCCGGCAAACTGCCCTGAGGTTACAAATTCAATGAAGTACCACGCCGACAACGTTACATTCCACGGCATGTCATCATTCATGACAGCAAAGAGTACTCTCAGCTGGGATCTGGAGACAGAGCCTTTTGTCACATACTTCAACCTCGGTAACGGTAAGTTCTTCAACTGGAACGGCGTGCGCCAGCATAACGGCGAGTGGTACAACATCGGCGTTCAGGACTACCTGCCTACATGGCGCTGGTGGTTCACTACCAAATTGTTGGGACACGATGCCGCTGACGTTGCCGCCAACGGCCTCGATGCAGAGTTCACATGGGACGATGCTTGGGTAGGCGGTTCTACAGTACGCGTATTCGGTTCAACCGAGGGCGAGTATCTCCATCTGTTCAAGACACAGTACGACATTGCTGACGGTGACGTCATTACATTCCGTTACAAGCTCGCTGCGGGTAGTGCAGACATCGATCTTGTACTTACAGCTGTGGGCAGCGAGAGTGAGTCTCTCGGCAACCTCAAGGTTTGTGCTGCCGACCAGGATGCCGACGAGGATGTTTGGGTTGAGCGCACATTCACTGTAGGCAAGGATATCAAAGCCGAGGAGATTGCCCTTGTAGCATTGCACTTCAACAATGCAAAGGAGATGAACCTCTACCTTGGTGAGTTCTCAATCGTTCGCAATGCGGCAGCTGCTCCTGCAAAGCCGGTGATAGCATCTGCAAAGACTCTTGCATTCAGCAAGTACGGCGTTGACGCGAAGATCATCTTCAACATGCCTAACGACAAGGCCGCAGGCGAGCCATGCTACAACATTGACGTGAACACTGCACTGTTCAAGATTTATGCACAGCAGGAGGGTTGCGAGCCTGTTCTCATGGGCCTCACAACTTCATGGGCCGGTTTGGTATACAACATTCCTATGAGTCTTGAGAATGCAGACAAGGTACGCCTTGGTGTTGCAGCCGTATCACTTGACATGAAGAGTGATTCAGAGATTGCTTGGAGTGAGTATATGGATGCCGGTACATACGTATACGATGATGAGATCCAGATAAACAAGAATACCATCAAACCTTTGGAGGACTTTGAGATCTCATTCGTTGACCCACGTCACGAGGATGCGGACTGGACAATCACTGACAGCAACGGTAATGTACTTTACACAGCTACAGGCGCAAAGAAGATAACTGTTGCCGAAGGCCCTGCAAGCACTGGTAACTACACTCTCACCGTTACAGGTCCTGTATACGACGCTGACGGCAACCGCACAAGCGTTGAACGCAAGTTCGCGAACTACATCCAGATTACAGGCAAGGGCGTAGGTGCGCTTCCAAAGATCCTTACACTCACAGCAAACGGTAAAGAGGCTGACATCACCGTGAACGCAGGCGATGCAGTAGCACTCGCTTACACAGGCCGTGAGGCCAACGGTGCAGGCTCACAGGGCTTGAACCTTAACGAGGAGCGTTTCGGTGCAAAGTGTGCCGACCTTGACCTGGTAGGTGTAAAGACATTCTCTACTGCATTCTGGCTCAAGATAAACAAGCTTGCTGCCGGCGAGACCCAGTTGCTTGCCGTTGCAAACAAGGTTGACACTTGGCCAAAGACTGACTGGGGCTGGATTTGGACAAACATCAAGGATGACGGCACAATGGGTAGCTTCACATTCCGTGGTACCGATGCTACCAACAACAACGAGCTCCGTTACAAGTTCGAGAATGCGACTGTTCCCGTAGGTTCATGGGTTCACTTCGCATTTGCATTCGAGTATGATGCAAGCGGTGCTTTCCGTGCCGACTTCTACATCAACGGTGTAAAGCAGGAGTTGACACGCTGGAACCGTTCAACTAACGGTGACACTTACTTTGCTACAGATCCAGGCTATCAGAGAAATGTATACAACATCACAAACGGTCAGGTTATATCTGTAGGTGGTGCTGCACACGGCCGTAACGGTATCGACGGTGTCATCGACAACTTCCAGATTTGGGACAAGATGATGACAGCCGAGGATGTCGCTGTTTCAATGGGTGACATTGACCCGAACAGCCTCCCGGCAGGTCTCGCTGCTTACTGGGACTTCGAGAATGAGGCCGGTACAGACTTTACATTCAAATCTGTAGGTCCTAAGGCCAATGTTGCTGCAGGTATGCACAATTATGCAGCTACAGGTTCTGAGGGCCAGGGTGCATTCAGCTGGATTGAAGCTGTTTACACATCGGGCTGTCCATTCATCTCAGGTACAGCATTCCCTGTTGTTACAGTTCCTACATGGAAGACCAAGAAGGGTGTTGTTGAGGCAGGCGAAGGAAGCGACGTTGCAGGTACAGCCACAGTGAAGTACGAGAACGGCGGCGAGTACGCTGTTACCTTGACACTTACCAACTCACTCGGCAGCGACCAGCGTACATTCCAGGTAATAAAGGTTGATGCAGCCGAGGGTATCGAGGATGTAACAGCAGCCGAGATGAAGGCATACGCAGTTGACGGTGCAGCTATCGTAGAGTTTGCCCAGGAGGGTGACTACACTGTAGGTGTATACACAGCTGCAGGCCAGAAGGTTGCAGGCAAGGCTGTCACTATCGCAGCAGGCGAGACTGTACAGGTTGCTCTTGGAGCAAAGGGTACATACGTTCTCGTTGTCGAGAAGGACGGCAAGGTTGTACGCAGCGTGAAGTTGCTCAACAAGTAATATATATTACAAACCATAACATCAGGAGCGGGCCTTTTGCAGCCCGCTCCTTTTTTGGTATTCAGGCCTTGAATGAAAAATCATTAAAAAAAACTTATGTCCATAATTTTCATTGGATAATTGCATTATAATTTCAATTTAATTAGTACATTTGTTTTGCGCAGACACATTGCAGGCTGAATAAAAATGGCAATTTGCAAACAACTTTCAGCTGCCGGCAGAAATATGCTTGATAAAAGAGAATTTTTAAGATAATTTTATTCATCAACTAACCAAAATTCTGTAATTATGAAGAAATGTTACTTCGCAGTTTTGGCACTGGTGCTCTCTATTTTTGCAGCTCCTGTGCAGGCACAGACAGACGAAATCTACGATTTCTCTGGCTTTGACACAAAGGCGATGCTTGACTTGTTCTACAAGGTACATCAGGATGGCCGTTACTACCCCACTTTGGAGGAGTTCGAGGCTATCGGTATCCAGCAGTCAGACATTGCATTTGTACGTTCACACGTTCGCCGCGCCGAGATTATGGACCGCAGCAACCGTCTCGTTGAACAGACATACGTAAACCGTAACCTCTGGACAAACTTCCCGATGGACGTGGGTTCAGGTGGTTCTGCAGGTTATCCGAGCGACAAGTTCGCTGCCGACGTATTCTCAATGTGGCAGTACGTAAACCTCTTCGGTTCTTGGAACCACGGATTCTTCCAGGCTCCCGGTGCATGGGTTGATGCAGCACACCGCAACGGTTCTGACATTTTCAGCGGTATCGCATTCTTTGAGAGCTGGACCGGTGACGGTGACGCTACTTACAGCGCGATGATTACCCAGAAGGATGCTGATGGCAACTTCATCTATGTGAAGCCCCTTATCCACTGTCTCATGTACTTCGGTGCCGATGGTATCAACTACAACTGGGAGGACAACAGCTACACAAACACCGACATCGTGAACTTCCACAAGCAGCTTTGGAAGTATGCTGCCGAGGTGGGCTACGACAACTACCACAGTGGTATCTACACTTCACAGAGCTATTTCGGTACACATAATGCAGATGCTCTCTTCGGTACAACAGCTACCGGCAAGACACACGACACAATGCTCAACTATGCTAACGGTGACTTCTCTTGGCAGATTGGTCCTACTGTAACAGCAGCCGAGCAGGTAATGGGTACAGCAGACGGTGTATATGCCGGTGTATGGATTGTAGGAATGGACCGCCGTTGGTCAGATCTTGACAAGGATGCACAGAGCCACAAGGCAGGTGTTTGCCTTTGGGGTGAGCATGGCCAGAGCCGTTTCATGAGCTACAATTCAGGTGACGGACCATATGACACACAGGGCAACTACCAGAGACTGCTTGAGCGCGGTTTCTCAGGCGGTAACCGCAACCCGGCTAACCGTCCTGCTGTAAGCAATTCAGGCAACAACTGGGAGAAGGGTGCTGATGGCAAGCTTCCTCTTTCAACTTTCGCAGGTATGGCTGAGTGGATTCCAGAGCGTTCTGCAATCAAGGGCGACCTCCACTTCCGCACACACTTTACATTGGGTAACGGCGACCGTTACTACTACAAGGGCAAGATGTCACACACAAGCAGCTGGTACAACATGAGTGCACAGGACCTCGTTCCTACATACCGTTGGTTGCGCTACAAGTCCGGCACAACAGAGATCAGCACAGACATCGAGGTCAACTACACACACCTTGACGCTTACACAGGCGGTTCATGTATAGAGCTTACCGGTGCTTCTACAGCAGCGGGTACAGATATCGTACTCTTCAAGACTGCCCTGAAAGCCGACAACGGTGCATATGCAAAGGTTGCAGTAAAGACAATCAAGGATGTTAAGGCTACAGACCTTTACCTTATTGTAAAGAAGCAGGGCAACGACGCTTGGTTGGAGTATCCTTACGGTGAGGTTGCAGGCAATACATGGGAAGAGAAGAAGTTCGACCTCGCAGGTGTTGCTGCCGGTGACGTTATCGAGCAAATCGGACTCCGCGTAAAGGGTGACAACAACGACTATCAGCTTTACGTTGGTAAGCTCGAGCTCAACGACGAGTGCACAGTTGCTCCTGCAGCAGTTAAGGACGTTGTTGCAGAGGTTAGACAGGAGACAAAGACTTCTATGACAGTCAAGCTCTACTGGGGTGTTGATGCAGAGGCAAAGACACGCGCTAACTGGGATCTCGTTTACAATGACGAGGCTAACATCGACCACTTTGAGATTCTTTACAAGGTTGGTGAAGAGGGTAAGGTTGCTCTTGTAGGTACAACATCACAGTGGGCAGCACTTGTTCCGAACATCAACTTCCAGAGCGTAAACGATGTTCCATTCGTTGGTGTACGCGCCGTTTCTACCGACCTCAAGAGCTATTCAGAGATTGCATGGGTAGAGGTTCCACGTGCTCCACAGGCAAGCCTTCCTGAGAAACAGGAGGAGGACACATATGGTATCAGCGCTATGGACCCAGCTTGCGAGGGCGCAGCAATTGCACGCGAGCAGCGTTATGTAGAGAAGGTTGTCACCACAGGTGCTACAGAGAACCTCAACTACTCAGCTGACGGTCCTGTTGCAGACGGTTCACAGTATGCCGATGTACGCGACCAGGTTCTCGTTGTTGAGCAGGGTCAGGAGATTACAATGACCATCAAGGCTGCTGACTTCAGCGACGGTTTGAAGTGGTGCTTCGCCGGCGGTTGGCTTGACCTCGATGCAAGCGGTGACTTCAACCACCCGGGTGCTCCTGAGGATGATCCATTGAGCGAGCGTATCTTCTTCGCCGGTACTATCCGTGCAGCAACTCCTGAGTTCCAGAACCCGGGTCTCACATTCACATTCAAGGTTCCAGAGGATGCAACTCCAGGCGACAGCCGTCTGCGTATCGTATTCTCTGACGCATGGTTCGCAGGTATGTTCCTTCCTACAGGTCTCCACGCAAAGGGCTTCTCTATGGACTTCGGTGCCAAGATCGTAGGTAACAACCCAGGCCGTGCAGCTGTTGACACACGCGACCAGGGTGCAGCAGACGAGCCGGAGAACCTTGATGCCGAGACTTCTGTTGAGGAGGTTATCGGTGAGGTTTCTTCAGCCGAGGGCGTTGATGGTGCAATCGCTATCAAGAACGCAGAAAAGGCTTGGATCTACACTGTTGACGGTAAGTTGGTAGAGTTCGTAAAGAACCCTGCACAGGTTGCAGCTGCTGAGGGTGTATACCTCGTTAAGATGCAGAACGGCAACATCATCCGTTCAGCAAAGGTTATCGTAAAGTAAGACTTTATAATTAACCCTATATTCAGATTGAGGGTGAGCTGTGATGGCTCACCCTCTTTTATAATTAATACAACCCCCACCCTTTTGTGGCTCACCGGCAAAGTCTGGGGGGCTAAGCAAAAAGTTGAGTGATTTAGGAAAAGAGAGTAACA
>CALCEC010000089.1 GCA_937900095.1 uncultured Bacteroidales bacterium | reverse complement strand
AGATAGGCAAAGTTCACTTTGACATTTCACTGCGAGTGCAGTCTATTTTCGCGGTCTACCGCAAAGATAGTGACAAACGAACAAGAAATATCAAGCTTGCTTGAATATTTTTCACAGCGAGTGCGGAAGTAGTTCGTTTGTTGCTATCTTTGCGCTGAAGCGAGAAGATGGGATACGGCTCGGGATAAAAACAAGTGAACTTGTTTTATTCTCCACTCGCCTTCGCTATCTTTGTAAAAGATAATGAATATTCAAGCACAACACATAAAACACAATACACATGAAGAGAAAGATTCTATTTTCGTTGCTATGTGCAGGAACTCTGTTTGCACAGGCACAGGTAACCCCGCGCTGGCTGCGCAACTGCGCAATCTCACCCGACGGTACAACCATTGCATTCACCTACAAGGGTGACATCTACACTGTTGACAGCAAGGGAGGCGAGGCACGACAGCTTACCTCACAAAGTTCATACGACAGCCATCCTGTATGGTCTCCTTGCAGTAAAAAGCTGGCGTTCTCGTCAAACAGGGAAGGAAGCATTGACATATACCTGGTTGCCAAGGAAGGCGGCGCACCCAGACGCCTGACAACAAACTCGGGCGAGGAGTACCCCACTGCATTCCTCAACAACAACGAGATACTGTACACTACATTGGCAATGCCGAGCAGCGAATACGGACAGTTCCCTAGCAATACATTCGCGCAGGTATACAAGGTGTCGGTCGAGGGCGGTCGTCCGCAGCTCTTCTCATCGGAGAAGATGGAATCTCCATGCATAAGCGGCGACGGAAAGAGAATAATCTACCATGACATAAAAGGCTATGAGGACAAGTGGCGCAAACACCATACATCATCAATAACACGTGACATATGGATGACCGACGTTGAAGGTGACAGGAAATTCACGAAACTCACCACCAACAATGGCGAGGACAGGAATCCTGTATGGGCAGCCGACAATGACACATACTATTATCTTAGCGAACAGGGAGGCAGTGCCAACATATTCCGTGCATCGGTATCGGGCAAGACCAAAGCCACGCAGGTTACAAAGCACAGCAAGCACCCTGTACGTTTCCTTTCCATTGCAAAGGACGGGACAATGTGTTATGCATACGACGGTGACATCTACACCATCAAGGATGGCCAGCCGGCCAAGAAGGTAAATATCCGACTCACTGCCGACATAGCATCCAACGAGCGTAGCATGACAACATACACAAGGGGAGCCACGGCTGTAGCGGCAACACCAAACGGCAAGGAGGTCGCATTCGTTGTACGCGGCGATGTATTCGTAACCACAGTCGACTACAAGACTACACGCCGCATAACCGACACGCCAGAACAGGAGCGCAACGTCGACGTGAGCCCCGACGGGCGCAGCATCGTATATTCCGCCGAACGCAACGGTGTGTGGGGCATATACATGACAAGCATTGTACGCGAGGACGACAAATACTTCACATATGCAGCCGAGCTGAAGGAAGAACCGCTTGTAGTGACCGACAAGGCTTCGTTCCAGCCGAAGTTCTCTCCAGACGGAAAGGAGGTTGCGTTCCTTGAGGACCGCACTACCCTGCGTGTAATCAACCTCAAGAGCAAGAAAGTACGTACTGTACTCCCTGGCAAATACAACTACTCTTACAGTGACGGAGACCAGGATTTTGAATGGTCGCCCGACAGCAAATGGTTCCTTGCGAAATATATAGCCATAGGCGGCTGGAACAACACAGACATAGCGCTTGTGAAGGCTGACGGCAGCGGCGAGATACACAACCTCACCGAAAGCGGTTACACCGACGCAAGCCCACGCTGGGTACTCGGCGGCAAAGCAATGATATGGAGTTCTGACAGAGCCGGATTCCGCAGCCATGGAAGCTGGGGCTCGCACCGCGACATTTATATAATGTTCTTCGACAGCGAGGCATACGACAAGTTCCGCATGAACAAGGAGGAGCTTGCCATGTACGAAGAGGAGAAGAAGATGGAGAAGGAGAAAGCCGACAAGGCAAAGGCCGAGGAGGAGAAAAAGAAAGAGGAAAAGAAGAACAAGAAGAAGGGCGACAAGAAGAATGAGAAAGAAGAGGAGAAGAAAGATGAAAAGAAAGATGAGAAGAAGGAGGATGAAAAACCGCTCGAATTCGACCTTGCCAACCGTCATGACCGCATCATACGTCTCACCCGCATGTCGGGCAGCATAGGAGATGCGATACTCACAAAAGACGGCAGCAAGCTCTACTACCAGGCCAACTACAACGGCAGCAGCGACCTCTGGGAATATGACACCAAGGAAGGCAACAATAATGTCGCTGTGAAAGACTTCGGTTGGGGTACAATGAATGTTGACAAGGAAGAGAAGTTCGCCTACACGGTGTCAAGCGCGATAAAGAGGTTTGATATGGGCTCAAAAGCCGTAAAGAACATCGACTTCAGCGCCGAATACAACTATCGCCCGGCTGCCGAGCGTGAGTACATCTTCGACCACGTATGGAAACAGGTAAAGGACAAGTTCTATGTAAAGGACCTTCATGGTGTCGACTGGGAATACTATGGCAAGGAGTACCGCAAGTTCTTGCCTCACATTGCCAACAATGTGGACTTCGCCGACCTGTTGTCCGAGCTTCTTGGCGAGCTCAACGCATCGCACACCGGAGCGCGCAGCAATCTTGGCAGCAACTACAACACGGCAGTACTGGGAGCGTTCTATGACGATAGCTATACAGGTGACGGCCTGAAGATAAAGGAGATACTCAGGAAGAGCCCGTTGGCAACATCCGGCTCAAAGATAAAGAACGGCGACATCATCGAGGCAATTGACGGACAGAAGATCGAGGCAGGAAAAGACTATTACCCCATGCTCGAGAACAAGGCTGGCAAGAAAGTGCGCCTCACGATGTACAATCCAAAGAGCAAGAAGCGTTGGGAGGAGTGGATAAAACCCATAGGCAAAGGCACTGAAAACAATATGCTCTATGACCGTTGGGTGGAACGCCGCCGTGCAATGGCCGATTCGCTCTCGGGTGGACGTATAGGCTATATACATATCAGGGAGATGAACAGCAACAGCTTCCGCAAGACATACTCGGAGCTTCTTGGAAAATACCGTAACCACGAGGCGGTGCTCATCGATACCCGCCATAATGGTGGCGGATGGCTGCACGAAGACCTTGCCATACTCCTTTCTGGCAAGGAGTTCCAGCGCTTCGAGCCACGTGGACAATACATAGGCAGTGACCCCTTCGCGCAGTGGACAAAACCGTCTGCAGTGCTCATGTGCGAGGACAACTATTCCAATGCACATGGTTTCCCTGCAACATATAAGGCATTGGGCCTTGGCAAGCTTATCGGTGCTCCTGTTCCAGGCACAATGACAGCCGTATGGTGGGAGACACAGATTGACGCATCAATCGTCTTCGGTGTTCCACAGGTTGCAGTCAAGGACATGAACGGCAATTACCTTGAGAACCAGCTCCTGATGCCGGACATTGAGGTGTACAACACACCCGAGGATAATCTCAGCGGCCGCGACAGGCAGATAGAGGCAGGAGTAAAACACCTGCTTGAGGTTATTGGAAAGAAATAAAGATGACATTAACGACAGATGGCTTGCAAATGCAAGCCATCTGTCGTTAATTATTGTAGCCACATCACACCTCAATCTCAAGCCCGTCGTAAGCAAGATGAACTCCCGGGGGCAGGCACTTCTCAATCTTTGCGTGCAGGCCGATATGGTGCATCATGTGCGTGAAGTAGGTCTCGCGGGGTTTCAGATAGTCTACAATGGCCAACGCCTCAAGTACCGTGTGGTGTGTCTTGTGGGGCTTTGAAAAGCGGAGCGCATTGATGACAAGCACCTCGACACCCTTGAGTTTCTCAAGTTCGCCGGGCTCAATGTAGCTCATGTCGGTTATATAAGCGAGCTTGCCGATGCGGTAGGCCGTTATCGGGAACATACCATGAAAAACACGCAAGGGCACCACATTCAAGCCACAGACATCCAATGCACATTTATGGTCTATCGTATGTACGCCTATGTTTGCGACACCCGGGTACTTTACCTTGCCGAAGCAATAAGGGAAGAACGAGCGTATCTGCATTTCCGTCTCACGGTCGGCATATATCGGCAGCTCCTTGTCACGCGTATAAGGGCGCAGGTCATCAATACCTATCAGGTGGTCATAATGCTTATGCGTCAACAGCAAGGCATCAATCTTCTTTACATCGGCACGCAGCATCTGCTCCCTGAAGTCAGGGCCGCAGTCAATGAGGATATTCACATCACCGGCCTCCAGAAGAGCCGAGCAACGCAAACGTCTGTCACGCGGGTCGGTAGAGGTGCATACCTCACATTTGCATCCGATCTCCGGGACACCCGTGGAAGTTCCTGTTCCTAAAAACCTCAGTTTCATAGCATCACCCGATTACATTTACCTCCATATTCAGCCCGACACCGAATCTCTCCTTTACCGATGCAACCACATCCTTGGCAAAGGCAATCACCTCGGCACCCGTAGCACCGCCGCGGTTTATCACAACCAATGCCTGGTGCTTGTATACACCCACATGCTCGGCAGGGCGCTCTTTCCAACCGCACTGCTCTATCATCCATCCGGCCGAAAGCTTCACATTGCCGTCGGGCAATGGATATTGCGGCATTGTGGGATACTCCTCTTTGAGCTTTGCAGCCACAACGGCAGGAACAACCGGGTTAATGAAGAAGCTGCCCGCACTGCCAATCTCCGCAGGGTCGGGAAGCTTCGCACGGCGTATCTCACATACAGCCTTACGTACATTGGCGAGCGTGGCACCTCCAAGCTCCTCAACCTTCTCCTTGAGGTTGCCGTATGAGAGTTTGAACGCGGCATCTTTCTTGAGCCGGAATGTAACATGCGTAATAATATACTTATCCTTTTCGGCACCCTTGAATATGCTGTGGCGGTAGGCAAATTCACAATCGGCATTTGTAAACGCACAAGGAGAGGCACCGTCAATCTCTATTGCATCCACCTTCACTATAAGGTCGCCGGCTTCTACCCCGTATGCCCCCACATTCTGCACGGCACTCGCGCCCACCTCGCCCGGGATAAGCGACAGGTTCTCGAGCCCGTGCCAACCCTGCTCCACGCAGTAGCCCACGAACTCATCCCAGTTGACACCGCTGCCGGCACGCACAAGCACATCGTTCCCAGTCTCGTCAAGCACCTCAATCCCCATTATCCTTGAATGGAACACAGTGCCGGCGAAGTCACCCGCAAAAAGCAGATTGCTGCCACCACCGATGATAAGAGAGTTGCCGGTGAAGCCCTCTTTAAGGAAGCCGACAAGAGCCTCTGTGCTCGAGAACTCCACAAAACGCTCCGCAACAGCCTCAATGCCGAAAGTATTATGTTGCAGCAACGGATATTTATTGTATACCTTAATCATTTGTCAGAATTTTTAAAGCTCACGAGAATCGGATATTTGAAAGCGGCTGATACCAGACAGGCAAAAACCGTATTCTCGCGAGTGTTGTTTACATCATCTCAAATATCTTCCACACAGCCAACATGTGGCACACAGTACCTATAAGCACAAACAGGTGAAATACCGCATGGATATACTTCACCTTATGCAGGCTGTAGAGCACAGCACCTATTATATATGCGACACCCTCGCCCACTACCCACAGGAAGACAAACAGCGGGACAGCATCATAGAACTGCTTCATAGCCACAACGATGGTAAGTCCCATGAGTACATAACAGAGTGTCTCAATGCGGTTATGTTTCTTCATTGTATTAACGCTGACGAACGTGCCGATAATGGCACACAGCCAACAGAAGATGAAGATGCCCCACCCCCAATAACCGACATCGCGCATGGCAATGAGCGTTATCGGCGAGTAGCAGCCGGCTATATACCAATATATTGCCGAGTGGTCGAACTTGCGCAGGAGAAGCCTTGACGGAGTCCCCGGCTTTGCCGAGTGGTACGCAGTGGAACATATGAAAGAACCCAGCATACCAATGATGTAAAGTATTATACTTGCAATGTCCCAGGCATCACCGCCCTTGGCTATGACAAGCGAAAGGAAGTAAGCACCTACAGCCACCGCACCGGCAATACCTATGGCATGGGATATTATATTCAGTTTCTCCTCCTCGGGAGAATATATTTTATCCTTGTCACTCATAGTCGATAGTTTGTTTGATACAAAAATAATTAATGATTATCACAAACGAGCAAGAAATATGAAACTTGTTTCGATATTTTTCACAGCGAGTGCAGAAAATCTTTATAGTGAGAGGGATTAAATTCAAAAGCAGTTTGAATTTCTAAAAATTTTTCCTTTATAGAAATCAGGTCGTTTGTCATGCTAGAGCGTAGCGAAGCATCTAACATGCTCATTGTCATCCCGACAGAGCGTAGCGACGAGGGATCTCAAAAAACACGAAAGAAGAGATTCCTCCCTGTAGTTCGGAATGACAGATCCGCAGGTACACAATAAACATTAAACGTTCAACATTACACCTTTTTAAAATAATTTTAGCCCCTCACCGCTTCGCGGAGCTCCACCTTGATTACAAACAAGGGGAGCAGCTTTTTATGCTAAACATTTAACATTAAACAATAGACGCTAAAAGCCACGATATAACAGGCTCTTATCTACCGCCATATGCAAACCCACAATCATTGCTTTTTAGATTATTGTGACGCAAATTCAACTACAATCATTGGAATTGCAATGATTATTATATGTTTTTAAAATAAGGTGAGTTTATATAACTTAAAATAAGTGACACATATTAAATGTCAGCTCCGCAACCATTAGGCTTGGTTATGCGTTTATATTTGTAGAAACTTTGGGACTTGTAACAATAAAAGCGTACTTTTGTCGTTATATTATCAAAGTTATAAAAAAGCA
Organism: uncultured Bacteroidales bacterium; assembly: GCA_937900095.1. Taxonomy (GTDB): domain Bacteria; phylum Bacteroidota; class Bacteroidia; order Bacteroidales; family Bacteroidaceae; genus HGM04593. The sequence goes on along the minus strand of CALCEC010000089.1, from coordinate 15,954 downwards.
ACTGTGCAGTGTCAAAACGCAGTTGCTCGAGAGACCTCAATTGTACTGGAACTACAATTGAGTGTGGAACGGAATCTATTAAAGATTACTTGGAACAGGCACCAATGTAGCATTTACGTTAAAGGTGTCTGTTCTATTATTACACGATGCACATAGAGGTACGATGTACCATCTTTGGTCGCTACTATATGCTTTCTGAACGTGGGCACCAACAAGATTTCTTCCCCAACAATTATCTGTAGAACAACATGTTGGATTGATTCCTGTTTGTGCTTTCCAATAATCCAGCCAAGATGCATATCCCTTTGGAGCAGGGAATCTACCAGAACCATTTACGTTTTTTACAAACATATGTTTCCAAATTATACGTTAATAATGTTATTGTCGCCCTTTATTAAACAGAGAGGTACTCTGCTTGTTGCGTACTCGGTAGTCGTTTTAGGACAACGCAATGCCCTGACACTATAAAACGTAGTGCAATATACTTGCCAAATTCCTCCGTCTGCCAAAATGTCTAAATATGGGCATAAATCATCGTTTTTCGTGTCAGGAAATCTGCCAGAGTTACTAAAACAAGAAGGCAATGATCTTTATCTATTCAAACACTTTGTGATATACAGCCACTTCTGACCATCCGTGCTCAATAGAATAGTCAAAGTTTTTACAAATAACGCATTATGTGTTATTTTCAAAAAGATACAATACTTATTTTGGTGCTATTTAAGTGACATTATCTGTAGGAACACTATTGTTTTTGGCAATTCCCTTGATAGTTTCTGAATCTTGTTCAGCCCCTGCTGGCTAGCCAATCCCAAACGGCACGATTTTTAATTTTGTTCGTGAATCCTATGCAGAATTATTTGCAAGGTACTCAATTTTATTGAAAATCTATCCACTCATCTCGTTAAATAAGCAAATATGATGCAAAATTCCTTTTTTGCCATCTTTACCAACCATTTTCGCTAAAAATACATAAAACAAAAAGAATGTCACAATGTTTTTTCCATTTCTTAAGTTATTATATTAACTTCGTGATTAGACTGGGGGGGGGGGATTATAGATACGCCTATGATACATAAATAATTTATAGTTAAACAGATTAGAATATTCCTATGTGGGCAGATATTACAATTGCACTAGCAAGTTCATTAATTGGAACTTATTTTGGAACTTTTTTTCATGCTAAGCGTGAAGAAAACAAAGTTAAGAATCCTATGACAATCTGATGCAAGGTTCGAATCTTACCAATAGATTCCTGCAGATGGCAGTTCCACAACAAAACACAAATCAACAGGACACGAAGACAGATGAAAACAAATAATTATATAAGCGAATGTACTGCATACGATTTCAAAGTAATGCTTGAAGAGAAGAAACCTAAGAGTTGGCTGAAAAGCGTAAGTGCTTTTGCCAATGGCTTGGGTGGTTCACTTTTCTTTGGCATTGACAATGATGGCATCGTCAAAGGACTTGATGATGTGCAGCATGTTTGCGAAGCAATCAGCAGCAGGATTCGTGACTATATGGATCCCTTACCGGATGTTGAAATGATTCCACGTGATATAGAGGACTTACAAATATTGCAACTCAAAGTCAACGCAGGGCATTATACCCCATATTACTACGTTGGAGACGGTCAGCGAATAGCCTTTGTTCGCATCGGTGATGAAAGCCTTCCTGCCACGGCAGAGCAGATGGTTCGCTTGGTACTGAAAGGTTCCAACAAAACTTTTGATTCCCTTCACACAGATTATAAAGCAGAGGACTATTCCTTTACGATATTGGCGAACTCGTTCAAAGGCCGCACCAAACAAGAATGGGACAAGAAATATCTCTTGTCGTTTGGACTTGTAACAAGTGATGGGAAACTTACGAATGCAGGTGCATTGTTTGCTGATGATTGTCCTTTGTGGCAATCCCGTTTGTACTGTACTCGATGGGATGGAAAGGAAAAGGGCGATGCCATCAACGATGCAGAGTTTACCGGCAATGTTCTCATGTTGCTCCGTGAAGCCATGAATTTTGTGAAGTCAAACACCAAGAGAGGCTGGGAGAAACTGCCTGATGGACGAAAGAACAAACCTGAATATGCGGAACGTGCCGTTTTGGAGACAATGGTTAATCATTTCATCCATCGTGACTACACCGTAATGGGTAGTGAAGTTCATCTTGACATTTACGATGACCGCCTCACTGTAACATCCCCAGGAGGGATGTACAATGGTATGCTGATACAGGATTTGGACATCAAAGATGTGTCTTCTGAAAGGCGCAATCCCATACTCGCAAATGTGATGGCTCAGCTTGATTACATGGAGAAGCGAGGCAGTGGACTCACACGCATCTGTAATGAGACCAAAGCATTGGAAGGATATAAAGACGAACTGAAGCCTGTGTTCAAATCTACTCCGACTCAATTTCAAACCATCATCTTCGCCTCTTCCGACACCTCGAATGTCGGAGACCATGACGGAGACGTGTCGGAGACGAAACTCACTGAGCGTCAGCAGAAAATCCTCAATCTCATTAAAGAGTCTCCGACAATAACCGGCAAACAAATGTCGGAGACTTTGTCCGTGAGCCAGCGCACCATTGAACGTGACCTCTCTGCAATGCAGAAGAAGGGTGTTCTGAAACGCGAAGGCAAGGATAATCCTGGAGTATGGGTTTTATTATAAACAGAAATCTCCCCCTTGAAAAGTGGAGCAGCTGAAAATCGCTCGCTCGACAAACCGTGATCATTCAACAATAAGCCCCACGTATCAACCATTACACGCAGAACATGGCAGTATCCAAAATATTGTGTAAATGAGAAAACGGCATTCAGATGTATTTAACAATACCTGAATGCCGTTTCAAATATAACGTTCAACATTACACCTTTTTAAAATAATTTTAGCCCCTCACCGCTTCGCAGAGCTCCCCTACCTTAAGGGAGCACTTTAAAGCTATAAATACACGTTAGTCATTTTAGGCACTACTTTAAACATGAAGGGCGAACACAGCGGTTCGCCCCTACGGCATTAAACGTTATACATTCAACATTACACATTAAACACTAAACATTTTAGCCAAAAAAAAGGCGCGCTCGTGCGAGCGCGCCTTTGATGATATGTTCATGCTTGAATTAAGCGAACCACTTAACGTATGCGAAGTCCATACGGTGAGGAAGCTCCTCGTGGTTAGGATACATTCGGAATGCTATCTTGAACTCACCGGCGTTTGTAGGAGCAATCTCCGCAGCGAATGTGAAGATGTTGCCCTCACGCTTAACGACCTCAAGAGGATATGTCATGAATACCTGGTCGTTGCCCTTTGCGTCGGGAGCGATAACTACCAACTCGATAGCAACTGCGTTGTCCAAGCCTTTCTCGTCAACCTTTACGCTAACGTTGTACTTGTCGGCTGCTGACATTGCGCCATTGAGGAAGTTTGTATCACCATCTACAGAGAGAACCTCAACTGCGTTCCACTTTGCAGCTACCTCCTCTTTCCACTTGGCGAGCTCACGGACAACCTTTGAGTCGTTGGCGATAAGACGGTGGTAACGCTCTGCCTGCTTGCAGTAAAACTTGCTGTAGTAGTCATCGAGCTGACGCTTCATTGTGAAGTGAGGAGCAATCTCGGCGATAGACTTCTTGATGCACTCTACCCACTCGTCTGAGTAAGCCTTACCGTTGCGGTTGTAGTACATTGGAAGAATCTCGTTCTCAAGGAGAGTATAGATTGTAGCAGCATCGAGCTGATCCTGGAACTCCTGGTTCTGGTATGTGCGCTCCTCTTTGAGTGCCCAACCTGCGCCTGGCTTGTAACCCTCGCACCACCAGCCGTCGAGGACTGAGAAGTTGAGGACACCGTTCATGAGAGCCTTCTCACCTGATGTACCTGAAGCCTCGAGAGGACGTGTAGGAGTGTTCATCCAGATATCTACACCTGATACGAGCAATTTCGCAAGGTCCATGTCATAGTTCTCGAGGAAGATAATCTTACCTACGAACTCAGGACGGCGAGATACCTCGATAATCTTCTTGATCAAGCCCTGACCTGCACCATCGTGTGGGTGAGCCTTACCTGCGAAGAGGAACTGGATAGGACGCTCGGGGTTGTTGAGCAACTTTGCAAGACGGTCGAGGTCTGTGAAGAGAAGGTGAGCACGCTTGTAAGTAGCGAAGCGGCGTGCGAAACCGATAACAAGTGCATCGGGGTTGATCTTCTTCACAACGTCAACGATACGCATAGGGTCACCCTGGTTCTTCAACCAATCCTCGCTGAACGCCTTCTTGATGTAGTTGATAAGCATCTTCTTGCGTGCAACGCGTGTGTTCCAGATTGTCTCGTTAGAGATCTTGTCGATTGCATGCCAGATATCCTCGTTTGACTGGTCGCTGATGAAGCTTGGGTCGAAGTTCTTGCGGTAGAGGGCATCCCACTCGGGAGCAACCCATGTTGGATAGTGAACACCGTTGGTTACATAACCTACGTGGTTCTCTGATGGGTAGTAACCTTTCCAAATCTCGGCGAACATTGACTTTGATACCTTACCGTGGAGGCGGCTCACACCGTTGATCTCCTGGCAAGTGTTACAAGCGAATGTAGACATACAGAAACGCTCGTTCTTGTCACCGGCGTTGATGCGGCCAAGGTTCATGAGGTCGTCCCATGTGATGTTCAACTGGCTTGCATAGCCTCTCATGTACTTGCCGAAGAGAGCCTCGTCGAAGTAGTCGTGACCTGCAGGAACAGGAGTGTGAACAGTGTAAAGGCTGCTTGCACGTACAATCTCAAGAGCCTCCTCATATGTGTAACCGGTCTTGATGTACTGTGTCAGACGGTAGAGGTTGCAGAGAGCTGCGTGACCCTCGTTGCAGTGATAGATATCCTTCTTGATACCCATCTTCTCAAGAGCGATCATACCACCGATACCGAGCAGGATCTCCTGCTTCAGACGGTTCTCCCAGTCACCACCATAGAGCTTGTGTGTGATAGGCTTGTCGAACTCGCTGTTCATGTCGAAGTCTGTGTCGAGGAGGTAGAGGGGCACACGGCCTACATTTACCTTCCATACATTTGCGTGAACATAGTAGTCGATGTAAGGAACGTGGATAACGAGTGGAGTTACACCGTCCTCCTCGTATACGCGCTCTATCGGGAGCTGGTTGAAATTCTGTGCATCGTAGTTGGCAATCTGTGAGCCGTCCATTGAGAGAGACTGGCTGAAGTAACCGTAACGATAGAGGAAACCTACCGCACACATATCGACATTTGAGTCAGAAGCCTCCTTCAAATAGTCACCGGCAAGGATACCGAGACCACCTGAATAGATCTTGAGAACGCTTGTAAGACCATACTCCATACAGAAGTATGCTACAGAAGGACGCTTAGCGTTAGGCTTTACATCCATATATTTGCGGAAGTCCGCATATACATCAGCAAGTTTATCAAGGACTGCCTTGTCCTTAGAAAGCTCGTCGAGTTTCTCAACGCCCAACTTCTCAAGGAGAAGAACGGGGTTGCCGCCACAAGCCTTGTAAAGGTCTGCATCGAGCATAGAGAAGAGCTCTTTTGCCTCCTCGTTCCATACCCACCACAGGTTACGTGACAACTCCTCAAGTCTCTTCAAAGACTCGGGGATGTAAGATTTAACATTAACAGTTTTCCAAGCTGGTTGGTTTGTGTTACTAATTGCTATCATAATTTATAATTAAATGAATATTTCCTTATTTATATCAAAAAAATCCACCACAAGATATTTCATCAGATTCCTCACATACGTTCGGAATGACAAGGTAACGTCAATGTCATCTCGAACCGCAGGGAGAGATCTCTGCATAAAAACCATTGAGATATCTCGCGTACGCTCGATATGACAACAGTGTTGGGATTACAGCCTCCTGTGGCAACTCAATATATTATCTTTATTTTCTACCGGCTGCTACAGTGAGTGCAAAATCGTAAGCCTTGAGATATTTGCTTATAAAGTGCTTCCACTGAGCCTTTTCCGCCATCTTTGCGACTTTCTTACGGCAGTCGGCAACCTCCTTTTCAGAAAGTTTTGCAAAGATACAAATAGTTTTTGTAATAACCTCGGCTGCATCGAAATAGTTGCTGTCATTACGGCATATTACCTCCACTCCATCAACGAGTTTGCCCTCATGGCCAAGCTCCGAATTGACCCACAGACCGAAGCCTGCAAGGTTAGTGGTGATTGTAGGGATGTGGAAGGCTGCGCTCTCCAGCGGAGTATATCCCCATGGCTCGTAATACGAAGGATAAACGCTCAGGTCGTTACCGATGAGCACATCGTAATACTCCATATCGAAAATTCCGTCATTACCCTTGAGATAGCATGGGACATATATAACCTTGACACGGTTCTTGCCGGTGCGGTTGTCTATCTGCAGATTGCGGATAGTGCAAGCGATGGCATCATCGTAGAAGTTGTTGAGGTTATGTGTCATGTAAGGGTTAGGCAGCGGAGTTTCCCAAGACTGCTTGTCGCTGCGCAGACGCTTCACGAGGTCCTCGCGTGCATCGCCCGACCATGCAGGAACGTCCACAAACGCCACTACGTCGCGCTCAAGGCCGCAAGCATTCAGGCGTGCCATAGTCTCAAGGAACATGTCGATACCCTTGTTGCGCATCTCCATGCGTCCGCCGATACCAATGATGAGAGCATCATCAGAGACTGTATCACCGGTGAGTGCCCTTGCCACACGCAGGCGTGCATCGCGTGCAACCTTTCTCTTTGCATCGAACGCCTTGCCTGTAGGTACAAAATCCTTCTCGAAACCGTTCTCAAGGATAACGTCGCACTCACGCTCCAGCAACTGCTTGCACTCACGTGCCGTGAGCTCGCTCACTGTCGTGAAGCAGTCGATGTTCGCAGCAGTGATCTTCTCGACCGACTGCTTTGACTGCACGTTAAGCTCGGCAGCCATCTGGTCGCCGTTGTAACCTTCAAAATAGTCATATAGGGGTTTACCGTTCGAAGCTATTGAACGGCCTATGCTTGTAGCGTGTGTGGTAAAGATTGTTCCAACGGCCGGAAGGTGCTTCTTTACATAAAGGGCTGCGTTGCCGCTCTGCCACTCATGGGCCTGAACAACCACGTTGCTACCCTTCTTGATATTCGTATTGTAGAAGCTCTCGATAACCTTTCCTACCGCGTAGCCGAAAATCATAGAGTCGTCATAGTCACCATATCCGTGCAATGAATCAACTCCGTAATCCATCCAAAGCTCTCCGTAGATAGCATCCTTATCCTCCATGTAACCGGTGTAATCGACAAGGACCACCTTTGGACGTCCGGGAATCTCCCAATAGCCGCAGCGTACAGTCAGTTTGTCGTCGCAAACCTTCTTTCGCCATGCACTCCAAAGACGTTTATCCTCGGTAAAAAGCGGATTCTCTTTCTCTTTCCAAAGATCGGGTCCAATGTAGACAGCCGTCAAGTTCTCCATTTCAGATATTGTACGGGCCTTGGTAGATACCACTGTATAGATACCGCCGACCTTGTTGCAGACCTCCCAGCTTATCTCAAAAAGATAGTCGGGAAGCAATAAGTTCTTTTTCATAAAATAATACTCAAAAAAATCAAGGCACTCACTCCAGAGATACCTTATTATATAACGACAAAATAGGGAGAAGGGATTTCCTTCTCTCTATTCCGATACAAAATTAATACTTTTTTTTGAATTATTAAAATCTTTAACGTGAGTTCAATGTAATCTATATAAAATCGCGCACAGTTCATTCCGAGCGAGTGCAACGACGAAATCCGCAGGGTTCGACAATGCTGCGATTAAGCAAGCGAGATACAAGTTTACTTTAATCTCACTGCGAGCGAAAGCAGATTCAACGAAGTTAATGCCGGCAGCGAATGGTCGCACGTAGCATGGACAATGCTCATGCCGTGCGGGTCGCGAAAAGGCGGCATTGTCAAAGGATCTCAAGCAATGCGAATACAGAGATTGCTCACATGCGTTCGAAATGACAGGCCGCGAAACTGTCATCCCGAGCGAGCGCAGCGACGAGGGATCTCGTTTTACGCGAGCACATCATGTCATATTATTTGAGATTTCTCACATGCGTTCGAAATGACAGAAGACGCGGAATTTGTCATCCTGACGACAGGAAGGATCTCAAGAAGCGCGAAATAAGAGATGCATAGCAACGCTCCAGCATGACAAGACCATGAATACCGCTCATTCACAACCATAAAAAAACGGACCCGCCCGTGAGCGAGTCCGTCAACAATATCCAAGCTATTGCTTATACAAGGAATGTAGATACCAGCGCAAGAATTGCATAGAACTCGGGGAACGCTGCGTAAATCATAGTATTTGTCTGCACGTCGTGACCCTGTGACAAACCGATGATACCGTTTGCACAAACCTGTCCCTGACGGATAGCAGAGAAAAGACAAACGAGACCCAAGCCTACGCCTACACCGAACCACAGAGCACCTGTCTCCTCTGTAACCTTACCCGAATGGAGCAGGAACGCCAAGAAGCCGTAAAGACCCTGTGTAGCAGGAAGAGCTGACAACAGCATGTAACGTGAAGACTTTGAAGGATCCTTCTTCGTCGCACCAATGGCAGCGTTACCTGCGATAGAAGTACCGTAACAGCTACCTACACCGGCGAGTCCCAACATGAGACCCATACCCAAAAAACCTAAAATTTCGTTCATAACTTTTTGATTTAATATTTATATTTTTACTTGTTCTTGAATGGTTTATATTCGACGCCCTTACCCTCATAACCTGCATTCTTGAAATACTCGACAAAGGTCAGACGCAATGGATGCACGAATGCACTGAGGCAAGACATTGCAATGTTCAGTGTGTGGCCGAAAAGGATTATCAAGCCGAAGCCTATCCAGCCCAGCACGGCACCGAAACCCTCCTGTCCCTCGACAACCATCAGGGCAAGCGTGTTGAATGTCTGACCCAACATACCGCCGGCCAATCCTAATGCAAAGAGACGGATATAAGAGAGCACGTCACCCAAAAGGCCCGACGCCATATTGTATGTATCCCACAGACCGGCACCGACGTTGATGAAGACATTGCGGTGCAAGTCGTTGAGCAGATATATTCCGATAGCTCCGATGCCACCGATGGCAATCATCACCCATTTTGAGACATCGGCAGGTATTATGCTCAACAGCGAGAGTGTTCCCACAATGGCACTGCCCACTACAACAAGCCACCATCCCCAGGTACTCAGCGACTCCTTGAAGCCGAAGAACACCGTATTGTTGATAGCCTTGACAGTCATGGCAAGTGATATATGGATGACACCTATTGCAAGGGCAAGAATCATCTGCTTGTCATATACAGCGCCGAACAGTTCGACCTCACCGGCAAAGATGAAGGACTTCACCGACTCGGGCAGGTCTGTACCCAGCAGGCTTATTCCGAAGAACGTACCCATGATAGCACCGATCACTGTCGTGAATATACCCAGTGTTATCACCAGGTTCATCATTCCCGCAAGGTCGCTGCTCATCTTCTTCTTGAGGACAAAGCCCAGGAGTATTAGAATGAGTCCGTAACCGGCATCACCCATACACAAGGCGAAGAAGAGTGAGAAGAACGGTGCCACGATAGGCGTGGGGTCGAAGTCGGTATTGCTTGGCATACCGTACATCTTTGTCAACACCTCATACATGCGTGTAAAGGCATTGTTCTTGAACTTCACCGGGAAGTCATCGCCACGCTTTGCCGGACGGAGCTCATAGAAAGCACCACTTGCATCGAGCATGCTCTTCAACTCCGCAACATTCTCCTCGGGTACCCAACCCTCGAGCATAAGCAGCTTGTCGCCCGACATCTTTTCGCCGTCAAGCACCACCTTGGTGAACTCCACATCGTGCATGGCCTTCTCATGGGCAGCACGCATGGTATTCAGGTTAGCCTCGGCAAAGGCACGGAACTCGTTCTCGAACGACCCGATATGCTGTACAGCCTTTTCACGTTCAGCAATGAGAGCCGACAGTGAAGAGGATGGCAGCTTTGCATTCTCCGCGTTTATCTCGAACTCTACGCCTCTCTTTGTAAAGGTAACAAAGTGCAGACGGCCCTGTCTTTCGGCAATCACTATCGAGTTGTACAGCCGCCCCCACTCCGGGTCGTAGTTCTTTGCGGCTGTAACATGGAAACGGATCTCATAACCGGCCTTTTCAATTGCCTCAATCTTATGATAATTGAACTCGCCCCATGGTTCAAGAGCGGTGATATCCTTGTCAATCACCTGCAACTCGGTCTTGCGACGCTCAATGTCGGCAGTCAGAGTGTCAAGTCTCTCAACGATATTGTCGGCAAGGGCAACATCACCTGCCGCAGCCAGATTCAGCGGAGCAGCACCCTCAAGAGTCTTTATCGCACGCGCATACTTTGCGGCAAGAGCCAGCTGTCGCTCAAGTTCAGGGTTCTCTACCGCACCCTGGTTCTTCTCAACGATATGCACCACCCCGACCTCACGCAGACGCTGCAGGAAATCCGTATACTCCTTGTGATACACAAGAAGTGTCAGTTTATTCATCTTGGTTATCATACGGCTACCTCCTCTCTCTGTTCCAAAAGGGATTTAAGGATCTTCTGTGAAGACTTCGACAGGTTCTCCTCATCCTCCATAAAACGCTTTATCTTACGAATGGCATCCTGATAGCCCGGTATCTGCACCTTCTCGAAGAGGTTCACCTTCTGGGTCGTCTTCTTACGTGCATTCTCAAGCAGCACAAGCTTGCGGTTGAGCAGCTCGCGGCGTATAGCTGTCATTGCCATCTCCTTGAGGAACTCGATACCGTCGGCAAACCACTTGGGCGAAGCAAAGAGGCTGTATGGCTCGACGATGAAGCTCGCATTCTGGAGCACCGGAACCCTAACGCCTGCCACCTTACGCTGGACGATGTTGAGCTCGCCGGTCTTCACAAGCGAACTGTCAAACTCGTTCCAGAGGGCGAACAGCGCACGGTACTGCTCAAGCTGTGCAGCATACGCATCGTCGTGTGCCTGCATCTCCTCCTTGCATCTCTTCACCTCAATGCGCAGTGCACTCTCCTTGTTCTTGATGATAGGCAAAGTGCGCACACGCATCTTCAGTTGCTTTTCAAGATGCTGAAGCGATGTCTTGTTATATTGAAACGCAATCATTTTGCTTTCCTCATATTATTTTTTCCAATACTGTTCTACAAACTCCTGACGCATGTTGACCTCCTCGGGCTTGAAGTACTTTGAGAACAATCCCCATGTAACGTCGAGCATCTCTGTGGTATTGAGGTTCACGTCAATAGCAAGGAGCTTGTCTGAATACTCCTTCGCGAACGACAGTGTACGCTGGTCGTAGTCCGTAAGGTCGAAACCGTTCTCCAGCTTTGTCTTTGCATTTGCAGCATCGGCGTAGAGACGTACCGCAGCATTCATCACCTGCGGGTGGTCCTTACGTGTCTTCTTACCCGATACAAGCTGCTTCAGACGAGACAATGAACGGAACGGGTCAACGATAACCTTACCGATGTCACTGTCGCGGCGCAGGAAGAGCTGGCCCTCGGTGATATAACCGGTGTTGTCTGGCACAGCGTGTGTGATGTCACCGCCTGAAAGCGTGGTAACGGCAATGATGGTTATTGAACCGCCGGCAGGGAACTGCACCGCCTTCTCGTATATCTTCGCAAGGTCAGAGTAAAGAGAACCCGGCATAGAGTCCTTTGAAGGAATCTGGTCCATACGGTTCGACACTATTGAGAGCGCATCGGCGTACATTGTCATGTCGGTGAGCAGCACAAGCACCTTCTGGTTCTTCTCGACTGCGAAGTACTCCGCAGCAGTAAGGGCCATATCAGGGATAAGCAGACGCTCAACGGCAGGGTCTTCGGTGGTGTTCATGAACGAGATGATGCGGTCAAGTGCACCGGCATTGGTAAAGAGGTTCTTGAAGTAGAGGTAGTCGTCATTTGTCATACCCATACCGCCAAGGATAATCTTGTCAGTCTCGGCACGCATTGCCACGTTAGCCATCACCTGGTTGTAAGGCTGGTCGGGGTCGGCGAAGAAAGGAATCTTCTGACCTGTCACCAATGTATTGTTGAGGTCGATACCCGCGATACCGGTTGCGATGAGCTCCGACGGCTGCTTGCGGCGCACCGGGTTCACCGACGGACCGCCAATCTCAACCTCCTGTCCCTCGACTGCCGGACCTCCGTCGATGGGGTCACCATAGGCATTGAAGAAACGTCCTGCAAGCTGGTCACTCACCTTGAGTGTAGGAGCCTTGCCCAGGAAGACAACCTCGGCATTCGTCGGGATACCGCCGGTACCCTCGAACACCTGCAATGTCACCTCGTCGCCCATAATCTTTACAACCTGGGCCAACTTTCCATTCACGGTAGCAAGCTCATCGTATCCTACTCCTGTAGCCTTCAACGAACAAGTAGCCTTGGTGATGGAGTTAATCTTTGTATATATTTTCTGAAATGCTTCTGTAGCCATAATCGTACTCAATTATTCGTTAGATACCTGTTTGGTGGCAAGCAGCTTCTCCAGTTCAACCTTGTATGCGTTGTACTTCTCGCCGTTGAACTCTGAATAGTTCATCTGCTTGCAGATGTTGATGACCTTCTTGAAGAAGTCGGTAACCTGCTGGAAATCCTCGAAATCGTACTCTGCACGACAGATGTCGGTAACAGTCCTCAAAATCTCCTCCTGACGCTCGAGCGGAGTAACCGCATCCACCTCGTCGAAGGCATCCTGCTGCAGAACGACAAAGTCAATGAGCTCCGACTTCCAGAATGTGATGTGATAATCCACGGGTACACCGTCATCACCAAGGATGTTTATCTGCTCGGCAATCTCCTTACCGCGCAGCAGACGTGTCTTGGCCTCGTTTACCATAGAGAGCCAGCCGTCGCCGATGCGTCCGGTGATATACTCCGAGAACTCGGGGTACTCTATGTACTTTGAATAAGAGTCGATTGGGTTCACGGCCGGATAGCGTTTCTTGTCGGCACGGTCCTGCTCAAGGGCATAGAAGCATCGTGCAACCTTCTTCGTGTTCTCGGTCACAGGCTCCTTGAGGTTACCTCCGGCAGGAGATACGGTACCGATGAAGGTGATTGAACCCACCTCGCCGTTGTTGAGGTATACATAACCTGCGCGGCTGTAGAAGTTGGCGATGATTGATGAGATATCCATTGGGAACGCATCGGGACCGGGGAGCTCCTCCATACGGTTCGACATCTCACGCAGAGCCTGTGCCCAACGTGAAGTAGAGTCGGCCATAAGAAGCACTCTCAAGCCCATCGCGCGGTAGTACTCCGCGATTGTCATGGCTGTGTACACTGATGCCTCACGCGCTGCGACAGGCATGTTCGATGTGTTGGCGATGATGATTGTACGCTCCATCAGCTTGCGGCCGGTATGCGGGTCTACGAGCTCGGGGAACTCGGTAAAGATCTCCACAACCTCGTTCGCACGCTCACCGCAGGCAGCGATGATAACGATGTCTGCCTCGGCCTGCTTTGAGATAGCATGCTGGAGCACTGTCTTGCCGGTACCGAAAGGACCGGGGATAAAGCCTGTACCACCCTCAACGATGGGGTTCAGCGTATCGATTGTGCGCACACCTGTTTCAAGAAGCTTGAATGGACGTGGTTTCTCTTTGTAATCGGACATAGGCACACGTACAGGCCACTTCTGAATCATGTCGAGAGTCATCTCGTCGCCCTGTGCGTTTGCAATCACCGCAATTGTATCCTTGATCTTATAGTCACCGGCCTTGGCAATGGACTTTACCGTCCACTCACCCTCGATGCCGAAAGGTGCCATAATCTTGAGATTCTGGTGGTTCTCCTCTACAGAGCCCAACCAGCCTGCTGCTTTAACAGTATCACCAACCTTTACAAGAGGCTCAAAGTGCCATACCTTATCTTCGTCGAGAGGGTTGGTATAGTCACCGCGCTTCAGGAAGACACCCTCCATCTTGTCAAGGTCATTCTGCAAGCCGTCATAGTTCTTCGACAGCATACCGGGAGCGAGAGACACCTCCAGCATGTGGCCGGTAAACTCCGCCTCCTCACCAATTCTCAAACGGCGTGTGCTCTCAAAAACCTGAACATACACCTTGGCTCCGTTAATCTTGATGACCTCGGCCATCAAGCGGTCGCCACCGGTCTTGATGTAGCAAATCTCATTCTGTGCCACAGGACCGTCAACGGCCAGAAGCACCATGTGCACTGCATTATCGGCGACGGCGAATGCGACGAGGGCGCAGTGTGGGAATCTGCCCTCATTGCCAACCAGTACAAGCTGGACAACTTTATCGTAACCATCGATTTTAACAAGATACAGTCCCTGGCCCCCGTTGAGGAGACCATCGCCCTGGAACCCATGGATGACAAGTGGCGCAGCTTCGGCTGGCATGTTATCCGTGTGGATGGCCATGACCACGACGCTCTGCACCGTGCCTACGAAGAAGCCAACGCTGCCCTGGGCGGCGGCAAGCCTGTAGTGGTGATTGCCGATACCGTCAAGGGCAAAGGCGTCAGCTTCATGGAAGGGGACGTTTTGTGGCACTACCGCACCGCACGGGGCGAGGAATACGACGCAGCCCTGAAGGAACTGGAGGCGCAAAAACCATGAGAGATACCTTCACCCGATGCCTTGAAAACTACGCCCGGGAACACAAGGAGCTTGTGCTCATCACCGGCGACCTTGGTTTTGGCGTACTACGCAAGTACATCGCCGAATTTCCCGACCAGTTTATCAACGCCGGCATTTCCGAACAGGCTATGACCAGTATGGCCGCCGGTATGGCCCTGGAAGGCAAAACCGTTGTGGTGTATTCCATCGGCAACTTCCCCACCCTGCGCTGCCTTGAACAGATCCGTAACTGCTGTGCCTACCATCAGGTCAATGTGAAAATCGTGTGTGTAGGCGCTGGTTTCGTATATGGCACCCTTGGCATGACCCACCACGCCACCGAGGATATGAGCGCCCTGCGCCTGCTGCCCGGTGTGAAGGTCTATGCGCCTGCGGATGCTGTGGAAACCGAGGCCGTTATGAACCGTTTCCTCAGCGAACCCGGCGTTGCCTACCTGCGCATCGGCCGTGGCGGCGAACCCGTCAACCACGAGGAAGGCTCCCTGAACGGCTATGCCACCGGCAAGGCCCTGGAGCAGTTTTCCGGCACCGACGCCTTCATCCTTACCGCAGGCGGCATTCTTCCCGATGCCATTCAGGCCTCCAAGATTCTTGCCCAGGCTGGCAAGAGCGTAGGTGTCGCAAGCTTCCCCACCATCAAGCCCCTTGACGAGGCCTATCTCGCCGAGCTGTGCAAAAAGGTGCCCGTCCTCTTCACTGCTGAAGAACACACCATCGTGGGTGGTTTCGGCGGCGCTGTGTGCGAATTTGTTGCAGGCCAGAAAGAAAACCGTGCACGGGTCATCCGCATCGGCCTCAACGACACCTACTGCGCCACCGTGGGCAACCAGCAGTACCTGAAAGCCCAGTTCGGCCTTGACGCAGAGGGCATTGCCCGGCGTGTGCTGAGCGTCCTGGACGGGAAAGAGTAAGATACGAGTATTTGTGTGGGATCCGGGAGAAGGCTTTTCTGAGAAAAGCCCCCTCCCGAATCCACCCGAAAAGCGATATGGGGAAAGAAAGCGTGAAACAAAGCCATAAGCGCTTCTTTTGTTTCTTTTCTTCTCAGAAGAAAAGAAAGCCCCCGGCAGGGCCGCCGGAGGCAAAATGTTGAATTGCTGTTACTTCAGAAGCAGAGAAGCTTCCCGGGTCAGGTTGTCCAGAAGGGCCTTGGCCTGAGCTTCTTCCTTGTGGTTGACGTTGACGTAGAGCTTGATTTTGGGTTCGGTGCCGCTGGGACGTACGCAGACGAAGTGACCGCCTTCCAGAGCGAAGTAGAGAACATCGCTTTCCGGATAACCCATCTTTTCAAC
>CALCEC010000088.1 GCA_937900095.1 uncultured Bacteroidales bacterium | reverse complement strand
AGAGATATGTGTAACAGGACCTAGTTTAATGTTAGGATATATTAATCAAGATAAAGAAACTGATAATGTTCTAAAAACTCATTATGATGGAAAAATATGGTTACAACTCTATCAAGAGCGGTTATGTTGGCGACATGCTCCCCCGCGGAGAATATCACTACGGACAATGGTGCAACAACCACTACCTATACGCCATCACCGAGGCCGCCAAGCACAAAGTCATGGTTAACGCTCACGAGGCTGTTCGCCCCACCGGTCTTTGTCGCACATACCCCAACTTGGTGAGTGCCGAGGGTATGCGTGGTCAGGAGTGGCAGGCGTGGAATTCGGGTAACTCCATCGACCACAACCCTACATTGCCCTTTACACGCAATGTGGCGGGTGCTATGGACTTTACGCCTGGTACCTTCGACCTCCGCTACCATAATAGCATCAATAAGGCGGCTGCTACAGCAGATGGTAGCGTAAATGCCGATTATAAGTATGACTTCTTCGTAAACTCTACGCTTGCTCACCAGCTGGCTGAGTATGTGGTATTCTATAGCCCTATACAGATGGTTGCCGACCTGCCCGATAACTACCGCGAGCACCCCGATGCCTTGCAGTTTATTGTCGATGTGCCTGTTGATTGGGCCGACACCCGCTGTTTGGATGCCGAGATTGGCGACTATGTTGTTACGGCACGCAAGGATAAGCACTCCGAGGATTGGTATGTCGGTGGTATCACCGATGGCACGGAGCGCACCGTTGAGCTGTCGCTCGACTTCTTGGATGCCAACCGCGAGTATAAGGCCACCCTCTACCGCGATGGTGATAAGGCGGGCTGGGATACCTATCCCACCGATTATGCAATTGAGAAGCAGAGCGTTACGGCCTCTGACACCCTCACAATCCGTATGGCCGAGGGCGGTGGCTTCGCCTTGCAGCTTACGGCTAAGTAGCGGGGTATTACCAACAAACACCAATGGCGAATGGGCAACCATTCGCCAGTGCTGTTTGTTAGGGTAGAAGTCTGCTTATTTCGCGAAACAAGCAATGAGCCGTAATTTCTTGTCAGAAGGGGGGGAGTTTCGCAAAAGAGGGCAGTAGATACAACACTCGGCAAAAATCCCGACGATGGGTAGTACTTGAGCGTACGACCCATTGTCGGGACTTTTTGTTAGGGGCAGTAGATGTCTGCCTTATTTTGCGAAACTCTGCTGGATAGCTACTGCAATAGCCACAGTTGCACCAACCATAGGGTTGTTACCCATACCGAGGAAGCCCATCATCTCAACGTGTGCGGGAACTGATGAAGAACCTGCGAACCGACGCCCGAGTGAGTGCAAAGGAAACTTGTTTATTTTGCCGAGCGAGAAGGAGGAAAACAAAGTTAACTGTGCGTCAGAGTGCATACGGCCCATTGTGTCGGTCATGTGGCTTCGTACTATAGGTCGTTTGCACTTTGGCCGACCTAAGTACTTAGCCATCTTATCCCTAAGAAGCCGGGTTTGCAGAAAAACCGGTCGATAAATATGTAAGTACTCGTACAGTGGGTGTGTCGTAATACAACCGAATCCCTTTTAAGTATCCAAACACAGTTCCTTTATCTTTTATGTTGAAGCAAACATGTCTAACAACTTATCAATGCCAATTTCTATACTCTTGTTTGCAACAACTAAAGGTATAGACTTTAATACCTTAAGAGCTCGTCGTATAATGCCTGGATTAGCATGTTGGGCATCAATCTCATTTTGGATATCATTTATGCATTGTTCTAAATCCTGTTTATCATCTTTGTTTGTAATCTCAATACTTTTAATCTTTTCTAGCAAGTCCTGTAAATTCTTCTTTAAATCTTTTTCAATAGAAATTTGGTTGTCATTACCATTTATTATATTTGAGTTATTGATGTTAATCTCACCACTACCTGTATTTACAACACCTGCATATATTGTTTGATTCATAATTGTTTCTATTGTTTTTTTATTGTCAATTTTGTCTAAATCAAGATTAATATCTAGTTTGTCATTTAATTGAAGAAAAAAATCCAATAATTTTGATTTGAAAGTTGATATTATAGAAATTAAGCTTGATGGAGAAACGCATTGTTTTGCATTTAAAATATCACCGTTTATATATTTATTTATTTTAGGATACATTGCTGCGATTATTTCTGAAGTGATTTGACCATTTTCTTTCGAAAAAGAGTCAATTTCTATCAGCGAATTATGAAAAGGCATACTAAATAAGCGTTTATCATATTTATCCATTAATCCTGGTGGAAAAGAAAAATTTTTAACAATTCCAACATAAGGTCTGGAAATATCTAGATATACATTACAGCCAATAATGCGATACGAAGGAAGTTGATCATTATCGGTATATCCATTTTGCTCACAATTAATCCATTTCTTAAATTTGTCATCTTTTAAAATGTGTGCAATTGTTTGAGCTTTTAGCATAATTGTTTCAATGTTACAATTATTGCTCAATGACTGAATTGCAGATTCTATTAATGGTTTAATGTCCATAGTCATATTTAATAATTATGTCAAATCATTTTCTCTCTGTTACAAACCTTTTTAGCAAGAAAGTAAGGAAATAGGGAAATGTATAGAACTTGCCATTGAAACCGATATTCTTATATCCCAACTTGATGCCATATTTCACATCGGGGTATCTGTCTTCTCTCAACAGTTTGTTCAGTGATGCCGTTGCTCCATCATTGGCTTTTACCTCTACCGGGATAAGCGAATCTGCATCACGCACAAAGAAGTCCATTTCAAGAGCTGGTTTTTCGCTGTTGTAATAGAAAAGATTATATCCTTGCTTTACTAGCATATCGCCTACAATATTTTCATATATTGCTCCTTTGTAAGTGCCAAAGTTCTTATTGGCTCTCAAATCTTCTTGAGCTTCCTCGTCGAGTGAGGCAATCAAAAGTCCTGTGTCTTTGAAATATATTTTATATAGTTTGGGGTCGTAGTTTCCTTTAAGAGGAAGCTCGGGCTGGTTCATGCAATAGCATATGTTGATTACACCGGCATCGGCAAGCCATTCTACACAACCGATGTAATCTCTGTTGCGTGCATTTTTGCCAATTTTAGTTATTTGGAAACGCTTGTTTTCCTTTGCCAGAAATGTTGATATATGGTTATATACAGCCTTGACCTTTGCCTTGTCAAGTCCCTCTACATATTTTGTAATATCCTCTTCGTAGTCCTTTAGCAACTGCTTTTGAATAGCCAATGTTCCACTGAAATTCTTGTTCTTGATGTATGTGTTTACAACTTCAGGCATACCGCCTATAGTTACATAGTCACGAAACAATTCCATAAGAATATCCATCTGCAATTGTCCAAGAGGCTTTACCTCCAGCATATGTTTATAAAGTTCCTCTATAAAATCTTCATTATATCCTTTAGCCCAAAGGAACTCCTCAAAATCCATTGAATGCATTTCGTAGTCTTCCTTATAGCCCACACTGTTGGATTCAATCTCTTTGTAGTTGATACCCATCAATGAACCGGAGCATATAACATCAAATCTACCGTCAAGTTTAAAGAACTTCAATGATGTCGCACAATTAGGGCAGGCCTGCAGCTCATCAAAAAAGAAGATTGTTTCACCTGGCACAAACTTGAATTCAGGGTTCAGTAGTGAGATGTTTTTGAGAATCGTATCAACCTCAAATCCTTCATCAAATATCGCTTTGTATTTCTTTTGTTCCACAAAGTTGATTTGTATCACATTTGCATAATTCTTATTGGCAAACCATTCAATCGAACGCGTCTTTCCAATCTGACGAGCACCTTTAACGATAAGCGGTTTTCTGTCGGGATTATTCTTCCAAGCTGTCAAATAAGCATCAATCTTTCTTCTAAGCAAATTATCCATATCTAAAATCTTAATCATCAGGTGCAAATATAATGAATTTCACATAATCTGCTCTGAAAATAGATGAAATTTCACATAATCCGATTGTTTTTTGGTGTGAATTTTCACATTTTTCTTTTCGGAAGTAGGGCGATAGTATAAAATCATCTTCTTTCGGAGTCGTGCGAAGTCATTGTATTTAGCTTGTTCGATAAATATGTAAGTACTCGTACAGTGGGTGTGTCGTATGACAATCGAAACCATTTGAAGTGAAAAATAACCGAATTGAAAATACAAATTCTATATAAAAAATATATTTGCCGTTTGCTTATTTTTCAGTATCCAAACACAGTTCCTTAACCTTTCGCAATGTGTTCACTGCCGTACCCGTAATGGATGCAACGTTTCGGAGTGATATACCCTTTTTGAGTAACCCTATTTCCTTTTGGTACTGCATTTCATAGCGTTCCGTATTTATTTTAGTTTATGGTTCCGCCATAAAGTCTGAATAGTTGACGACACAGATATGCTAGGTGTTTGAAGTTTGCCATTAGAAATAACAGATTGTCGTTTCACTTGTTCCGTAATGTAATCACTCAATTCTCCTAAAGTAACATCACCATTAGTTTCTTGCAGTTTTTTTAGCAAGAAATAGGTGAACATGCCATGCTGTTCTGTATCGAATGAATAGGCTGTTTCATCTCCCTGAGAAGCTGAAAAGATAACCATGTTGCCTATAGGGGCCGACTGACTAGTTTTAATACGTATACCTCTAGCAGCCATTAGCATCTCATCTCCACGTTCTGTACCGCAAAAACAAGCATCTAGTATGACTAATACAGAATTAGCATTAAGACCTCCAAGAGTTGTAATAACTTTATCAAGTTCATAACAAGTCTCAGGTAGAGCTACATCTCCGTCAACTGGTATCAACATTGGTTTTTTGGTTTTCTCATTAGGCATTCCATGTCCTGCATAATAAAAAATTAGATTAAGTTCGTCCCCAAATGCTTCAGACAGATTTTCTATATATTTAAGTGCAGCAAGCATATTGCCGAAACTAGCGTTCTTGTATATCTTCACATGGTCTTGTGGCAAACCGACAGTACAAGTTAGATACTCTTTTAATATTTCTCCATCTTTAGTCGCATATTGCACATTGGAAATAGAATGATACTGCTCATTAGCTATTATAATGGCAAAAGTTGAAGTGTTGTTATCTGTTTTGTTTTGAGGAATCGCTATGTCAACATTTGATTTTTCACTAGCAGATACATTTATTCTTCCTGTCTGAACTTTTTGGGTTGTTAAAATATCTGAACTTACTTTTCCTACCACTGTTGAAGAAACTCCATTTGGGATAGCTGCAAAGTTATCAATATGAATATTATTTACATCGATATCTGCAATTTCAATAGGCGAGAAATTGTATTTTATATCCGTAATAGCATAATTAGCGACAGTATGGCTGTCGTAGATGAATTTTTTAGAATTATTTGTAAAAATCAATTTTGAAAGTGCGACACTATCACCATTGGGTACAAATTGTGGCGTAATGTTTGGTTTAATAGAACTCCAGTTTTGTTTAAATGAGGGAGCATCATTTATTGGAACTGGCAATAAAATATCGCCATATTGAGAACTATGAATCATAAAAGTTTCATGATCTGCATCATATGGATATATTTCAAAATCTGTGGGATCAAATAAATTTGTGGCTATTGCTATTTTGTGATTATAAAATTGATTAAGAAGATTCTCTTTATATGCTTCGTAATCCACAGACAAAGTCTGTTGTTCCGCTTTAATCTGATTCAAGACGGTTTGATATTGGTTAATATACGAGTCTGTTGTCTTTTTTATAAATTCTTCACGGGTATGATCATTGACTCTTTCTTTCCAAGCATTTGTTGATTCAAATTCATCTTTTTTCTGCCAATTTTCAACTTTTTTTTGTATGGCAATTTTTAGCTCATTTTCATTTGCAAACTCAGGAACGATTTCACGATGTGCAAAATAAAACTGCTCCCAAGTTTGCATTTGATTATTAACATCAGATAATGTTAATCCTGGAATTATAATTTGGTTTAAGGTAAAATGTCTTGCTATTTTAATAGCAAATATCTTAGAATTAATTATAGATAAAGAAGGAAACTGAAGAATTATTCTAGTTTCTTCTCCTGGATTTAAAATAAGATTAAAATGTTTGTTTGCTACTATTGAATTATGGGAGGATTTAACACCTTTGGGATGCGACTTTGTTATAGCAAATTCTCCATCAGAAAAATTTAATACTCTTTTGTCATAAGCCGTATTTTTTACCTTTAGATAAATAAAAGTACTTTTATCCTTTCCTTCTATTTTAGTTATAGTCCATTTAAATGGCTCTGAAAAATGGGAATAATTCATTTCAAATGTCTGAGCTTTAAGCATTATGCTATAGAAAAGCATCAGAGCCAAGCTGATGTATTTAAATATTTTCATAATTATAGCTATCATATCTCGTTAGTTTCAAAAACCTAAATTTATTTATTTATTTTTTCATAAACGACAGCAAGCTTTTTGTATTCAATGTGTTAACATTCTGTCTTTATTTAGATATTGATATGTTGATTTCTTGAAATTGAATGTTGCTATCTTTTATGAGGATTTTACTTAACCAAGAGTTGAATTCCTTGAAAGAGATGTTGCTGGGTTTGTCTACAATGGAAACATCAAAGCCATTTCTTTTGCTGATATTAGACGAAGAAAAAAGAATATATATAGTATTAAACTCTTTATCATTCTCACAGCTTAATGTGTATTCATCAACTACCCATCCTTCAGATTTATCAGTTTCTTTTCGTGAAAACAAAATATATTCTTTTCCACCCTCAATTGGATAAGCCGAAATTGTTTGTGCTTTGTATGGTAAGATACAATAGACTGTTTGCGTCATTTCATCAAGCAGATAAACTGCAAGATAACCGTTTGTTGGAGATTGAAAGTATAAATACAAATCATCTCCGTCTCTGAAATCGATGTCTGCAAAACGAAGTCCTGTTCCGTTTCTTAATGTCTTAGCTACAAACTCAATTTTTCCAGAAGCGACTTCTCTAGCTTTCCCCTTGACGAAGCACTCGACAACTATCGTATGACTATCAAACTTAATATCATATTTAGGCTCACCAATAGTTTCAATCCATTCTCCTTTGATATCACTTCTACCTATTGATATAAAATCAATGTTAGATTTTCCATTAATGTTTTTTACAATAGTAGAATTGTTTTGAGAAACAATTGTTCCAAATTCATCAGCAATGGCCTGAATTTTTGCGCGTTCCAATGCTATTCTTTTAGCTTCTTCAACAGACATTGACTCAGAAGCATGATAGGCTATTGTCGCTGATACCGTTTTAACTTTTTGAGCACCAGCGACAAAAGAAATAGTACAACATATCGTTAGCAGAAAAATCTTACGAAAGGTTACCATCCGAGAAGTTGGTCTAATTTATAATGAAGGTCATCTCCTCTTTGTTTGAGATTTTCCTTAACAACCTTTTTGGCAACAGCTTTAGCAGTGTCCGTATCGTAAGCTATACGAACGAGCACCTCTCGGTTGTTGTCGTTGACAACACGGTATGTCTCAACTACAGGAACAATTCGTCCAATGCTTTGAGAAACGAGGTTTTTGCTTGCCATTACGCTACGAGTAATAGAAGCTGCATCCCCTTGTTCTATCTGTTCGTTTGCAACGATATTCTCAATAAGTGCAGTAATTTCAGTCTGAATCTGGCCAGCAAGATTTTGTTTTGCAAGTTCAAGGGCTTGCATTTTTGCTGCGTCATAGTTGCCACCTATGCTCATACCTTCTGCCATAATATATCTAGGATATCCATCTGAATCATATTCATATTGCATAAGATATGATTTATCTAGTTGTTTTTCCAAAGGAAGTGCACCAGGCGCAACACTCCAACCATTTTTTTTCAACTTTTTAGCTTCTTTTCTAGCAGCCTTAGAGGCTTTCTGTTCAAGGTCTTTTTTTGATTGCTTTGTAATCTCCTTACGAGTCTTTTCTTGACTTTTTAAAGAATCTGCATAGACTGTAGTTGTTCCAAAGAGCAAAACAACAGAAACAATTAAACTGATAATTTTTTTCATTGTCTGATTGTGATTATTTGTTGGAAGACTCACAATGCCAACATTTAACAATAAAAAAAAGCGTGAGAGTCCATACTGTTACTCATCCCGCTATCTGAGGCCTTCGCATTGCCCACACTGTAGAACGAGCAACGCAGAAGCCTCACGCCGACATGTATATAACAAACCGTTATACCAATAGTTGAAAAGATGCATAAGCACCAAAACAAAT
The DNA here is from genome assembly GCA_937900095.1 of uncultured Bacteroidales bacterium. Lineage (GTDB taxonomy): Bacteria > Bacteroidota > Bacteroidia > Bacteroidales > Bacteroidaceae > HGM04593. The sequence goes on along the minus strand of CALCEC010000088.1, from coordinate 43,351 downwards.
GATATAAACGGCGTGCATAAACACACCATAAGGCATCTACCATTGCTTCATTCTTGACAGTGTTTTTTAGAAGTTGCGAAGTTCCAGACAGCCAAGAAAGAGCGTTAGTAAACGCTTTTCCAATAAAAATACATACACCCACCCAAATCATTTAATATTTTATAGGCAGTATGCAAGTGCAAATATAAGCAAAAAATAATCTTGCCTAATACTAATGTTATAAAAATAGCAACTTTCTGACAATTAACTTATCTTTGTAAGTTAAAACTATAATAAATAATACAAGCCCCATATTAATGCGATGAGAAGTATTACTAAAAATCAGCATTACGTTCCACAATCATATCTTAAGTGCTTCTCTCCGGATAATTCTTCTATTGGAACTTTGTGTATAGAAGATGGGAGATTCTTTGAAAAAGCACCAATAAAAGGTCAAGCTAAAAAAGAGTGGTTTTATGACAGAGATAATAAAATAGAGAATTCTTTTTCGGAGATAGAAGGATTATTTCTTCAAAATAGGCTATCAATAGCCTTAAATCCTAAAAATGAGCTTACTTGTTATCAACGAGAAGTTATGTATCAAGATATGATAATACAATTGATGCGAACGCTTAATATGGCTAATATTATTAATTCTAAAGCAAAAGCTGAAGCGGATTTGGTTTGGAAACATAACAATAATCCTTTAATTAGAGAGCTAGCTGATATAACAACAGTAACGATACCAAATGCGATTGTACACGCGATGTATGCCTTTTGTCAGCACCCATATATACTTCTTGATTTAAAATGGAAATTATTAATAAACAATACGGAAATTCCATTTATTACTTCTGATAATCCTGTATCCTTATACAATCAATTTTTGGAAAAAAGGAATAGCAATATTTGTGGATTGGCAACAGCTGGCTTGCAGGTTTTTTATCCGTTATTGCCTAAGTTTGGTGTGTTGTATTATGATGGAGAAATCTATAAATGTGGAGTATCTAAACGACATTTTATAGAAATTAATCGTAGTGATGTTTTTCATTTAAATAGGTTAACTTCGCTTAATGCTACAAAAAACATTTATTATAATCCTGAATTAGTAAATTCAACTTATGTAAATGATCTCGTGTCAAGCACTAAAAACTGCAGGGTAAAGAGATTTTCTAAAACAGAAATCCCTGTATCATCAAACTCGAGCTATGTCATTACTAAACAGATCATGCCTCTTTGCAAAATTCACCTGTCTTTTATAAAAGAATTGAGTAAAGCACAATCGCGTAAGACTCTAAGCAACAGGGAAAATGTAATAATGGGTAGGGATTGGTAAATGAAACTCCCTAGACGGCAGTTTTTGTATATTTCATAGTGGCTTTAGGTTTATATTTTTGGTCTAATGAACCTTAATGACGACCTTATCTGCGACCACCCGAAAAGTGGTCGCTATTTGGTCGCACGAAACACCTCATAAAGGTCAATATAAGCCCGTTTAAGGCTTCCGGAGTCCTTATGTGTGAAAATTGCCTTGTTGAGTTCCGAAGTCTCTTAAACGAGCTATATGAGATCCTTCGCATGCGCTCAGGATGACATTTGATAGCAACAAAAAAGAGAGCTGTCCGTTTAGGACAACTCTCTATAAAGAATTAGTTATTAGCTAATTACTTTGAAAGTGCACCGGCGATATCCACTGCGATAGCAACAGTAGCACCTACCATCGGGTTGTTACCGATACCGAGGAAGCCCATCATCTCCACGTGTGCGGGAACTGATGAAGAACCTGCGAACTGTGCGTCAGAGTGCATACGGCCCATTGTGTCGGTCATAAATCGCTCGTTCATGTCATGTTTGTTTGGCGGTCTTTAAGTGTTTGAATATTAGTAGATTATACTTTTTGAAGTTTCTAATTAAAATCTTTGTGACGGTGTTCGTCACTGAGACGTCACACAAAAAGTATATGTTTAATAAAAGTAATTATAATCTATCCTTTATAGTAAGAGCCAGCAAAGTAAATAAGACAGGTAAAGCACCTATTGAGGTATTGATTTCTCTTGGGGATGAGCGTGTCGTGTTTTCAACAGGTAAGCTTATAGCTATAGAATTATGGAACAAAGACAAACAATGTGTACGCGGTGTAAATTCAGAAGCAGTGGTCTTGAATGAATTTCTAAAAAGTATTCGTGTTCGTATATATGAAGAAGAAATAAAGTTGGTAAAATATGGATTTGCTGTTACCGCTACATTGTTACGCGATGCTCTAATGAATAAGGTAGAATTGGTTAAAGAAGAAACCATATTGAGTGTTTATAGAAAACATAATGAATTGCAATATAAACAAATTGGTCTTGGAGTTTCTAAAGGAACATACGCTAATTCAAAACATGGTCTTGAACTTTTAGAAAAATTTATTCAAGAAAAATACAATCGTAATGATGTTTTTTTGCGTGAGCTGAACCGTGATTTTATTGAGGAATTTCGTGTCTGGCTTTTAGCAGAGCATCACTTGTCACATAATGGTGCAGTGAAGTATCTTGCATTATTAAAAAAGGTCATTAATCGTGCTGTGGCGAATAACAAGATGGCTTTTAATCCATTTGCAAATTTTAGATTAGAAAGACAAATTGTTTCTCCAGACTTTCTGACGGAAGATGAACTTCGTAAGATTATCAACTTTAATTCACCTTTACCCAGATTAGAGCGTACACGTGATATGTTTTTGTTTGCGTGCTATACAGGATTATCCTATATAGATGTAAAAACTTTAAAGGCTGAACATCTGGAACGTGATAATCAGGGAAGAATGTGGATAAAGAAGAAGCGTGTAAAAACAGGTGTTCTCTCTCGTATTCCATTATTACCAAGTGCAAAAATGTTGTTGGATAAGTATGCTGGTGGTGAAACATTGATGCCAATTTATTCAGATAAGGAGGTTAATCTTTATCTGAAAGATATTGCAATATTGTGTCATATAGATAAGCGTATAACCTATCATACAGCAAGACACACGTTTGCAAGTACAGTTACATTGGCGAATAATGTATCATTGATAGTTGTTTCAAAAATGTTAGGTCATTCTAATGTACGAATGACAGAGCATTATGCAAAGTTAGTAGATAATTGCATTGGCGAAGAAATGGATAAGTTGATGAATACATATTCGTGTGATTAGAATTATTTATAATTGCTAATATTAGAAATTCTCACCTGTATTACTACAAGCGAGAATTTCTTTCTATTTTTGCCAATAAATAACTAATGTAATGATAGAAGAATTACCAGATATAAGACAGACCATCGAAGATTATGACAACTATCAAGATATAGAACTTCTTGATTATGTTTGGGAAGTTGCAGAGCATTTTCTGCCTAATATTGATGGTGTTATGTCTAAAGCTCCTGCGATTTTTTGCGAAAGATACCATCAGCGATATTTGCCAATCGAAGAAAGATATGAACGGCACAAGAATTTTTATCTTTCTAATATATCTTTTGATGATTACTTAAAAACTGATAATAAGCCATTAAAATCTAATTTTAAAGAACGATATTTGAATAATGAGTGTTTACAGAATACCATTTCTGCATTTGGGCTTGATGTCAGCAAATTATGGTATTTACTCCTATTCGTACATGATTATATCGAAGATTTAGGAAATAATTCTCCAGCGATTGGTAAAAGTACATTGCAAGATTTTAACGATTTTGCGGAAAAATTATCAGAAGCTACAAGTATAATCTTGAAGAAAAGCAATAGAAAAAGTTATACTGTGGAAAAAGAGGATACAATCAAAATCATACAGGTTGCTATACAGCATTATATAAAATCCTATAATGAAATTATAAATAGTGGAGACGTGGAAAGACTGAATGAAATTAATAGTTCAATCGTTGGTGATGCTTGTTTTATTAATTTTAAAGATAGGTCATATCTTGACATATCATATAAGAAATGGAAATTTGCAGAAATATTCCTCTACTTTTTGAAAGAAAGAAAAGCAATAGTACCCAAAAACTCGATATATAATGTGTCAAAAGATAAGATGTTGTTTATCTCACGACTTATATATACAGTAGGATACGATGGTAAGCGATATAATGAATCTCATGACAACGAGGGCAATCCAAACAGGATGTTATCAAACTTGTTAAGAAGATATATTAAAGAAGATTTTCCAATGGTTACAGGTGGTCACTATATGCTTTAATCTAAGTAATATTTTATAATATAAATGCGTACTGAAAAGGTGAAACTTTTGGTACGCATTTTTTTGCGTACTGAAAAATGCCACTTTTTCTACACACATGGGCTTCAAGAAAAATCCTTTGCTACACATTGATGTAGCCGTACCTTTGCATTGTCAAAAGGACAAGTTATCATTGAAAAGGTGAGTTGAAGATTCATTCCAAAGAAGCAAGAGGAGTTCACACCGAAGAATAGTAAGTGAGAATCAAGAACCATCAATCCCAAACAATGAGCTTGCACCACCAATCAACAGCTTGGACGTCCGCTGGAGATTGGAGACATAACATTATTAATTAAATAACAGGTTAAGAATTATGATTTTATTAAACCCTAACAAACTTGCTAAATTGAACATTTTTAATGCTGAAGTAATGAAGAATACAAATGAAACCGTTGGTATAGACGAACCAACAATCATAGTACATGCCACCATAGGTAGCAAAGAGGTTGAGTTTATTCCTGCCTTTACAGACTATAGCATGGAGCAACCCAAAAAGAAAGAGACTCTGCTGAAAAACGCAGATGCAGACAAGCGAATGGATGTAATCTTCCATTTCGCCACTCCAGATGTGTTCTGGAATGAGGAGGTAGCCCTCTTTGATAGAAATGGTAATGTCATTGCAAAAAACACTCCTAACGTACTTGTTGTCTGCGATATGGCAGACACCTATTGGAGAGTGTTCCTTGATGATGTTCTGACCAATATTCAGATTCATCAGTTTGAATCCGTACAAGAATACGCACAGGTTGTTGGCAATTCAGTGTTGCTCAGTCGTGGTCTCAGCAATGTTGAAAAAGTAGGCTATGCGGCTTTGGCAACAGGCAACGAAGCTTACAGAGAGGTGTTCAACTTTGCTAAACGCAACAACGTTCCTATGAATACAGCTCAACTCTACCTTGATTTGCAGTTGAAGCCTGTTACAACAAACTTGATGTTGCTTGGCAAAGAGCCTAAGACCGTTCCCACACTTGGACGTACCCCCGACATTGCACAAGCACTGTACGAGCAGAATGAAAAGACATTCAGCCGAGGTGGTGCAACCAAGAGATATGCCATCCGCGTCGAGAATAACATACTCAAGAATCAGAAGTACAGCTTTGATGAGCTGATGGAAGCATTAAAGACAATCCCTGCTGATGAAATTGCAATGACAGAATTGCAGGGTTGCGCAGAAAAAGAACTCTGCATTATGGAAACTCTGTCTTCATGGATGATTCAGCTACAGCGTAGGGAACAGAAGAAAAGAGAACTTACCCCTGCTGCTTGATGAACTGAAATAGAAGCCTATGTGAGAGGTAGGCTTCTGTTTTCTCCAACTTTGGTTTGACCTATATTGATTATTAAAGGCTGATAGAATCCCCAAAACCGTCCTATAATACGCTAAAAGGCGGTGTTCAAATTAGGGGGTGTGGGGTGTTCTATTCAGAGGGGTTACTTACTAATACCTAAATACTAATACCTATTATGGAAAATTATAGAGGAGACTCCAATGCCTACCAAAACAACTCAACTCAAATGCCAAAGTACATCAGAATAACCGAACACATTGCTGGCAAATTGAAGCCTAAAGAAGCTTACCTGTTCTACTGTCTTGCACTCAACGCAGATTTGAAGACCTATTACTCAGATATAAAGCAAGAGACTTTAGCTAATGAGTACGGAATCAAAGACACAGACCAAATAAGCGATTGGCTATATCATTTCCAATCTTGTGGGTTACTTACAGTCATTAAGAGTAACATTAAAGGGCGATATGGAAGATTCCAAAGGTGTAGATATGCACTTAATACCGAGCATTATGTTTTTATTACCGAGTTGTTACATAATGAACCTATCAGCAGACAGCTTAAAGGATTTCTGATATTGCTGAAATGTAAGTGTCTGAACAGTACAAACACAACCCTTTACAGTCAAAACCAATTAGCTAATGAGCTAAAGATAGGCAAATCCACCATTTCAAATTACCTATCCGAAGCGGAATCTAAAGGCTACATCCGTAGAGACCAAAAAGGCATACATATTCTGAGAAATGACATCTTCCTAATACCTAATGCCCCTCAACCCGATTTCCGTAAGAGGGAAGCCAAAGCCGTACAGCCAGCCAAGTTAGATATTATTGTGGACTGATAAAGAGCCGTAGGTAAGCAATTACTTATGGCTCTTACCTTTTAATGGGTACAGTAAAATATCGCCTGTTAATGACTGATTTGGAATCCTGTAAAAAATCAACTGAATTAAGGTACATATAACCCCAACTAAAAATTCATATCTCATTAGCTGTTACTGATAAAATGAGTACTTATTACCAATATTATCTATTTACAGTTTTACAGAAAATAACACCGAGGTACTTTATTCAATCCCCCCCTCCTTTAATTATCTATCCTCTAAAATTACATAGATACTTTAACTTGGTGGTGCATTACCCTTTTATTCCCCTCCTCATATTTGATATAAAAAGAATTATTAACTATTAAATTTTATCATTATGAGAGATTTGATTTTAATGCCTGTACAGGCAAGAGAAAAAGTGAATTTAGCTCAATTCGCAGAAGATGCAACAGTTGTTTTGGAAGAAAATAACCAATGCTTACCAAAGGATTTGCATTTTATTGAAGCTAATACAGTGGAAGTGGGGATTAACCATTTAGCTAATGAGTGTATAACTCCTGTATTTGCTAAAGATAATGAATTGACAATAAACCATTCCCAATTTATTGATGCGGTTTGTGATGCTACAAATGATTTCTTCAATGGTGAAACGGTATCTTCTCCAAATATCCGCGTGTCGCATGTGATTAAGGGAAGAACACCCGAAGCTATTCATAAGAAAGCAAATGAACTGTTGGAGAGTGAAAAAACTATTTATTATGAAAGATGTGCTTTCAGTATTGATGTACCAACTATTTATGAAACGATAGAGGGTAATAAACTCAACCTTTCAATAGTTGGAGTAAGAGCCTATAACCAAATGAATCTCTATTCAAAGAAAAGTCCAGAACTTTTTAAATTGGCTATAGGCTTTAAAAATCAAGTGTGTTGCAATATGTGTATTTTTACGGATGGATATAAAGATGATTTAAAAGTTACCAATGTCTCAGAACTCTATAATGGTGCTTTGGAACTATTTAACAATTTTAACCCAGCCAAACAAATACATTTATTACAAACTCTTGGGAATACAACGATGAGCGAACACCAATTCTGCCAAATCTTAGGTAGAATGAGATTGTATCAATGTTTGCCAAATATTGTGCAAAAGCGATTGCCAAGAATGTTGCTGACAGATACGCAAATAAATTCTGTTGCAAAATCGTATATAAACGATGAACATTTCTGTGGCACAGGTGGAGTACTCAATATGTGGAAGTTCTACAATCTTCTAACAGGAGCTAATAAGAGCAGTTATATAGATTCCTTCTTAGACCGTTCTTTAAACGCTACAGAAATGGCTGTAGGCATAAACATGGCATTACATGGTGATGAAAAATACAAATGGTTCATTGATTAATTATGAAAGATACTGTATTAATCATTAAAACCGTTATAATTATTTTAGCGGTTGTGGTTTTGTGTTTTGCATTTCCGCCTTTTTTCTTGTTATTGCTTATCGCGTATATGGTTTTTACAAATATTCGCTAATTAACAAAGTGAATGTTCTGTTGAGTATCAATGCTTTAATAAGATGATGCTTTTAAGAACATTCACTTTTATTTTTTAATCTTCAAAACTGAATATTATGGGACTGAAATATTCTACAACAACAGCCGATTATTTAGAATGGGAAATTGCTATGAGCCTTATAAGGAAATTGGCAAAAGATGAAAATTATAAAATGTCGCTTCTTGTTGCACTTGGCTGTTTCACGGGACTCAGAATATCTGATATTCTTGCTTTACGTTGGAATCAGATATTAAAGACTAATGAATTTACAATATTTGAGAAAAAGACAGGTAAAAAAAGAATCATTCGTTTGAATCAGCAATTACAGAAGCATATTGAAGAATGTTATAAACATATAAAGCCGATAGGGGATAAAGCACCTATATTGGTAAGTCAAAAAGGAACGGTATTTTCTATTCAAAGAATTAACGTTATTTTTAAGGAAATCAAGAAAAGGTATCGGCTTAAGATAAATAACTTTTCTTGCCACTCACTTAGAAAAACATTTGGGCGACAGGTTTATAATATGAATAATGAAAATTCCGAACTTGCATTAGTTAAACTCATGGAATTATTTAATCATAGTTCTGTTGCCATAACCAAACGATATTTAGGGTTAAGGCAAGAGGAAATTTTAGAAACTTATGATAGTCTTAGTTTCTGATTTTATAAGGTGGCTTTTCTCAGTGATTAGCCACTTTGTTTTTTTATGCTAACGAATGTTGTAATCTATCGGTAATGGATATAGGTGTGAATTTAGATGATAAATAGAAATTACTGTATTTAGATTGGGTTATCCATTTTTTTGCTATATTTGCAACAATTCAGTACCGCAGTGGCGGTATGGGATGACTTTTTTACAAAAGGTGTTATTGAGATTATCTTCTGTAATGAAATTCTCGCAAAATTCCATTTAGAGTGAAGATGATAACAGTAGCACCACATCATTGGTATGTATAGCCAATATTGGCTTTTGACATAACCTTTGGTGTGGGTTGCTATTGTTTTATCCACTCTAAAGGCAATGCGAGAAGCCTCATTACAGGATAAAGCAATAAAGTTCCCACACCTTATTTTTTTATCCGCTTTCTTCTGGGAATTGGTTGGCACAATACCTAATACTATGAATGGTGGATTTTATCTTAACTCGATAAATATTCAATTGGATTCGTCAGTAAAGTCTATTACAGCAGTTGCTGCAATGTGTCTTTCTGGTTCTATTGAAAATGGTATTATAATAGCTCAAAATGAGAATCCAAATATCAAGATATTTAAAAACAAACTCGAATTCGGGAAATGCTATAATCCTATGTTACAGGGATTTTCGGGATGTATATATCCTTATATTCCCAACTTCGGACCCAATTTTTATATAGAATATGGTAATTTAGTTTATTACTACGATTCAGCTTATAAGTGCTCTTTCTGGGGAAAGGAATTGGACTATCAAGGTATATTTGCTCCATCAGTTCCAGACAATGTTGAAATATTTAACATGATTTATCCTAAATTCTCTTGATATTATGATTACCATAGAAAAAACACAGGGGGTACAAACTTCCAATCATTTAACTTGCATTTGGATTCAAGAAGTCATACTTGATTACAAAAAACAATTTCCTGTAGGTAAAGTTATTATAGATGCTGAAAAAATAAATTTTTATAAGTTTGGATTGCTTATGGGAATAGCCAGACACTCAACTGCTGGTATGATATATAATAATGGTCATCTTTCTTATGCAGGTTTTGAAACTCCTGCAATTAGAGATAATGCCATGTGTGCTGAATTATTTAGACTTTTTAATTTGAACAATCCATTTTAATAATACTATGAGTGTTTCAGATTCTTTTAATAATTTATTCAAGAAGTTTTCTAATAATTCTTCTGACCGTTCAGTATTAGTAGATAAATTAAACGAACTATTTAAGTATCTTTATACTTATGACCATGTTGATTTGTCATGCAAAGCAAATATTACATCTGGTAACGAGGATTTTAAGCATGAAACAAGTGCCTCTTTTTCAAAGAGTGGTCTAAAAATAACAATAGAGAAAACTTCTGTAACAGATGCAGAAGTACGAGATGTTTCTCGATTCTTTTTATCTGACAAACAATTTATAAAAGTCTTAATGAATTTGGGGTTTGACACTTTAATTATTGCAGGAAAAGATGAAAAGACATCTGTTTTATATTGCATAAGAGATTATTATAACTATAGTAATTTTACATTTGATTAAATTTAATATGGGAATAAGATATTTTCTTAAAACTCTGAAAAATATAGATTCAATCCAATGTTTGATTGAAGAAAATTACACCTATATAAAAGGGTATATCAGTAAGTGGTTTTCTGTATTAGAAGTATCCAGAGAGGTTATGGATTATGAGCAGAAAATTACATTTCAAAATGGCAATATTGTTAAAGACGAGTACGGGTATTGGTATTATGCAACGGTAACTCCATTGCATAATAAAGTAATAACAGAATTTACAAACAATAAAGTTATAGAAAAGCATTATAATAATCGTGGAGAATTAGATAGGACAACGACTTTAACAACAGAAGAATTTTGGAAGAAACATTTCGATTATGACATAAATGTCATTTATGGTCGTGATGCTTGTTTTAATAACCATAATGATATTATATCGGAAACCGTAACTCGTGACGGAGAAGTACAGGCAAGAACTTATGAATATCAATATGACCTTTACGGAAATTGGATTGAAAGAAAAATGTTCATAAGTGGAAAATTAAAAGATTTAACAATTAGAAAAATTAAATACAAATAATTGTACTCATTGAGTATAAAACAATTTAAACAAAAAATGTAATTATGAATAAAGAACAGAAAATAATAGCATCAATTTTCGCACCAATTATCATTGCATTTGCAACTGGAATCTGTTTCTACATTTTAGGCTCAATCATAGCATGGATTAGAGGAGTACAGGCACATGGTAATGTAGAAGACCTTTTTAGCTTCAACGATGAAACTTGGTTCTTTTGGGGTATTATAGTCGTATTATCGGCAATAGTTGAAATGAGTATCTGGAGTGATAAAAAATGAGTTGTTTCATTATTAACAGGTAATTAGTAATGAAGAAAATACTCCTTGCATTCTTTAGTATTGGTTGCATAGCTTGCACATCTACAAAGCAATCAACAATAGATACGACCTTACAATCTAAGGTGGATTCTATCTTACAAAACAAGATGTCCGAAATCAATGCTATTTCTGGACAAACCATAGTTCTGGATATTCAGAAAGATGAAGTTAAAGCAATAGTTGGTAATGGCAAGAAGCAACCTTCATCTTTAATGCGTCCCATTTCTTTGCATAAAGCATTAGAAACAGGCAAAGTACATTTGTCTGATACGGTAGATACGGAAGAAGGAATAGCTATCATCAATGGCGATACCATTAAAGACCATAATTGGCATAGAGGTGGATATGGTAAAATCACCTTAAAACAAGGTCTGGCTTGCAATTCAAGCATAGCTGTAGCTAAAGCAACACAAATGGCAGGTGTTGAAGCTATAGATAGTTTGGTTACTCCGCTTGAAATGCTGAAACTATTTAATAGCATTATCAAGAATGATAGTTTAAAGTCCGCTCTTAGATATTACATTACAGACGGATTGGGAAAACAAGCCTCATCGGAGAAAGTAGAAGTTGTAGGGTTTTCTGGAAGAAGTACCATTTCAGTAGATAATTCAGAAAAGCCAGAATATGCAGTAGAATTTATTGGCTATTTCCCTGCTAATGAGCCTAAATACTCCATTATTGTGAGCATGAATAAGATTGGATTGCCTGCAAGTGGCGGTTTAATGGCAGGTAGTGTTTTTAAAGAGATTGTTGATTGCATAGTTACTCAATAATCAATATCTTTATAGCAAATATTCGTACTATGAAGAAATGGATAAAAAGAATCATTATAGGAATCCTATCAATCATTCTGATAGGATTTCTTATACCACAAAATTTGAAGATGCCTGTTGTTGGTGCTGATTCAAATAGCTACAACCACGAGACCTTTTGGTACGAGGGTTGGGGAACTTCCATCGTGCATAAAGGTGTAGATGTGTTTGCCAAGAAAGGAACAAGCGTCCATTCCGCTACATGGGGAATTGTGCTTATTACTGCCGAACGTGGCAAGGGTGGCAAATTTGTTGTAACACTCGGTCCGAAATGGAGATTGCATTACTATGCTCATTTAGATGAAATCAAGACCAAACCATTTGCATTTGTTACACAAGACACCGAGATTGGTACTGTTGGAAATACAGGAAATGCCATTACCACTCCAGCACACTTGCATTATGGAATTGGAACACTGATACCATATTTGTGGAGAATTGATAGTGCCCCGCTTGGTTGGCAAAAGATGTTTTATTTGAATCCTATTGATTACTTACTATAAGAATGATGAAGATTTTAAAGGGTATAATTATCGGTTCTGTTTGTTTAATTGTGATAGCATTAGGCATTATGCTTTATGCAGAGAATGCAAATTATACCTTTGACAGGGAAAAGGCTGTCGCTTATGTTACTGAACACGCCGAAGCAAAGTCAAGAACTTGCTGTGCGTGGTACGTGATGCGTGCTCTGCAAGAGGGTGGATGCCCAATTTATCTGCTCCCTGCATACGGCTATTCGTGGCTATTGCCAAAAATGGACTTTGTGGAAGTAAGTAAAGAAAACTATGCTCCACGGAAAGGGGACTTGATTGTGTTCCCTGCCATAGGTAAGCACATTTGGGGGCATATACAAATGTGGAATGGGAATCAATGGATTTCAGATTTCAAGCAAAAGAATATGATTCCTGCCAAAGCCTATCATAAAACGAATTGGAAGATATACAGGCACAAAAGTAGCTTTTAGGTGCGACAATAACTAAATTTAGCAAAATTTCTTACTTGAATCATATTGATTACTTATGAAAAAGTTTTTTATAATTTTATCTATTCTGTTTATTACCATCAGTGTAATTAAACTTTTTATTTCCAACAATGTTCCCTCTGACATATCTGAGATACGCGATTATTGCAAAAAAAATGGCTATAGCACAGAATATTGTTTTTTGACAGACTTCTCTAAGCCATCTGGAATAAATCGATTTTACATTTATAGTTTTAAAGAGAATAAAATCATTCACAAAAGTTTGTGTGCTCAAGGACTTGGTGTGAATTATAATATTTTTAAATCTACTTTTAGTAATGAAATTGGCAGTAATTATTCAAGCTTAGGCAAATATAAAGTAGGGAATATAAGAAAGATGTCTGACCCTTTTTATGGAAAAGGATATACTTTATATGGACTTGATTCTACTAATTCCAATGCTCTGGTTAGAGGGATACTTATACATAAGGGTAATTTAGAATTTGAGACATTCCCCTTACCTTGTTTGCCTGTTAGTAAAGGATGTTTTGGAGTATCTACTTCTATGATGGAGCATATAGAAACCATTAAAAAGCAATCGAGCAAACCAATATTATTATACGCTTATAACTAATATTACAATTTGAAATAGCTTGAAAAAGATAAAGTCAAGGTTATTATAGATTTGCTATAATAAAAGATTATCTGGCTTTTCGTATCAAAGTAATATGTTTTTTAGTAACTTGCAGTACTAAGTTTTTTATATTAAAGTATTAGATAATGACAGAAAGGTATATTAAATCTAAAGAAGATTTCATTGATTTATACGCAGATAAAATTTGGGATAGAGCATCATTAGTTAATCCGGAAACTGGAAGATTTTACGATGAACATATTCCCACTCTTAGAGCTGTGTATGATGGCCTGGATAGATTTATCGAAGCTCAGAATAACCATAACATGTACCAGACAGCTTTAGGAGAAGTCAAGGCTGGTAAAAAGAAAACTCACTGGATGTGGTACATCTTTCCTCAACTGTTTGGGTTAGGTAAAAGTGAAAAATCTAAATACTATGGGATACAAAATAGAGAGGAAGCAAAAGCATATATAAATCATCCTATTTTAAGAGACAGATTGGTAGAAATTACACACGCTGTTTATAATAGCGATAAATCAGTGTACGAAATATTTGGGAATGATGCAATAAAGGTACGTTCTTGCATGTTATTATTCGCTTCGGTCTGTGACATTCCTATCTTTAGGAAAATGATTCACAAATATAGTTGGAAGTAAACAGAATAGGCAACCTATCCATTACGGATAAGTTGCCTATATTTTTCTACTCATACAAAATAAAATTCAAATAAGCAAATGCTTGTAATTATTTGTGTATCAACTGATTTTGTTGATTGGGAAACTTTACATAGTTTGCACTATCGTTCGATTAAGCATAAACAACAATAGCCTATTTATCCCAACGGATAGACAGGCTATTCATTAAATTACATCATACCATTAGGTGTATAATATTTTAGAATACTTAATGGGATGGGTTGGTAGAAGTTCTCAGTGACTACAGTTTCTTTTATACCAGTGAGAATGTAAGCAACATCTTGCTTCTCATTACGTCTTTTAGGTTTAAGTTGTGTGTTGCCCTTTGACCTTGCATTTTTTCTTTTCGTTAATTTCTCCATAAAGCATGTTTTAAAGATTTATACAATAATATCATCTGCTGATATTATACTATGCGATTAATGCATTGCCAAATGAAGAATTATAATGGTTGGATATTCTATGTTAATAGATTTCTTTTTTTTGTTTTTTAGGTGTTTTAAAACCTGTAAAATACTACAATATACAGTAAGTTGAAATGCTTAAAAAAGATATAGTATTGTTATCAAGTTGGATTTAATTAAATTGCTTGATAATGCTTGAATGGTTATTTTTGCCAAAGCTAACCAAAAGAGAAAGGAGGTCGTTCATTAGATATAAAAAGGAGTGCATTACACATTTGTGACGGTGTCTGAGTCCGTCACAAAACCGTCACAAAATATCTGTTTTTGTGGCATTTTTAGAGTTAAATAATGGTATAATCTGCTAATACCGTCACAAGAAAAATTGAGGCTTAAATTGCAACTTTTGTTAGGTAAGTGGTGATGCTGTATATAGCTTGGTAGTATTGAATATAAACATAAAAAGAGAGTCATCCTAAAAAGGATAACTCTCTGTAAAGTATTCTAAATAAATAAGAATTACTTGCTCAATGCACCAGCGATATCCACTGCGATAGCAACAGTTGCACCTACCATCGGGTTGTTACCGATGCCGAGGAAGCCCATCATCTCCACGTGTGCGGGAACTGATGAAGAACCTGCGAACTGTGCATCAGAGTGCATACGGCCCATTGTGTCGGTCATACCGTAAGAAGCAGGACCTGCAGCCATGTTGTCCGGGTGCAATGTGCGGCCTGTACCACCACCTGAAGCTACTGAGAAGTAGTTCTGGCCTGCGAGTACGCGCTCCTTCTTGTATGTACCTGCAACCGGGTGCTGGAAGCGTGTTGGGTTGGTTGAGTTACCTGTGATAGATACGTCAACGCCTTCCTTCCACATGATGGCAACGCCCTCACGAACGTCGTCGGCACCGTAGCAACGTACCTTTGCACGAGGACCGTCGCTGTAAGCGATTTCACGGACAACCTTCAACTCACCTGTGAAGTAGTCGAACTCAGTCTGTACGTATGTGAAACCGTTGATGCGAGAGATAATCTGTGCAGCGTCCTTGCCAAGACCGTTGAGGATACAACGGAGAGGCTCCTTACGAACCTTGTCTGCCTTAGCGGCAATCTTGATAGCACCCTCTGCGGCAGCGAATGACTCGTGACCTGCAAGGAATGCGAAGCACTTTGTCTCCTCGCGGAGCAAACGTGCAGCAAGGTTACCGTGGCCGATACCTACCTTGCGGTCGTCAGCAACTGAACCTGGGATACAGAATGCCTGCAAACCGAGACCGATTGCCTCAGCAGCGTCAGCAGCGTTTGAGCAACCCTTCTTCAATGCGATGGCGGCACCTACAACGTAAGCCCACTTTGCATTCTCGAAACAGATTGGCTGTGTCTCCTCACAAATCTTGTAAGGGTCAATACCGTACTGCTCGCAAATCTCGTTAGCCTCTTCGATAGAAGCGATACCATTCTCGTTAAGTACAGCGAGGATCTGCTTGATACGACGATCCTGACTTTCAAATTTTACGGGTCTTATCATAGCTTTGTCCTCCTTATTCTTTACGTGGGTCAATATACTTAACTGCACCTGCCTCCTCTGAGAAGCGGCCATAAGACTTTGTCAATTTCTTGACAGCCTCGTTGGCGTCAGTGCCCTTCTTGATCTCATCCATGAGCTGGCCGAGGTTGATGAACTCGTAACCGCAAATCTCGTCGTTCTTGTCGAGAGCGAGGCGTGTGATGTAACCCTCTGCCATCTCGAGGTAACGTGAACCCTTTGCCAATGTACCGTAGAGAGTACCTGTCTGGCTGCGGAGACCCTTACCCAAGTCCTCAAGACCTGCACCGATGATCAGACCACCCTCTGAGAACGCTGACTGGCTGCGGCCGTAAACGATCTGCAGGAAGAGCTCGCGCATTGCAGTGTTGATGGCGTCGCAAACAAGGTCAGTGTTGAGAGCCTCGAGGATTGTCTTGCCAGGAAGAATCTCAGATGCCATAGCAGCCGAGTGTGTCATACCTGAACAACCGATAGTCTCGACAAGAGCCTCCTGGATGATACCGTTCTTGATGTTCAATGAGAGCTTGCACGCACCCTGCTGAGGAGCGCACCAACCGATACCGTGTGTAAAGCCTGAAATGTCAGCAACCTCCTTTGCCTTGATCCACTTGCCCTCTTCAGGGATTGGAGCAGGACCGTGGTTAGGACCTTTCTTTACAACACACATGTTTTCTACTTCGTGTGAATAAACCATAATTGTTGTATGTTTAAAATGTGAAACATAGTCTCTTTCAATCTGCGAAATTAGTAAAAATAATGTCTTGAACAAAAGTTGACGGGCTTTTTTATTAATAAAAATTCCGTCAGTCATAAAAATACATAAATGTAGCGGATATTTGCCTTGCGAGTGCGCGCATTTGGCATTTTCTTCGTATCTTCGCGGCTGATTATTTTATTACATGTATTTATATAAATAACTATGAAGAAATTTTTTGGCGTTGCGGCCATGCTGATGGCTACTGTTGCTTTTTTCTCTTGCGACCCGGCAGAGAGCGAATTCAAGTACGACTATTATTTTGATAACATTTATACTGTAAACAAGAATAAGTTGTATCCTGAATTCAGCGATTCATCCATTATTGTGCCCAATGTGGATAAGTTCGGTCTTGAGACAGGCCACCGTGCACACCTTGTGTTGCGTAATTATTATGACTATTCTACAATGAAAGCTCCCAAATGGGAGATAGCGACCCTGGTTGATGTAATCCCGACATTGCCGTTACAGGTTCTGGACAGTGCCGACGCCGCAGGATATAATACAGTGTTCACAACACTCAATTCTTACGAGCTGATGGATCGTTTTGTGCAGCCTGTATGGGTGTGGAATAAACTCCAGAATATCAATGTCTCGTTTATAGGTCTCAAGGATAATGCCGAGTTCGCGATGAGTGTGCGTGGCGTACGTGACGGTTGTGTTGAGTTTGATTTACGTGCCAAGGCAAAGCGTTCCGGCAGTGTGACATCAAGCAAGCTGCTTACATTCGATTTGTCCAATGTGGCCGATTTCCTTAAAGAAGAGGATAAGAAGAGTTTAGCAGGAGTTGACTCTCTCAAGACAAGGATATATCTGATGCGCGAAGAGGAGGGTGTGGTCAAGGAGGTGAACTTTTTGGGCGGTAAGTTCCCTAACCCAATAAAGTGATTATGGACAAGAGAGTTTCCAATGTAAACATAAAGAACCGCAGGGCTTCCTTTGATTATATCGTTACGGAGACA
Organism: uncultured Bacteroidales bacterium; assembly: GCA_937900095.1. Classification (GTDB taxonomy): domain Bacteria; phylum Bacteroidota; class Bacteroidia; order Bacteroidales; family Bacteroidaceae; genus HGM04593. The sequence continues at coordinate 25,578 of CALCEC010000088.1, read as the reverse complement.
TACACTGCCGGAATCGTGCTGACGGGTACCGAGATAAAGTCGATAAGGCAGTCAAAGGCGAGCCTTACCGATACCTATTGTACTTTCATCAACGAGGAACTGTGGGTGAAGAATATGCATGTGGCCGAGTATTTCTATGGTTCGTACAACAACCACACGGCGCGTCGCGACCGTAAGCTGTTGCTTGAGCGTAAGGAACTGCGAAAACTCAAGCAGGCAGTGAAGAACCCCGGTTTCACCATTGTGCCTATGCGGCTTTTCATAAACGAGAAGGGACTTGCAAAACTTGTCATTGCTCTTGCACGCGGTAAGCATGAGTATGATAAACGTGAATCAATAAAGGAACGCGATGACAAACGCGAGATGGACCGTATAAAGAGACATTTCTGACAAAACTTTTACTCTATCCTCTTGATGGGTAGAGTAAAATACTTTTATATATAACCGATTGTGCCGTGATGATGTTGCGGCGATGCAAAATAAGATGAAGATTACTGATGCGATAAAAGATAGAATTCTTGTGCTCGACGGTGCCATGGGTACAATGATACAGCGATATGCACTTGAGGAAGAGGCTTTCCGCGGTGCGTTGCTTGCCGGACACCCGATGCAGCTCAAAGGCAATAATGATCTCCTGGTGCTTACACGCCCGGATGTTATCCGTGAGATACATTCGAAGTATCTTGCTGCCGGTGCCGATATCATAGAGACCTGTACTTTCAATGCAAATGCAATATCCCAAGGAGAGTATTGCTGCGAGCATCTGTGTGCAGATATAAACCGCCGTGCAGCCGAGCTTGCACGCGAGGTGGCCGATAGTTTTTCCACAGCCGATAAACCACGCTTTGTAGCAGGTTCGGTGGGGCCAACCGGCCGCACTTGCTCGATGAGCCCGGACGTTGAGAATCCCGCTTTGCGTAATGTCACATTCGATATGCTTGTGGAGGCATATAAGGAGCAGATGATTTCTCTAATTGAGGGTGGGGTGGATGCCTTGCTCTGTGAGACGATATTCGATACACTGAATGCCAAGGCAGCACTTTGTGCGGCAGAGGAGGCGATGGAAGCGGCCGGTCGCGAGGTACCGGTGATGCTGTCGTTTACAATTGCCGACACGCAAGGACGTATCCTCTCGGGACAGACGCTCGAGGCTGTGCTGGCTTCAATCACCGGACATAAGATATTGTCGGTGGGCTTGAACTGTTCGTTCGGAGCAAGGGATATGAAGCCTTTCCTCAAACGATTGGGCGATATTGCGCCTTATTTTGTGAGCGTGTACCCGAATGCGGGCTTGCCGAATGCGTTGGGCGAGTATGACCAGTCGCCCCAGGAAATGGCTGCCATTGTGAATGAATATGTCCAGGAAGGACTTGTGAACGTGATTGGCGGTTGCTGCGGAACAACGGACGAGTTCATTGCCCTGTTCCCGCCAATGGTAGAAGGCGTTCAGCCGCGGCGTCCCAAGGAGACTCCGCAAGAGATGTGGCTGTCGGGACTGGAGCGTCTGGCGGTTAATCCTGCTATGAATTTCATAAATGTGGGCGAGCGCTGCAATGTCGCGGGCTCACGCAAATTCCTGCGCCTGATAAACGAGAAGAACTACACCGAGGCGCTCAATATTGCACGCAAGCAGGTTGAGGATGGTGCGCAGGTGATAGATATAAATATGGACGACGGTCTGCTCGATGCCCGTGAAGAGATGAGGACTTTCCTGAATATGCTCGCAGGTGAGCCGGACATTGCACGTGTACCGGTGATGGTGGATTCCTCCGATTGGGAGGTTATAAAGGAGGGACTCAAATGTACACAGGGCCGTTCAATAGTCAATTCTATCTCCCTTAAAGAGGGTGAGGAGGTATTCCTGTCGCGTGCCCGTGAGGCCAAGAGATTGGGCGCTGCGATAGTGGTGATGGCATTTGACGAGAAAGGTCAGGCGACGACATATGAACGTAAGATAGAGGTGTGCGGCCGTGCCTACGGGCTGTTGACAAAAGAGGTAGGCTTTGCTCCGCACGACATAATATTTGATCCCAATATCCTTGCAATAGCAACAGGTATTGAGGAGCATGCGGCATACGGGCTTGACTATATCCGTGCATGTGCGTGGATAAAGGAGAACCTGCCGGGTGCGCATATAAGCGGTGGAGTGAGCAACCTCTCATTCTCTTTCCGCGGAAACAACTATGTGCGTGAGGCATTGCATGCCGTGTTCCTCTATCATGCGATAGCTGCCGGTATGGATATGGGTATTGTGAATCCGCAGACAGCAGTGCTGTATGAGGATATTCCAGCCCAGCTACGAGAGGTTATGGAGGATGTGGTCCTCAACCGTAATGCCGATGCAACGGAGCGTCTTATAGCTCTTGCTGCAGAACTCAAGGAGTCGGGCACCGCAGTACAGCAGACTGCGGCCGAGGCGTGGCGTGACGGCACGGTAGAGGAGCGCTTGAAAGTGGCTCTCGTAAAAGGTATTAGTGACTATCTTGTTCAGGACCTTGATGAGGCTGTCGCAAAATATGGTAGTGCAGTGGATGTCATCGGTGGTCCGCTGATGGACGGAATGGGATATGTAGGCGAGCTTTTCGGTGCAGGAAAACTGTTCCTGCCACAGGTAGTGAAGAGCGCGCGTACAATGAAACAGATGGTTGCTGTGTTGCAACCGTTGATTGAGAGTGAGAACAACGCACGTAACGCGTCTGCAGGTTGCGTTGTCGTTGCTACTGTCAAAGGCGATGTCCATGACATAGGCAAGAATATCGCATCAGTTGTAATGGGATGCAACGGATATGATGTCGTTGACTTGGGTGTGATGGTGCCGGCCGAAAGGATTGTGGCAGAGGCTATTGAGCGCAAGGCAGACATCGTTGCATTGAGCGGTCTTATAACACCGTCACTCGAGGAGATGAGAACAACGGTCAAGGCGATGGAGGCTGCCGGGCTCAGGATTCCGGTCCTGATAGCGGGGGCGACCACCAGCCCGTTGCACACTGCTCTTAAGATTGCACCGGAGTATGGCGCGCCTGTGGTGCACGTAAAGGATGTGTCGCAGAATGTGGTAGTGGCCGCAGAGCTGCTTGGTGGCGCCGGACGTTACGAAGCGTTTGTTGAAGCACTTGAAATAGAACAACAAGCTTTGCGTGAGCAGGCCGCATCGAAAGTGGCAGCACCGTTGCGTTCTCTTGAGGAAGCCCGTGGAAACAGGTTGAATCTGTTTGATGAAGAGTGATAGCCCGAAATGATTTGTTGTATTTGTCTTGTTTTTGTTAAAATTGATTAATATAACATTATTGTAACATATCTGCGATAATTTTGTCTCAAAATATAAGTTACATATCTTGTATTTGTATTTAGATTGTTATTTGTTTATGGCAAAAGATGATTTGAAAGGACTGACGGCCGAACAGGTCAAGGAGAGCCGACTCAAGCATGGCAGTAATATTCTTACTCCACCGGAGAAGACATCATTATGGAAGCAGTTTCTTGAGAAGTTCGAGGACCCGATAATACGTATTCTGTTGCTTGCATGGGTACTCTCGATGATTATATCTTCTGTACATTGCTGGGGACCGGAACAGGAGGGGTTTGCCGCTTTTCTTGAACCGTTGGGGATATTCTTCGCTATCATGCTGGCGAGTACCATAGGCTTCTTTTTCGAGGTTAAGGCGGCCCGTGCGTTCGAGGTACTGAACGCTGTCAATGATGATATAATGGTTACCGTCATACGTGACGGCAAGGTGCAGGAGGTTTCCCGTAAGGATATTGTAGTCGGTGATGTGGTGATGCTGAATACCGGTGACGAGGCTCCTGCTGACGGTGTGTTGATTGAGGCCCACTCTTTGCAGATAAACGAGTCCACCCTTACAGGCGAACCGGTGATCTCAAAGACAACGGTCGAGGCTGATTTCGACAATGAGGCGACATATCCGTCGAACAAAGTGCTTCGCAGCACAACGGTTGTAGACGGACATGGTATTATGTGTGTGGAGCTTGTAGGTGATGCTACTGAATACGGAAAGGTCAATCAGGGTGCACTTATTGACAACAACCTTGAGACTCCGTTGCAGTTGCAGCTGAAGCGTCTTGCCGGTGTGATAAGCAAGATGGGATATACTGTTGCAGCAATCACATTCTTAATGCTTACGGCAAAGGTATTCATTGGCTGTGAGGCTATGGGTACAATGGATATCGTGTCGGCATTGCTGCATAATTTCATGATTGCCGTGACTCTCATTGTGGTGTCTGTGCCTGAGGGTTTGCCGATGTCGGTTACATTGAGCCTTGCCTTGAGTATGAACCGTATGCTGAAGACAAACAATCTTGTGCGCAAGATGCATGCTTGTGAGACAATGGGGGCCGCAACGGTCATATGTACCGACAAGACCGGAACTCTCACACAAAACCGTATGCAGGTGCATGAGACCAATTTCCTGTCGCTCAAGGACCAGAAGCTTGGTGATGATGAGACATCTGCACTTGTGAAGGAGGGTATAGCAGTGAACTCCACTGCAAATCTCAATATAGAGGAGGGCGAGGTCAAGACAATAGGCAATCCTACCGAGGCCGCTCTGCTTTTGTGGCTTAATGCTAATGGTGTCGATTACCAACCTTTGCGCAACGGGGCAGAGGTGGTAAGCCAGCTAACATTCTCTACCGAGCGTAAATATATGGCAACGGTGGTCAACTCACCGTTGCTCGGCAAGAATGTGCTTTATGTGAAAGGTGCCCCGGAGATTGTTCTAGCAAACAGTAACCGTGTGGCAACGGCCGACGGATATGCCACAGTTGAAGAGAGCCGTCAGGCAATAGAGGCTAAGCTTCTGGAATATCAGGGCATGGCAATGCGCACACTCGGCTTTGCTTGTCAGGTGCTCAAAGAGGGTGACAATGAAGCCCCATACTCTGATGGACGTCTTGCAGGGACTGATCTTACATTCTTGGGTTTTGTGGCAATATCAGACCCCGTTCGTGTCGATGTCCCTGATGCTGTACAGAGTTGTCTGTCTGCCGGCATCGATGTCAAGATTGTTACCGGTGATACTCCCGGTACAGCACGTGAGATAGGACGTCAGATAGGTATTGTAGATGGTGACACTGCTGCCGATGCTGTGATAACCGGCCCCGATTTCGAGGCGCTAACTGATGAAGAGGCCGCAAAACGTGTGATGGGGCTTAAAATCATGTGCCGTGCACGTCCTATGGACAAGCAGCGTCTTGTAAGGCTTTTGCAGGAACAGGATGCCGTGGTTGCCGTTACCGGTGACGGCACTAATGATGCACCTGCACTAAAGGCAGCTCAGGTGGGTCTTTCCATGGGTGACGGTACATCAGTTGCCAAAGAGGCAAGCGACATCACAATCATTGACAACTCGTTCACCAGTATTGCACGTGCAGTGATGTGGGGCCGCTCACTCTATAAGAACATACAGCGTTTCCTGCTGTTCCAGCTTACAATCAATGTCGCGGCATGCCTTGTTGTGATGATAGGTTCACTTCTTGGCACTTCATCACCTTTGACAATTACTCAGATGCTTTGGGTTAACCTGATTATGGATACCTTTGCAGCAGGAGCACTTGCATCGTTGCCTCCGAGTTGGAGTGTGATGAAGGAACGTCCGCGCAAGAGCGGTGAGAACGGTGACTTCATCATAACAAAGCCCATGGCAAGGAGTATATTCGGGGTAGGACTTATATTTGTGATTATCCAGGTTGCATTGCTGATGTGGCTCAATACAGATGGAGTGCTTTCACGTTATGAGCAGTCGGAGTTCTTCACCTTCTTTGTCATGCTGCAGTTCTGGAATATGTTCAACGCAAAGGCTTATATGACCGGATGCTCGGCATTCAAGGGGTTGTTGTCGGACTATACATTCCTGGCTGTATGCGCGCTTATAGTTGTCGGACAGATTTTGATTGTATCTTTCGGTGGAACTATGTTCAATGTAGTTCCTCTTTCTCTCGAAAGCTGGTTACAGATTACAGTTGCTACATCTGTGGTGTTGTGGGTAGGTGAGATCGTACGTCTTTTGTCCGGAAAATAATGATTTATGGGTGAGATAGTAATAATATTGATACTTATATTGCTGAACGGAATCTTTGCTATGGCTGAGATTGCTTTAGTGTCGGCACGTAAGTCGAGTCTACAGGGCTCTGCAAAACGTGGTAGCGGTTCGGCCCGTCTTGCCCTTAAACTGGCAGAGGAACCTGACCGTTTCCTTTCGACAGTGCAGATTGGCATAACGCTCATCGGAATCGTTACCGGTATATACTCGGGTGCAAAGATAGCTGATGATTTTGCTCCTCTTCTTGTGGGTATCGGTATCCCGGAAGCTGCCGGCCATGAGATTGCGCAGGTTGTAATTGTGGCTGTTGTGACGTATCTTACATTGGTGTTCGGCGAATTGCTGCCAAAAAGAATCGGTATGAGTGCGGCAGAGAACGTAGCAATGTTCATGGCACGTCCCATGCATATGCTCTCTGTATTGGCATCCCCATTTGTGTGGTTGTTGTCGAAAAGTACCGCATTGCTTGTGAGAATGTTCGGTATTGATGGCAAAAGCAGTAAGGTTACCGAGGAAGAAATCAGATCCATTGTAAAGGAAGGTGCCGAGGATGGCGAGGTGCAGGAAGTTGAGCAGGATATTGTAGAGAGAGTATTCCTTATGGGTGATATGAATGTGGATTCTATAATGACACAACGCCGCGAGCTTGTATGGTTCGATATAAAGATGAATGCAACTGATATCCGTACCATGATTAATGATGGACTGCATGAGGCTTATCCTGTGGCAGATGGAGACCTGGACCATCTATTGGGTTTTGTAACAATGAAGGATTTGGTGTTGGCGATTGGCAGGGATGATTTTGCGTTACGTGATATATTGAGTGCACCTACATATTTCTATGAAAATATGAGCGTTTATAAAGTGCTTGAAATAATGAAACGTGAAGGTATAAGCCGTGGAATTGTGTGTGATGAATTCGGCTCTTGTGTAGGAGTCGTTACGCTCAAGGATATAATGATGGGGCTTGTAGGGGCTGTTGAAGAAGGTAAGGATGCCTCCAGGCAGATAATCAAGCGTCAGGGATGTGAGGAATGGATTGTTGACGGACAATGTTATATGCATGAGTTCCTTGATTATTTTGAAAGTGGCGATCTCTACAGCAATGAAGAGTATACAACGGTTGCAGGGCTTTGTCTTAATGAACTTGGTCATATTCCTGTTGCGGGTGAATCATTCACGTGGAATAATTTTACTATTGAAATTGCCGATATGGATGGGGCGCGCATTGATAAACTGTTGGTAAGGCTTGATTCTTCTGATGCATCGGGAGAGAATTCGTAGTATCATCAGTAGATTTGATGTTTTCTTTACAAATAATAATATTAACAACAAAATAATTTACTATGGAATCTGTTGCTTTTATCGAGTGGTGTCTTGAACACCTTAATTATTGGACTATAACTCTGCTGATGGCTATTGAGAGTTCTTTCATACCTTTCCCGTCGGAGGTGGTTGTTCCCCCTGCGGCATGGTTGGCAGCTGATCCTGCGAGCGGAATGAATGTATATCTCGTGGTTATTTTTGCAACTCTTGGAGCCATGTTGGGTGCTGTCATTAACTACTACCTTGCCATGTGGTTGGGACGCCCGATCATATACAAGTTCGCGAACAGCCGCTTCGGTCATATGTGTCTCATTGATGAGCCTGCTGTCAAGAAAGCCGAAGCTTACTTTGATGAGCGTGGTGCACTTTCTACTTTCATAGGTCGTCTGATTCCTGCTGTGAGACAGCTTATATCAATTCCGGCAGGCCTTGCCCGTATGAAGATAAGCACTTTCCTCCTGTTTACAGCGCTCGGTGCCGGTATCTGGAATGCGATTCTTGCAGCACTCGGATGGTATCTCTCTAAGGTTCCTGGAATTGAGACAAAGGAGCAGCTTATTGAACGTGTCAGCGAATATAGCAGTGAAATCGGTTATTTCTTCATTGCTCTTGGTGTTTTCATTGTAGGTTTTCTTATCTACAAGGCTTGCAAGAAGTAAGTTGGATATTTTTCAATTACATCAAAACCCGGCAGCCTAATGACTGCCGGGTTTTGATGTAATTGAATCTGTCCTAAACACATACGGGGAATGATGCATTATTTGAGATACCCCATGTTTCGGGAATGAAACTTACAGACGTTTTGTGGAATATCAATTCTTCAAGGAATAATCTATTGTCGTTACCACGCGTATATTCTTTATGTGCGGGGTTGTCTCGTCACTGCTGATGCTGAATTGGCCCTGATTGGCATTCCTGATGCCACCAAGATCGCTCTCCGAGTCCTCGGCGAATTTCTGTGCCACGGCACGTGCATTGCGTGTGGCTTCTTCTATCATCTCGGGTTTTATCTTGTTGAGGTCGGTGTACTCGAATGTAGCCTGGCCACCGTAACCGTATTCCGTACCGATATTGACACCCTGTTTCATCAGTTCAATCTGCCGGTTCATCAGTTCTATGATTCTTTCAACCTTTGCCGATGATACGGTAATCACGTCCCGTCCCTGATATCGGTAAGTGAGGTTCTCCGGGGTGTAACTCTGTGCAAGGCGGTCGGTGACGTTTGGTGTAGACATTATTATCTCGTTGTCGCTTATGCCGTTGTCCTTCAGGAATGTCACAATGGCATTGCTGCTCTTGTCGAGTCCGTTGTATAACTCCTGTATGTCATTGCTCACACAATAATAGGGTATAGGCCAAACTACCTTGTTTGCCATCACTTCGCGCTCGGCAAGGCCCTTGACGGTTACGAACTGGTCTTTCTCGGCAATGCTCTTGAGACCTTTTGATATGAAGAACCCTAATATGGCAAGGCCTATTACTAAAGCGCAGCCGAATCCTTCGGAATTGCCTCTCTTGCAGCTGCATGCTTTCTTCTCTTCCTGTTCCATAATGACTTTTTTTAATGAACGTACAGTAATCTCTATTGTTCTGTCCAGTATGCCTGCGAGTCATGGGTCGATACCTGCTTCTCTACCGGTGGCAGTGTCATATAGTCGCCGTATTTCTGTTTCAGGTATGTGTCATATCCCTTGGGCGCACGGTATTTCTTTCCTTCAAACGGCAGCATTATGTACTCTTGGAAAACAGTACATGGAAGTATTTCCCTCAATGCGGTCCTTGAACCGAAACTGCATACCTTGTCGCACTCGTTGTACTTGTATCTTGTGGAGATGCGTTTCATCATGCCAAGAATGAAATGTTCCGTGAATGGCAGCAGGATGGCTTTTGTCACTGCTATCCTCAACTTGCGGGCAAGGCTCTGCTGTTTACAGAAAATGAAAGTCTTTATATACATGAACTTTATGCACTGCCCGCACAAGAACGCCTGCCACTTGTGCTTTATACCGTCAAGCGGAAAAATATCGACGTATACCCCAAAGACACTCGGTTTGTAGAAGAACTCTCTCACAATTGTACCTTTGCGGTAGACCTTTGCAAAAGGCACATGGTATTTGCGTTCAATGTCATGTGTCACTACCTTGTAGCAGCTTTGGCGTTTATTGTAGAGTTCCAGAAACCGTTCATAGTCGGGACGGGGCATGTGTATGTCAATGTCATCGTCCCAGGGAATGTAACCATTATGTCTCAATGCACCCAACAGGGTCCCGTATGCCAGGAAATACCTCAAGCCGTTCTCTTCGCAGAAATGTACAATGTCGTTGAGAATTTCAATCTGTATCTGTTTCAGCTCTTCTGTCGGGATAATCTTCATGTTGCTCCTTTTATAGGTTTATCACCTTTTCGGCGAACTCGAAGTCTTCGGGATAGTCGATGTCTATGCCTTCAATAGGGTCAATTATTGCCATATATGGATTGAAACCGACACGTTGGTGTTCATCGGTCCACAACTCCTTTCGGAATATGTAGAATGCGCTTGTCTCTACATATACAGGTTCAATCTTCTGGGTCTGTGGAATCTTTTTGAGATTGTAGTTCAGTGGCTTGCCGTTGAACCAAGTGAATGTCTGTATCTTCTGTGCGCTGAACGCCGAGTCATGTTCTCCGCTTGTGACCTTATTAATGGCGGTTGCAATGGTCTCCTCTTTTATGAACGGAGAGGTTGTGTGTGCAAGCATATACACGTCGGCATCCACCTCTTTTGTGAAAGCGTCATAAATCTCTTCACCGAGTGTCTCGTCGCGGTCGAGCCACTCGCTACGTTTGAGGTATTTTATTCCTTCGGGAAGGTATGGGATAATCTCTTCGCTGCTGCAATATACATAGACCTCGTCAATGTTCTTGACCTTGGCGAGTGTCTCAAGGATATACCACATCAACGGTTTCCCTCCAAGCGGTTTAAGGTTCTTGCCTGCAACTCTCTTGCTGTTGAGGCGTATCGGAACAAATGCTACAACTTTCATGTCACCGGCCCATTTTAGAAACAGCTGAATGCGTCAATCACTCCTACAAGCTTGTTGCTACTGTCAACAACAATCAATGAGTTGATGTTATGCTGGCGCATCATCTTCTCGGCCTGTGACAGCTTTGCATCCTCCTTGATTGTCTTCGGGTTGCTGTTCATCAGGTCCTTTACTGTCAGTTCGAAGAAACGGTCCTGGTCTCGTTGCATGGTACGGCGTATGTCACCGTCTGTGACCACTCCCAGGATATTTTCCTCCTCAACAACAACAGCGATACCCATCTTTGTGCGGCTTATCTGTAACAGAGTGTCACTGATTTTCGATTCACGGGTTACAATGGGAAGGTTGTCGCTTATCATGTAATCCTTGACCTTGGCCAGCAGGCGGCGACCCAGCGAACCTCCCGGGTGGAATCTCGCAAAATCCTTTGCCTTGAAATCACGTACGGTCATCAGTGCGCAGGCAACGGCATCTCCCATTGCAAGGGTAGCAGTGGTGGAAGATGTAGGTGCAAGGTTCAGCGGACAAGCCTCGCGCTGTACGGAAATATCGAGGTGACAGTCGGAATATTTCGCCAGAAGCGATTCCGGGTTACCCGACATTGAGATGATTGGAATCTTGCGGTCGGCAAGCATGGGGATAAAGCGTAGGAGCTCATCTGTCTGTCCCGAATTTGAGATTGCCATTACGACGTCTCCCTCACAGATCATTCCAAGGTCTCCATGGAACGCATCAAGTGGGTTTACAAAGAATGCCGGAGTACCGGTGCTGGCCATGGTTGATGCAATCTTGGCACCGATATGTCCCGATTTACCTACTCCTGTAACAATAAGTCTGCCTTTGCTCTCTATAATCAGCTCAATTGCCTTCTCAAAATTGTGGTCAAGCTTTGGGATAAGGTTCAGAATAGCTTCAGCTTCGTCCTGAAAACACTTTTTTGCTACGCTTATTACGTCTGCCATATCTGTTGTTTTATTTTATCTGTTGTTTGTAGGTGGTGTGACTGCACATTTGTGCAGTCATGTCGCGAAGATACGAATAAACGAGCGAAAAGACAAAGTTTACTTTGTATTTTTACTGTGAGTGCCAAAGTATGTGCACTTTCAAGTGAAGATACGAATAAACGAGCGAAAAGACAAAGTCGTCTTTCGCGATGCCTATAATAGCAAGTCAGGCAACGTCCAAAAACGTTGCCTGACTGAACTGTAGTTACCTGTTAGTATTGTGGCGGATAACAGTTGCTTGGGTCGGGATTCTCATATCCCTCAATGGCGGTGTTTTCTTCTTTGGCAGTCTTGACAATGCAGATGTTCATCCATGCCGGGCGTCCGTCTGTATTGAAACGGCGGTTTTCGGCAACATTTGTGCCCTCGTAACCGCGTGTCACTGAAAGGTTGGCACGCTTGATGTCAAAGAATGAGATTCCTTCACCCCACAGCTCAACACGTTTCTGGAACAGTATCTCGTCTATTGCATCAATCTCTGTGGGGAATGTGTAGTTCGGGTCACGGTAATCCTTCATGAACTGTTCAATAATATCCCTGCCATCACCTGCGTTGATTCTCTCGGCTGCCTCTGCCGCAATAAAGTAAATCTCTTCAATGCGCATGATTGGGTAAGATGAAGCTGAACCTACAAAATAATCATATGTATTGCCCTTGTTGGGTCGGAACTTGACAGATGCGTACTCCGGGAAACCTCTTGCAAAATCTGCGTCAATGTATGGTACCTCTGCCTCAAGAGCATGTCCGTACGGTGCTTTGTACATCAGTTTACGGAAGTCTGTATTGCTCATGCGGTTGTACATGGCTGCGTCAATCATAGAGGTTGCTCCAGCAGAACTGTATCCGTACTGTGCCTCGGGAGACATCCATGATGTCCAGTTTAATATACCTGTCTTAACGACTGCATCTTCTTCGGTTGTCGTTGATGCCCACATCCAGGTAGAAGGGTCGTTGAAACCGTTTGTCTTGCTCAAGCAATCCTCGCGTTCCATGATGCGGCCGGTGTTGAGCGCTACAGCAGCTTCTGCGTACTCCAAGGCCTTTTCATATTCTCCGAGCCACAGGTAAAGACGTGCTTTAAGGCCGTATACAACATCAAGATGCGGAACTTCCTTGCTTGCATCCTTTACATAGGTTATCTTCTCTTCAGCTTCGTTAAGGTCGTTCAATATGAAATCTGCCATCTCCTGCTTTGTTGCTCTCGGGATGTTTATTACAGGGTTCTTTGGACGTATTGGCTCTGTGACAATGGGTACTGTAAGACCCTCGATGTTGTTTCCGGCATTGTTTACAGGGCCGAAGATGTCATTAGGCAGGAACTCGAACATACGGGCAAAGTCAAGATATGCCATTGCACGGAAAGTCAATGCAACGGCTCTTATTGCCTGATTGCTCTTTTCCTGTTTTTCCTCTCCTATTTGGGCGAGAAGGAAGTTGGTTTGGTAAATGAAGTTCCTGTATGTGTTCCAGATAAGCTGGGCATATCTCATCTCTTCACCCATGTATTGGTTTATTGCCCAACTTGAAAACCAGTCATAACCTGTATCTGTTACAGTCATATCACCGGTCATTACATCACGGATGTGCATCAGTGAACCGAATCCGAAGTCGTAGTGATCATTGCCGGATAAAGTCTGTGCATTCATCTGCTTGAGCAGTGACTGGTAACCCATAGCCTTTTGGGTAAGTTCAACTACAAGCTGTTCACCGTAGAAGTCGGATAATATGACAAAACCGGTGCGTTCTGTGGTCTGATTGTTCATCTTGAACTTGAGCACGAGAGATGACGTTAGGCTGTGGTTGTGGATATCCTCGTTTTCCTCGTCATCATACACCTCATATTCATCAATCCAATCGGGGACTGAAACGATGTTGATTCCAAAATTGGGGAATATTCCGATATATGCGGTTGAGTCACTCCATTCAAGCTCAACACTCGTCATCTTTACAGGTTCTACGTCCCAACGTGGGGGATAGCCGAAAAGGTTCTCTAATGAGGATACATAACCACGCTGGACAACGGGTTTTGTTATGCTCTCGGCACCTTCCGATTCAAATGTGATGCTGCCGGTTCTTTCCTCTTTGCTTCTGTTTGCTTCTGCGTATACATAGTAGAGGTAATAATGCTCATAGTTACTGCTGTTGTATTGTGCATCTTCTTCTTCAAGAACAACATCAATCCATTCACAGTTTGGCTTTGCTGTAACCGGAGCATTGCTGTATACACGACCGATATCGTAACAGCGGCCTGAACCGGCTGACATATATACGGTATCAATGCCAGAATAATTCTCCTGAATCTCGTTCTTGAATTCGAACTCGACACGTTTGACATCTTCCTTGGGAATATATATACTCTCGCTGCCATCCTTGAAGTTGACAACTATGAATTCCTGTGAAATGGCTTCTGTACTGTAGGACAAGAATGTCAGAAGCGCTAAAAGGAAAAATGCGCTTTTCTTTATTGTGGTTCTCATTTCTTCAAGATTTTAACGTTTAACTTCCTGTTGTAGCTTACGACGTAGAGTCCCGGTTTAAGGTCTCCTACCTCAAGGTTATTGCCGCGGATGCTTTTTACAAGTATACCCTTGTCGTTGTATACGGCAATCTCGGAGTTGTTGCCACCGTTCAATACCGAAACGGTTTCTTTGGCATCATCGTATACGATAGCAGTCTCGTCTGAACCAATGGATTCAATGTCGGTATAAGATGCCGCAAAGTCCAGGTATGCAATGTCCTTGATGTTGAACTCCAATATAGAGTCGTTCTCCGAAATGAAAATGAGTATATTCTTGTTCGGGATTATCTTCTTGAGTTTGTCATTGTCGAATGACAAGGTGTCGCCGTCTGCAAAAACCAATGTCTGTGCCTGAACCGACATTGCAGCAATGAAAATTCCTAAAAATAAAAGATATCTTTTCATAATTGTACTGTTTTTCTTGTGTTATTCTTCTATTATCAAGCCTGTTCCGGCTTCGGCTACGCTTTTTATTGTAAGTGGTGCAACTCTTTCTCTCTTGTTCTTGAGTGTCACCTTTGCAGCGTTGCTATTCAGCTGTAGTTTCTTTACTGCATTACGGTTCACAGGTGCCTTGCGTGCTGGTGCACTGTTTTCCACCGGAGTCATATTGCTCATGTCAAGCTTGAACGCACCGTTACGGTTGCCGTAGTATGCCCTCTCTCCGACGATAGTCACGATGCCGTCAACAGGGAATGTTATTATGCCATTGGAGTAGATACCGCAGAGACCGCCCTCCTTTGCATCCTCCTTTGTAGCACCTTCAGTGTTTGAAACCTGATACCATGCCATAGATGTTATTGACATGAGACCGTTATTCTGAACATCGAGACCTGTGCTCTGGATGCCTTCGATCCAAACACCCTCCGGGTCTGTTGCATCAATCTCAATGTAACTGCCCTCTTTATATGAGCTTGCATATGGGTACAGTGGGAAGTTTGGACCATAAGGGTCTACCATACGGAAGAGGCCTGGCTGCTCCTTGTTCTCAAGTACCTCTACCTGATATGTCATTGGTTGATTGCCGAAGAGTGGCAAGATTGCATCGTCAGTGTATGTTGCCATACCGAGTGATACCCAAGAATTCCCACCTGCTATATCGAACTCAAAATTTGTGGTGTATGTTTCAAGTGTATTGTAATTCTCATCGAATGTGACAGCTACTGCGGTATAATTGCCGCTTTGAGTAATAGGGAAATATATTGTCTGGCTCTCAATGTATGTTTCACATTCAGCAGTGCCGTCAATCATTCCGCTGACGGTCGTGTTCAAGTCCTCGTTCTCACCTATCACGGTTAACATATACTGTGACACATCTGCGCCTTTTGTCGTAGATATCACAGCAAAGTTGTTGCCGTTGTTGTCGGCAGACTTGCCTGTATACTCCATGGAGAAACTGTAGTCGTACTGTTTGAAACCGTCAAGCTGGAATGTCTCTACACCGTTACCAAACCTACCGTTGGTGTTTGCGTTGTAGTCTGTACTTACAAAGTAAACAAGGTTCAATGAGAAAAGGCCTTTCTCTGCATTGTATGTACATGGGAATTGTTCGTATGTATATCCTGAAGCTAATGGATAGTGTGGTATGTCAGACACGGTTACCTGACCGTAGTTGTCGTTTGTAAGAACATACTGTGGCAGGACTTGACAAGCACCGGTCTCTTTGTTATACTCTATGGTCATATCCATTGAGCCTGCAATGCCCGGGATGAAGAACTGTGCATCGGTGTCGTTGAGCAGATGCTCGCGATAGTAGATGGGCAGGTCAGATTGTGTGCCACCCCAGTATACAGAAAACGTGTATGTACCTGTACCGATCTGCTCCCAAGGAGCCCATTCGGTCTCAATAATCTCTATGCTCTCGATTCTATCCAAATTTATGCTGGTAGTAGCATCCCTGGTTACAATCTTCACATTTCTCTGCGCATCAATGTCTGTGACAAAGAATAATGCCAGAAACATCAAAAGTAAAAGTTTTCTCATAAGTCTATAGATTTATAGGTTTGTATTAAGTGGATTAAGGAACCCCCTTATAAGATATTATGCGCTAAAGTAGTATAATTTGTTTAAAAATCCTAAAATATGTATATATTTTTTACAATTTCTAAACTTTCAGGTATAATTTGTTCTTGTACATGAACTTGAGGATGAAGAACAGAATCAGGCTGTTGCATGCTGTCAGTAGAACAGGATACCATTCTGCAAGGTATTGCTCCGTACCGTACAGAAGGGATGATGCTATGCCACGGAAATTGATTATTTCTCCTATGAGATATGCCGTGATGGCGTTACAGCCATAGTAGAGTAGCCACTTCAGCCCCCTTGTATGCCCTTTGACGTCTATCCACCAATAGAATGCGGCAAGCAACAGATAGCACCATCCGGCACTGTAAAGCACCATACTTGCACTCCAGATGCGCTTTATTATTGGCTGGAACGTTCCGGTCGCAACCCCTGCGGCAAGCAGGACTGCGGCAATGATGAACAGTCTTCTTGCTGTTGCAGGGCGGTTGTTGTCACCGTTTTTTGTGATGTGTCCGGCAAGGCTTCCGAATGCTACTGTACAACAGAACGTTATACTGCTCCACAACCAGGTGTAGTCGTACCACCCGGCAAAGATTACGCTTCCGTCTGCGGCAATGGTGCTCCCGTCGCGGAATCTGCCTAATATCGCTTTATCTATAATGCAGGCGAAATTGCCTTGCGGACTCCAGTCTCCGGCAATATGCATAGGTACGGAATATATTATAAGGAGTGCAGTTATTGCTGCAATCCAATATTTAGGGTTCAAATATAATACTATCGGTGCTGCCAGCAGATATCCTACTGCAATGGCCTGCAGCGTGTTGCTGTACAGGTATATCCTGTCCGGGTCAAGTGAAAGTATGTTTCCCTGGACAACTGTTCCGAGCAGGAATAGCAGTATAAAGCGTTTTATTATTCTTGCCCACACATTACGGTTGCCGTTCCTGGTCTTGTATTTGGGTAGGGAGTAGGGCATAGTCACTCCCGACATGAACAGGAAAAGTGGCATCACAAGATCCCACACCCGTAGACCTTCCCACTGTGCGTGGTCGAGCTGGTATAGCAGAGTGTCGTTGAGTACAGGGTTGTCAAACTCAATAAGGAACTGGCGCAATACAGGCTGGAGGCCGACAAGCAACATAAGGTCAAAACCACGCAGTATATCAAGCGACAGTAGGCGTCCGTTATTTTTCATGGTAATTCTCTTTTGGATGCTAAGGTACTGTTTTTTTTGTGTTATAACGATTGGATTTAATTCTATTTTTGTAACTTGGTAGCCACAAAGATTGATGGAATGAATATTGAACCTATAGCATATTACCATTCGCTATTGCCAACGAAGTTCGGAGTGCCGCGTCAAAGCGGAATTGTGCCCGAATTGCGCGGGCAGATTGTCTTTGAACCCGAATATGGCAAAGCTGAAGCCTTGCGTGGAATTGATGGATTCGATTATCTGTGGCTTGTGTGGGGCTTTTCGCTAAACAACAGAAAAGAGGGTGACTGGTCGCCGTTGGTACGTCCGCCTTTACTTGGTGGCAACACCTATATGGGGGTGTTTGCAACACGTTCTCCTTACCGACCAAATCCGTTGGGCTTGTCCTCGGTGCGTCTGTTGGGTGTGGAGGAGAGTGCTGATGGTATGGTGCTGGTTGTAGCTGGCGCCGACCTCGTTGACGGTACTCCCATTTATGATATAAAGCCGTATCTTGCGTACAGTGATTCGCATCCTGATGCGCGTTGTGGTTTTGTAGACAGCAGGCATTGGGAAAAATTGAATGTCATTATTCCAGAACGTTTCAAGCCTCTCTTCAATGATAATGAGTTCCGTATATTATATAAGGTATTGGAACTTGACCCTCGTCCACAGTATCATAATGACCCGGAAAGGGTTTACGGAATGCCTTTTGGCAGATTTGATATCCGTTTCAAGGTTTCCGAGGGGAGTTGTCTTGATGTTGTGGATGTCGTAGAAAATGTAAAAGAAACACCCTCCTGACAAGTACATATACAGGAGGGTGTGTATGGAAATTGTGCGTTAACTGTACATGAATCGCTTTATACTGCCCTTAGGAGTTTTTGCGAAAGGCTCATCCGTCAGTTCAAAGTCTGAGATTTGGGAGTATGACGGAATTTGCGAATTCAATGTTTCTATGTTCTTTTCCATTATTACGCGTAGTGTCTTTGCCGAAATACCGTCGTTTGCCAGCAGGTCTGCGTTGTGGACAACGAGCGCGACAAACTTCTCACTGCGCTGAACGATGATCGATTCTGCAATGGGTCTTCGGAGTTTATGCGTGCCTGCATCCTTTCTACAATCTCACCGCATGACCTCTGTTTGTAATGGCCTAACCTGGCCAGTGCGATTGCGGGTGCACATTCAGTCATTCCATATCCGGTGACAAGGGGAATATCCAACTTTGTGATAAGCAACTTCTCTATCTCTACGGGGGTGGCTTCTGATTTAATGAGTAATGTTGATGCTTTGAATTGTTTTGGGCGGACACGTTGGTAGCGCTTCTATTGTAGAGATGAGAGGTTTGCTGTTTTTGAGATGCTTAGACAATGCCGCCTTTCGCGTACTTGTCATTTTGAACCGAAGGGAGACGTGTTGTTGAGGGCTTTGCCCGAAAAAATCTTTTTTTCGCTGTTTAGAGATCCCTTGTCGCTTCGCTCTGTCGGGATGACAATCCGGCATTTTTCGCGTACTTGTCATTTTGAACCGAAAGGAGAAATCTCTTTTTTCGTTGCTTAGAGATTCTTCGTCGTTTTTTTGGGGGAATAAAGCAAGCGGGCGACCAAAAGGTCGCCCGCTCTATTTTCAGTTTGTATCGAATCGCTTTATTATGCCTCCTCTACAGCAGCCTGAGCGGCAGCCAAACGTGCGATGGGCACGCGGAATGGAGAACATGAAACGTAGTTCAAACCTACTCTGTGGCAGAACTTCACAGACTCTGGCTCACCACCGTGCTCACCGCAGATACCGCACTTGAGCTCTGGGTTAACTGCACGGCCCTTAGATGTTGCCATCTCAACAAGCTGGCCAACACCGGTCTGGTCGAGAACCTGGAATGGGTCGTTCTTCAAGATCTTCTTGCGCAGATAGATTGGCAAGAATGAGTTAACGTCGTCACGAGAGTAACCGAAGGTCATCTGTGTCAAGTCGTTTGTACCGAATGAGAAGAACTGAGCCTGCTGAGCGATCTGGTCAGCTGTCAAAGCCGCACGTGGAATCTCAATCATTGTACCGATTGTGTACTCTACAGTGTCGCCCTCAGCTGCAAACAATGCGTTTGCTGCCTCAACGATAGCGTTCTTCTGCTCCTCGAACTCGTTGATGATACCTACCAGAGGAACCATGATCTCAGGATAGATAACCTTGCCCTCCTTCTTCAACTCAAGAGCTGCACCGAGGATAGCGGTTGTCTGCATTCTTGTGATCTCTGGATATGTGTTACCCAAACGGCAACCACGGTGACCCAACATCGGGTTGAACTCCTCGAGAGACTTAACGCGGCGCTGAACAGCCTCAACAGTCTTGCCCATAGCCTCGGCGAGCATCTGCTGGCCCTTGGCATCGTGTGGTACGAACTCATGGAGTGGTGGATCAAGCAGACGTACTGTCACGTGCAAGCCCTCCATAGCCTTGAAGATACCGATGAAGTCGGCCTTCTGGTATGGCAACAGCTTTGCAAGAGCAATCTCGCGCTCCTTTGTTGTCTCGGCAAGAATCATCTCGCGCATAGCCTTGATCTTCTCGCCCTCGAAGAACATGTGCTCTGTACGGCAGAGACCGATGCCGATAGCACCGAAGTCACGTGCAACCTGTGCATCGTGTGGAGTATCAGCGTTTGTGCGTACGCCCAAGCGCGCGTACTTGTCACAAATATCCATAAGCTCTGCAAAGTCACCGCTGAGTTCAGGAGCCTTTGTGTCAACCTTACCCTCGATAACCTGACCTGTAGAACCGTTCAAAGAGATGTAATCACCCTCGTTGAATGTGATACCGTCAACGGTCAATGTGCGCTTCTTGTAGTCGATAACCAATGTACCGGCACCAGATACGCAGCACTTACCCATACCACGTGCAACAACGGCAGCGTGAGATGTCATACCACCGCGAGCGGTGAGGATACCCTGAGCCGCAGCCATACCTGCGAGGTCCTCGGGAGATGTCTCGATACGTACGAGTACTACCTTCTCGCCATCCTCGTTCCACTTCTCTGCATCATCTGCGAAGAATACGATGCGGCCTGTAGCAGCACCTGGAGATGCGGGAAGACCGTTAGCGATAACCTTTGCCTTAGCAAGAGCTGCTGTGTCGAATACAGGGTGCAAAAGCTCGTTGAGCTTCTCCGGCTCCATGCGCTTCAAGACTGTCTTGTCGTCGATGATACCATCGCGGTAGAAGTCCATAGCGATCTTGACCATCGCAGCACCTGTACGCTTACCGTTACGTGTCTGCAAGAACCAGAGCTTGCCTTCCTGTACGGTGAACTCCATATCCTGCATATCCTTGTAGTGGTCCTCAAGGCGTGTCTGGATAGCGTCAAGCTCCTTGTAGATTTCCGGCATAGCCTCCTCCATTGAAGGATACTTTGAAGCACGCTCCTCCTCGCTGATGTTCTGCAATGCAGCCCAACGCTGAGAACCGATCTTTGTAATCTGCTGTGGTGTGCGGATACCTGCTACAACGTCCTCACCCTGTGCATTGATAAGGTACTCACCGTTGAAGAGGTTCTCGCCTGTAGCGGCGTCACGAGAGAAGCATACACCTGTAGCTGATGTGTCACCCATG
Source organism: uncultured Bacteroidales bacterium (assembly GCA_937900095.1). Taxonomy (GTDB): domain Bacteria; phylum Bacteroidota; class Bacteroidia; order Bacteroidales; family Bacteroidaceae; genus HGM04593. The sequence continues at coordinate 4,828 of CALCEC010000088.1, read as the reverse complement.
TTACCGAATACCATAGCCTGAACTGAAACCGCTGTTCCCCACTCATCGGGAATTTTCTCCATGCGACGGTAAAGGATAGCACGCTCGTTGTTCCAAGACTCGAACACAGCGCAAACAGCACCCCACAACTGCTCGTAAGCATCAGTTGGGAAGTCCTTGCCTGTCTGAGCCTTTACGGCAGCCTTGAACTTTGCAACAAGGTCCTTGAGAGCCTCTACGCTGAGGTCCTTGTCAAGAACTACGCCCTGCTCCTCCTTAACTTTCTCGATGATAGCCTCGAATGGATCGATCTCCTCCTTGCTTGTCGGCTTCATACCGAGAACAACGTCACCGTACATCTGTACGAAACGGCGGTATGAGTCCCAAGCGAACTTCTCGTTGCCGGTCTTCTTAGCAAGACCCTCTACAACGATGTCGTTAAGACCGAGGTTGAGGATTGTGTCCATCATACCAGGCATTGATGCACGGGCACCTGAACGCACTGATACCAACAATGGATTGGTTGGGTCGCCGAATGTAGAATTCATCAAGTTCTCGATGTTGTTCACAGCGGCCTTAACCTCTGCCTGGAGAAGCTCGATTACCTTCTCTCTGCCAAGGCTGTAGTACTCGCCACAAACCTCGGTTGTGATGGTAAATCCTGGAGGAACGGGGATGCCGATGAGGTTCATCTCCGCCAAGTTTGCACCTTTACCTCCTAACAAGTTTCTCATTGACGCGTTACCTTCAGCAAGACCATTACCAAAGGTATAGACTCTTTTGTCTGCCATAAATTTTTGAGTTTATTGTTTGTTGATAAATAAAAAATTGTTTTAACTGAATCACATTGCCGGCGCCTTTGTTTAGGCTGTCCAACTAATTTGCAAATATAACAAAAATGTTTGTAATCCGAAATTTCTGCAAGAAAATATCACATAATAAAATGAAAAAAATAAGTTATTTGTCCAAAAACGCATTTTATCGGGATTTTAGGTGTATATTCGCAATGATTTTATAGATTGCGATACTTTACACTTGCAGTAGATGTGTTGGCAGGCACTGCTTTTTGTGTTGATGCTGTTGTGTCGCGGTTTTATGTTTGCAATAAATCAATCAATTATAATGGCAAGAAAAAAGAAAGTGCTCCCATTGTTCGAGGGGGTTAAGATTACCGGAGTGGCTGCCGAGGGAAAAGCGCTTGCAAGGGTGGAGGATCTTGTGGTTTTTGTGCCCTATGTGGTTCCGGGTGATGTTGTCGACCTTCAGGTGAAACGTAAAAAACATAGCTATGCCGAGGCTGAGGCTGTGAAGTTCCATGAATATTCAACAGAGCGCGCACAGCCGTTCTGTAAGCATTACGGCGTGTGCGGTGGTTGTAAATGGCAGTGCTTGGCGTATGAGCATCAACTCAAATACAAACAGCAGCAGGTTGTGGATGCGCTTACCCGTATCGGAAAGGTGGAACTGCCCGAGGTGATGCCTATCATGGGCTCTGAAAAGATACGCGAATATCGCAATAAACTTGAGTTTACTTTCAGTAACAAGCGTTGGCTCACATGGGAGGAGGTGGCCGAGAATGTCGAGTATGACAACATGAATGCATTGGGTTTCCATATTCCCGGTGCTTTTGACAAAGTCCTCGACATTCAGGAGTGTGCTCTTATGCAGGGGCTGAACAATCGTTTGCGCAATGGCATAAGGGATTTCGCCAATGCCGAGGGTATCCCTTTCTATGATTTGCGTTCACATTCAGGAGTGCTCCGCGGTATGATGTTGCGTACGTCGACGACCGGTGAGGTTATGCTTCTCATCCAGGCTCGTGTGGAGAGTGACGGTGATAAGGTTTGTTTGGAAAAAACTTTACGGTATGTGGCGGATAATTTCCCCGAAGTTACTTCTCTTCTGTATGTGATAAATAATAAATGTAACGACACTTTCGGCGATCTTGAGGTTGTTACATATAAGGGTACCGATGTTATTTACGAGGAGATGGAGGGGCTGCGTTTCAAGGTTGGGCCCAAGTCTTTCTATCAGACAAACAGCGAACAGGCGTATAACCTGTATAAAGTGACTCGTGAGTTTGCGGCACTTACCGGTGAGGAAGTTGTTTATGACCTTTATACCGGTACCGGCACAATCGCGAACTTTGTTGCTGCAAAAGCAAAAAAGGTTGTCGGTATCGAGTATGTAGAGGATGCTATCATTGATGCCAGCGTGAACGCGGAGCTTAATGGTTTTGATAACCTCACATTCTTTGCCGGTGATATGAAGGATATCCTTACCCGTGATTTTATAGACGAACACGGCCGTCCAGATGTCATAATAACCGACCCGCCACGCGCCGGTATGCATGCTGATGTCGTTGATACGATTCTTTTTGCGGCTCCAAAGCGTATTGTGTATGTGAGCTGCAATCCGGCTACCCAGGCACGTGACCTTCAGCTGCTTGATGTAGATTACAAGGTGGTTGCAGTGCAGCCTGTCGATATGTTCCCGCATACACATCATGTAGAGAATGTTGTGTTGCTTGAACGAAAAGATGCTAATTGATTGAGATTTAACGCTATGAAAAAGAATATAAAAAGTCTTCTGACTTTCAAGGTGCTTGCAGATGCCATTCTTATAGACTTTATTATGGAGAAGATGCACGGCATCAGCCGTAATAGAGCTAAAGCTTTAATCACTAATAGGGTTGTGCTTGTAAATAATGCGATTACAACCCATCCGTTGACGGAGTTGAAAGCGGGCCAGGTTGTTCAGTTGGATCGCTCAAAACATAAAAAGGCGTTCCATAGTAATGATATTGATATAGTATACGAGGATCCGTATCTTTTGGTTGTTGACAAACGCCCAGGGTTGCTTTCTATGAGCAACAATACCCGTCAGCAGACCGTGCAGACTGTGCTCAACCGTTATCTTGAGAAAGGCGGTGGCCGTAATACTTCGCATCTGGTGCATCGTCTTGACCGTGATACCTCGGGTCTTATGGTCTATGCAAAAGATGTGCAGACTCAGCAGTCGCTTATAGATGGTTGGCAACAGCTTGTGACCGACCGTAGGTACATTGCTTTGGTTGAGGGTGAGTTGGAGTCGCCACGTGGTAGGATACAGTCATGGCTTACAGAAGATAAAAGGTTTATAACACATTCAAGTCCAGTTGATAATGGTGGAAAATTTGCAGTGACACATTATAATGTCCTTGAATCGTCTAATGGCTATTCGCTTGTAGAATGTGAGCTTGAAACGGGACGAAAGAACCAGATTCGTGTACACATGGCCGACCTTGGTCATCCTGTGGTTGGTGACCATAAGTATGGTAGTGAGATTGACCCGATGCGACGTCTTGGATTGCATGCTTATATGCTCTGTTTTACCCATCCGGTGACCGGCAAACATCTGCGCTTTGAGACCCCGGTTCCTGTTCCTTTTGAAAAATGTCTCGATGGTAAATAAACAGTTGCTTTCTCTGTTGTCCATTGTGTTGGCTTTTGTTTTTGTGAATGAAGCGCCAGCACAGTTTTCGCCAGGTAAGAAAGTTGATGCCGGTGTGGCTGTCGAGTACAATAAGGCAAAAACCGATAGCTTGAAGGTGAGGAAAAGCAGGCAACAGCAGAAAAAGAAACAGGGTGCTGGGATGGTGTCTGCTTCAGAAAAGCGAACTTCTGTCAAATCTTCAAATGTGAAGAAGAAACAGACTCGTGGCGATGCGAACGATAATTCCAAGAAAGCGGCTGGGGTAAAGCGCGGAAAGGTGGATTCTTTGCATTTTGAACCTGTAACATACCGCCTTGGTGACCGGGTTATTATGAGGGGCGATTCGGGAAAGGATGTCAGGAGTGTTGCGAGAATATTGGTTAAGAAACTTTACATTGGAGAAGATAGTGTAATATATACCGAAGATGGAGGGGTTCTTTATGACGGTGATCTGGTGAGGGCTGTCAAGCATTTTCAGGAATTCAATGGCTTATACCCTGATGGTATAATTGGCTTTGATGTCGTGAAGGCGTTGAGACGCAGGAAGTAGACCCCTGTGGTAGATAGCTTTCTTTTGCTGCTGTGCTGATTGTGGTGCTGTATATGTACGGGAGAATGGTCTGGTATTGTTGTCTTGGTTATGGCGATATAAAAAAGGTGTATGTCACGTGACATACACCTTTATACTTTTTTGTTACCTGCTTACTTCTTCAAAGTCTTGCTGTAACGGCTCATGAACTTGTCAACGCGACCTGCTGTATCGACAAGCTTAGCCTTACCTGTGTAGAACGGGTGAGATGTGTTTGAAATCTCAAGCTTTACCAATGGGTATGTCTCGCCCTCGAACTCAATGGTCTCCTTTGTGTTGCAAGTTGACTGTGAAAGGAAGCAATCGCCGTTTGACATGTCCTTGAAGACAACAGGGCGATATGATGCTGGATGAAGATCTTTTTTCATTATCGTAATGTTTTTAAATTTTTATTTGCTGGTAACAAATGTAGTGTAATGGCTTTCGAGGTGCAAAGGTAATAAATCTTTTCTTTATGGCAAAATGTTTGCCTTTTATTTTTGAAATTTTGCTTTCTGTGGGTGTGCAGTGAAAATAAAAACATGACATCGACCTGAATGGGGCGATGCCATGTTCCTTTAGTTTTATTGTTCATTGACTCGTTTTTTCTTTGCACCCCGCGCGGGGCAATCTTTGTCTGCCCTTCGCGCGACTGTCTGCAAAAAACTCGTCGATATCTGTTTTATTGACTCGTTTTTCTGTTGCAAAAAAACTCGTCGATATCTGTTTTATTGACTCGTTTTTCTGTTGCAAAAAAACTCGTCGATATCTGTTTTATTGACTCGTTTTTCTGTTGCAAAAAAACTC
>CALCEC010000087.1 GCA_937900095.1 uncultured Bacteroidales bacterium | reverse complement strand
ATGAACCCCGAAAGTTTTTTGTCTAACTTTCGGGGTTCATGTCACTTTTTAGTCACCCTCGTTTATCATGTATCTTTTTTAATTGGCCTGCACGGTACTCCTACAGCCACACGCCCGGCTGATGCCTCGTAAGGCATACTGTTGTACTGCTGACAAAGCACCTTGCAGGCATTGCGCTCGGCCAGCAGTTCGGGTGCGTTGTTGGCATCGTACAGTTCACCTGTAGCAATCTTCTCTTTTTCGGCGAACATCGGCTTGAATCAGTTTACGAAGACACAATCGAAATACTCCTCAAAGAGTGCTCTTGCTTCCTCAAGCTGCTCGGGAGTATTCTCCTTCACGCCTTTGAGCTTGTACTCCATGCCAAGAGGCTCGTATTTGTGCGCACCCAATGTGTGGTAAGGCAACACCTCAACGCGCTTTATCATGTCGTAATCCTTGAAGTGTTCGCCAAGGGCACGGATATCCTCCTCAAATGCGCTGTAGCCCTGTACAAGGACGTAACGTATCCAGAACGGACGTCCATTCTCCTGCAACCACTTTGCAGTGGCAAGGGTCTGCTTGTTCTGACGCTCGGTAAGGATTGAGTGACGTTCCGGGTTGAACTGCTTTATGTCGAGCATGACCAGGTCGGCAATAGAGAAAAGCTCCTCTACATCGCTGTTCCAGATGCTGCCGTTGGTGTCGATACACACATGTATACCCTGCTCCTTGAGGCGCTTCACCAGAGGCACCAGTGCCTTGGCCTGGAATGTAGGCTCGCCACCGCTGAAGGTGACACCGCCGCGCTTGCCGAAGAAGGGCTTTTCGTTCATGGCCATCTGCACGATATGCTCGATGTCGGTCTCTTTACTCTCGCCCTTGGGGTCGATGGTATCGGGGTTGGCACAATAGAGGCAACGGAAGTTACAGCCCTGCAGAAAGACTACAAGACGGAGTCCGGGACCGTCAAAGGTACCCAATGATTCGTATGAATGTACTCTGATAGTCATATATTATGGGTTATGGGTTAAAAATAGGCCGACCTTGTGAGCCAGCCTATTTTTATTAAACATTATCTGTCATTACATGCGCTCGTGGAACGAACGAGAGATAACCTCCAACTGATGCTCGCGGCTCAGCTTGATGAAGTTCACAGCGTAACCCGATACACGTATTGTCAACTGTGGATACTTCTCGGGGTGCTCCATAGCATCCATAAGCATCTCGCGGTTCAGCACGTTCACGTTAAGGTGGTGAGCACCCTTTGTGAAGTAACCGTCCATCAAGGTAACAAGGTTCTCGATACGTGTCTCTGTGTCAACACCGAGAGACTTTGGAATGATTGAGAATGTGTTACTGATACCGTCCTGTGAGTCACGGTAGCGGAGCTTTGCCACTGAGCTGAGTGATGCAACAGCACCGTTCTTGTCACGTCCGTGCATTGGGTTTGCACCAGGAGCGAACGCAACACCCTTGGCACGACCGTCAGGTGTAGCACCGGTCTTCTTACCGTACATTACGTTAGAAGTAATTGTCAGCAATGACAATGTAGGCTGGGCATTCTTGTATACAGGGTGTTTCTTGAGCTCCTCTGTGAAGAAGTATACCAAGTCGATACCGAGGTGGTCAACACGGTCGTCGTCGTTACCGAAGCATGGGAACTCGTTCTCGATGTCGAAAGACTCTGTGAGGCCGAGCTCGTTGCGCTTAACAGTAACCTTACCGTACTTGATAGCTGACAGAGAGTCGATTGCGATAGAGAGACCTGCAACACCATATGCAAGGTTGATTGAAGGATCGGTATCGATGAACGCCATCTGAGCCTTCTCGTAGTAGTACTTGTCGTGCATATAGTGGATGATGTTCATTGAGTCGTTGTATACACGTGCAATCTCGATGAGCACCTTCTTGTAGTTTGCAAGAACCTCCTCATAGTCAAGAACGTCACCTGAGAGAACAGGGATATCCTTTACTACAACAGTACCTGTATTCTCGCAACGACCGCCGTTGATAGCAAGCAACAGAGCCTTTGCGAAGTTACAACGTGCACCGAAGAACTGGATCTGACGGCCGATAGCCTGGTAAGATACGCAGCAAGCGATACCGTAGTCGTCGCACTCGCGAACCTCACGCATCAATGTATCGTTCTCGTACTGGATAGAAGATGTGTCGATAGAAACCTTTGCGCAGAACTCCTTGAAGCCCTCTGGAAGCTCGGGGCTCCACAGAACTGTCATGTTAGGCTCCGGTGAGGGGCCGAGGTTGTAAAGAGTCTGCAAGAAGCGGAATGAAGTCTTTGTAACCTTTGTACGGCCATCGTTGAAACGGCCACCGATTGCCTCTGTCACCCATGTCGGGTCACCTGCGAAGAGGTCGTTGTAAGACTGCATACGCAAGTGGCGAACCATACGGAGCTTGATAACGAACTGGTCGATGAGCTCCTGTGCGAATGACTCGTCGATGTTGCCGTTGTCGAGATCGTACTGGATGTAGATATCGAGGAATGACGATACGTTACCGAGTGACATCGCAGCACCGTCCTGCTCCTTAACGGCAGCAAGATATGCCATATATGTCCACTGAACTGCCTCCTGAGCGCTTGTAGCAGGACGAGAGAGGTCAAGACCATAATACTCACCCATAACCTTGATCTCGTTGAGAGCCTTGATCTGCTCAGCAACCTCCTCGCGGAGACGGATTGTGTGCTCGGTCATTGGGCTGAGAAGACCCTTAAGGTCGGCCTTCTTTGCCTCGATAAGACGGTCGATACCATAAAGTGCAAGACGACGGTAGTCACCGATTATACGGCCACGTGCATAGTTATCGGGCAGACCGGTCAAGAAGCCTAAAGAACGGAACATACGGATCTCCTCTGTGTAAGCATCGAATACACCGTCGTTGTGAGTCTTGCGGTAGTGGTAGAAGATATCCTTTACCTTCTCGTCAACCTCGACACCGTTCTCGCGGCAAGCCTTCTCAACAACCTTGATACCACCGAAAGGCTTGATAGCACGTCTCAGCAGCTCGTCGGTCTGGAGACCTACGATAAGTTCGTTCTCCTTGTCGATGTAACCGGCCTTGTGAGATGTGATTGTAGAAACAGTCACATTGTCCAAAGAGCGGACACCGTTGTTGGCACGCTCCTCCTCAAGAGCCTTGAGGCATACATTCCACACTTTCTTTGTTCTTTCTGTAGGACCAGCCAAGAAAGAAGCGTCTCCCTCATAAGGAGTAATGTTCTCGTGAACAAAGTTACCAACGTTGATCTCTTTGCTCCACAAGCCATCTTTAAAATTCAGTTTCTTTTCCATAGTTTTTACCTATATTTAGAATGTTCTTCTAGTCACTAATAAAAACGCTCTCACGTTTCTGTGTGCGAAGATAATAAAAAAAGAAATATACCACATTATAAATAGCGGTATATTTTTTGAATTCATTCCATTTTTTGAATTATTTCAACAAATTTCTACTTCAGAAGCGCCACAAGGCCACTAAAAAGCATAAATACATATATAACTTTCTTTAACATGTCCTTATTAATTATACTGAAAAACTTTGCGCCAAAATGTATTCCGAGGAATACACCTGCAATTCCGGCACACCAATAGAGAGGAGTGTCGGCGGTGTAATAGCCACGCCCCGACCGGAAGAAAAGATACACTACGTTGAACAGCAGCCAGAAAGTCTGCATAGTTGCCATATATGCACGCTTGTCCTTTATAACGTTTACACCGTAAAGCACCACCGGTGGGCCCGGCATCGCGAACATCGAGCCCATAAAGCCGCTCAACGCACCCACCGTCGCCTGAGACCAACGTGAACCGAAAAGCATTCTCGCCCGGCCCTCAAGGAATATGAAATAGAGCGACACAAGCATCAGGACTACTCCCAGGCAACGACGCAGCACAATGCCATCGACAGCACCCATATATATTATGACAAAATAGGAAACAAGAATATTGGACAGGAACACAACAGGAATCGCCCGCCATTGGATATAACGCCAATTGCGCACCACAATAAGCAACGCAGTGCATCCCGACAGAATACCCGAAAGCGCCACTGCCTCATTATAAGAGGGCATAATATACGGAAGGAACATCATTATGAATATCCCGAAGCCGAACCCCGACACACGCTGCACAAAACCTGCACATGCCGACAGGCCAAAGAGTATCAAAAGAACCTCTGTCATTGCCAAGAAACTGTCATTTCTTGTGCAAAGTTAACAAGCTATTCAAACTTCTGAAAATATTTTCTTATAAAAGCCTCCTATTCCTTTCTTTTCAGCAGTTACATTGAAAGCATCGCTGTACTGTGACTGAGGAGTAGATTTAAAATCCCCTTTCCAAACAGCAAGGAGAATACTACGGCATCCACAGTTGTGGAGAATCAACGATAACCCCATCGGCGTTTACAGGCCTCGCCGCATCATTCTTGCCAAAGGTCCACAATTTTACACCCTTTCCGGCACTGTGCAACCGCTCCACGAGACCATCACGGGCGAAGCACTTATGGACATTGAACGAAGAGACATAATCATACTTATCCATTGAGAGCCTACGCAGAGTACCGTCAAATATATAAGGTACAAGAGGCAGCTTGAATACAAACAGTTTCTCCAAAGGAAAAGGGACACCAAGTACATTGAACCGCTCAAGAACCTTGTCACTGAAAGACTGCACAGCAACCCAATCCCAAGCAGAGTGCCTTGCAACAACATCCACCACAGCCGGTTCAATTCCACGGCTATCATTGTCTTTTATCTCAATGAGCACACGGCAACGCCCGGCTACAAGTTCAAGGACCTCATCCAGTGCAGGAATGCGCTCATTCGTCTTATTGCCTGCTGCATCAAGCAACAACAGTCCCTTCAGTTGCGCCAAAGAAAGTCCATTGACACGTCCCTTGCCGTCTGTCGTGCGGTTGACGCTCTTGTCGTGCATAACAACAACATGCCCATCGGCAGAGAGTCTCACATCGACCTCCACCGCATCAACACCAAGAGTTATTGCGCGTTCTATTGCCATAAGGCTGTTTTCGGGTCCCAATGACGTACCACCCCGATGAGCAATGACCATAGGCCGTTCCACAACCGCGACCTCGCTTACCGAGCAACCCATAAGTTGCATAGCAAGCAAAAAATACAGAAAGGACAATAGAGACTTTTTCATACCCCGAAATTACGGAATTTGGCAATCAATAAACAAGAACAAGAGGTAAAAAGGAGTAAAAATAAAATTATTTTCATTTTTTTCCGCCAATCTCTTGCACGGTTCACTTTTTTGATATACTTTTGCAACGTCAAAAACGGAAAGACCACATTCCTTGACACAAAAACCTTTGGAGAGGTGGCAGAGTGGTCGATTGCACCGGTCTTGAAAACCGACGTACTGAGAGGTACCGGGGGTTCGAATCCCTCCCTCTCCGCAAGAAACAAGAGAACTAAAAGTTCTCTTGTTTTGTTTTATATCCGATTGGGAGCTTGCTCACGAAGCGGGTAGAAAACAAAACAAGGAAAACGCGACAGCGTTCTTGTTTCTTGCAAAGGAATCCCTAAAAGGGATGGGCGAGCAAAGCGAAGCCAATTCCGAACCTCAAACCTGCCCGAGCCCCATTACCAGACAATATGCCTTCCTGATATTCGGATACTCACGGAACTTTATTGGTAAATATGTCCGCACATCTACTGTTACCAGAGATTCTATAGCAACTCTCCTGAATCATTTGAGAGAATCTTCTCGGCAAAAATACGAGCTGCATAACTCTCAGGAATCAGAATTTTCTTAATATCCATAGCCCTAAGAATCGAGGAATGTGTGGTGTCGAGTGCGCGTGCTATGATATTCTTCACCTTTAGTTCCTTCAATGAAGCCACGGCTCTTAATGAGCTATCCATGCTCTGCCCGATGGCAACAATTACACAATCAATCTCATCCAATGGCAGGCTTCGCAATGATACTCTTTCTGTTGCATCCATAATATATGCCAAGTCTATTCTATCTTTAATCTCTTCGATGCGATGTTCATTGCTATCGACTCCAATGACGGAGTGTCCCATATCGGTAAGAGTAGCAGCAAGAGTGCTTCCAAAATTTCCTAATCCTATTACAAGGTATTTCATATGAAGTAGTTTTATTAGTTTATTATTATATCTTCTTTGGGTAAACGGTATTTAGGCTGTTCTTTTTGTGGCAATATGCTCATAAGTACGGTAATAAAACCTACGCGTCCCAAGAACATAAGCACCACTAACAGAATTTTACTCATGTTGCCTAAAAGTGGTGTAATGCCCAGGCTGGAACCAACAGTGGAGAATGCCGACACGCTTTCAAACAGCAAGTCTATTGATGGTATGGCAGGCTCTAACAGCAATAGTGCGACATAAAAGAGCGCAATGATAGATATCGAGCCGAATACTACGACCAACGTTCTTCGTATCGAGCTATATGTGATTTCACGGTTAAACAGTGTTGTGGAGTGCTCGCCCTTGATAAGCGACTTTAACGAGGCGAGGGCCACGACAAATGTATTCACCTTGATACCTCCTGCCGTAGATTGCGAGCCACCGCCTATCCACATCAGCACCAAATATAGTATGATAGTAACTCTCGAAAGATCACTTAGTACAACGCTGTTAAAGCCCGCTGTACGTGGTGCTACAGCATTAAACAGTGACTGCACAATCTTTTCACCGGCGGAGAATGAGGCAAACGCCCCATTCCACTCAAAGAGAGCGATGCCAATAGCTCCGACAAGTATCAGAACCAGAGATGAGTACAGTACAATCTTAGTGTTGATATCGGCAATGTGCATATATCGTGACCGCTGACCGCTCTTTCTGAACGTATTGTACAAGAGTTCTGAGCCATAATACGAGAAAATCCTTTTTAAACTCATAAGTATCGGAAATCCGATACCTCCCAGAACGATAAGAAACGAAATTATCAGATAGAAAGAGTTATGATTGTATAATATCAAATCATTCCCAAGGTTCCCCTCCAGCGTGGAGAATCCGGCATTGCAGAATGCTGATACAGAATGAAAGAGAGAAAAGAACATCTCATCATAAAGGGTCATTCCCATAGTCGAATGAATACTTAGCCATATGAAAAGAGCTCCGATTATCTCTATCACGAAAGTAAACCCCAAAACATTTGTCAGCACAGATTTCAGCGTTCCGGAGCTTGACGCTATCATATTCCTAAGTGAAAATTGGGAATATAATCCTATACCATCCATGAAGAAGAAGGCAAAAAAACTCGTTATTGTCATAATGCCCAACCCTCCGATCTGAATCAACAGAGCTATGATTACCTGCCCCTCCATGGTAAATGTATGTGCAATCTCGAGCGGGCTTAACCCTGTAACACAAACCGCACTTGTTGAGATGAAAAGTGCATCTACCATAGATAGCCTGATATGCTCCAATGTAGAGCGAGGAAGCATAAGCAGCAGAGCACCAAATGCTATTACGGTCATAAAACAGACTACAATCAAAAGCGCAGGATTTGTCCTTTTGTTTACAAAACTTACTATCCATTGCGATATCGTAATCAATGACAGTAGACCAATGATGCTTATGATAAAATATTTATGAATCAGCACAGACCATAAGGTAGTGAGAATTTGACTATCCTCGGGCGTAGTAAAAAACTTCGGTAATGCAGAAGCACAAAGCATAATACCCAAAATCAGGGTAAATGACACACCCTTACGCCAAACCTCGCTCCAATGAACGACAACCTTATAAGCAAATGATATGAAATAGACCCACCAACCAGCATTATATACCGACAAGATGAACGACATCTCGTGGACATCAAGTTCGAAACCATAGTCAGCGATTATGGCTGCGACAACAAATATAGATGTCAGTATAGAGACAAACCTTACAATATAGTCGGTTCTCGAAATGATAGTTTTAAGGTCAATCATTGAATCAGAACTTTATGAACGATTACCGGTTATTTCATTTGTTTTATCCATTTATCACGTGCATATGCCTGTAAATCTACTATCGTATAACCCTCATCGGACGGAAACACCGTCTTTCTTACGGCCCTACAAGGCAAAAACGATGTTTCTTTTAATGTTCATAAATCGGGTGCGTTAAAGAGTTACACCCAAAATTACACCCAATTTTTCATATATCAAAATGTACCCTATGAGTTTCAAAGAATTTAACAATTTTATAAACACTTAATTTACAGCGAATTGGAATTTTATAAAATTCTACGATTTCGTGATTTCTTGCAGAACGGGAGGCTCGTTTACCGGCTGACGCAAAATCTAAATCAGCAGAAACGCGCAGACATCTCCTAATTTCCTACCTTTTCATGCCAAATTACCCCACATTATATTAAAAAACTCACAAAACACATCTGTCGAACGGAATAATTCAGTAACTTTACGCGCTATTAATAAGACAATTATTGTACGCGGCCCACAACTGTGAGCCATAACCTACCGCAAGAACACCTTGATTCAGGTGTCACGTCAATTACAGGAACTGCAAGATATGGAAGACAACAGGATTCAGGACATTATAATAGATGCCATTGTCCATTGTATAATTTCCGTGGCAAAACTTATTTTCATATTGCCACTCAGTTTATGGGTAAAGGCAGCCACGAGATTGGCACATCAGAAAAGGAACGGCACATTAGACCTGCAAAGTATCAGAGGCCTGCTGCCATTCCTTAGATACATCAAGCGGGTTATGTTTGACTTTGGATTTGACGCGGCCACATTCGCATCATTCTTCATCGGTGCAATAGTAGCCATAATATCTATGATAGACGGTGGCTTCCTGGCCTTTGCCGGCACACTCCTCTGTTTCTACACCATGCCAATCCTCATATACATGCTGCATGACATAGCACAGCTGTTGCTTATGCCCTTCCGCAGGTTCTTCAAGCGTGAGGAAAAATTGACACAGAAGAGGCTGGATGTCAAAGAGCTGTAACACCACTATCGACAACCTACTTTACTGCATTCTATTGATTTAAGATAAAAAAAGAGAGCAATTTCAGCTTTCCAATGCACAAAAGCATCATATTTCTTTGATTTTAACGAATCAACTATTATTTTCGCAGCCGCATTTGAATGTACAAAAATATGTACATTGCTCCGGACCTATGGTTTTTACCCGGCAACAGCAAACAGGTTGAATAAAAGATACATCTGTTTGAAGTAATTTACCGGGAGTTCAGAAAGTATCTAAAACCATACAGGCCTTTCTCATTGCGAGAGAGGCTTTTTAGATACATTAAAAGGCTTTATAGCCGTTCCTGTAAAGGTAATAGAAAGCAAAACTAATTTTAAAGATACAATTATGGCACAGATGAATTTTGGCGGCGTCGTAGAGAACGTCGTGACACGCGAAGAGTACCCATTGGCAAAAGCCCTGGAGACATTGAAAGACGAGACCATTGCAGTCATCGGTTACGGAGTACAAGGCCCAGGACAGTCACTCAACCTGCGCGACAACGGCTTTAACGTAATTGTCGGACAGCGTAAGGACTCAAAGAGCTGGGACAAGGCCGTAAATGACGGTTGGGTACCGGGTGAGAACCTCTTTGAGATTGAGGAGGCATGCGAAAAGGCTACCATCATAGAATACCTGCTGTCTGATGCAGGACAGATTTCGGTGTGGCCAACAGTAAAGAAGCACCTCACACCTGGCAAGGCTCTTTATTTCTCTCATGGTTTCGGTATCACATACAAGGAGCGCACAGGCATTATACCACCGGCAGATGTTGACGTAATCCTGGTTGCACCCAAGGGCTCAGGCACATCGCTTCGCCGCATGTTCCTGCAGGGCCGTGGCTTGAACTCAAGCTACGCAATCTTCCAGGATGCTACAGGCAGAGCATGGGACCGTGTCATCGCATTGGGCATAGGTGTCGGTTCGGGCTATCTGTTCGAGACAACATTCAAACGCGAGGTATATTCCGACCTCACCGGTGAGCGTGGAACACTTATGGGAGCAATCCAGGGTATCTTCGCTGCACAGTACGAGACCCTGCGTCAGAACGGACATACACCATCAGAGGCATTCAACGAGACAGTTGAGGAACTTTCACAGAGCCTCATGCCACTGATTTCAGAGAACGGCATGGACTGGATGTACGCCAACTGCTCTACAACAGCACAGCGCGGTGCGCTCGACTGGTGGAAGAAGTTCCGCGATGCAACAATGCCGGTGTTCCAGGAGCTGTATCAGGAGGTTGCCTGCGGCAATGAGGCACAGCGCAGCATCGACACAAACTCACAGCCCGACTACCGCCAGAAACTCGAAGAGGAGCTGCGCGAGATGCGTGAGACCGAGATGTGGCAGGCCGGCGCAGTAGTACGCAAGCTCCGCCCCGAGAACAACTGATACAAGCTGTTGTTGATATAAAGAAATATTTGACTCCCTTGATTGTCTCAAGCACGCTCAATATAACGTAGACTTTCAAGGGAGTTCTTTATACGCAAAACAGTCGGATTGCATTAATGTGTTTGGGGATTTCAAGCCGCTTCTTAAACTTGATTCACTTTAAGCCTTTCCTCAAATAAAGAATCACCGGCAGGTGGTCACTGTAGCCGTTGAGCCAGACGCCACCGGCATGAGTGCGCTTGATATCGCCTTTGTATTTGCCGTTGGCCTGGAACATGTAATCGCGTGAGAATATCCCAGCTTTATAAAAACACAATACGGAGTTTCCACCGTTGACAAGGTTGCCGCTTACTATTATCTGGTCAAAGAGATTCCATTTGCCACGGTACTTTTGAGTACCTCGACCCTCCTCGAACAGAATATTCCACCATGGATTATACAAGGACCCGGCTGACGAAACATCTTTCTTATTACGCACAGCACCCAAAGACTCACAGACGCTCTTGTTATCGGGGTTATCGTTCAAATCACCGAGTACAATTACCTTGGATTTTGGATCGGCACCTACAATGGAATCCTTGAGTTGACGCACAAGCACTCCGGCACGTTCACGCACTGGCGACTTCGCATAACGCGACGGCCAGTGGTTTACAATAAGGTGCAGCACCTCGCCGCCAATCTCTCCCTTTACAACAAGGAAGCCACGAGTGATATATGTTGTATCTCTCTTTGCAGCCGTATAAGGAACCAGCCATGCATCTGTCGGTTTGAAAAGTTTCGGGTTATACAGCAAGGCACAATCGATACCTCGGCTATCCGGCCCTTCGAAATGGACGAAACTCCATCCGCGACGGACAAGAGGCCCGCAGGAAACAAGGTCACGCAGGACCGCAGCATTCTCCACCTCGCATACACCCACCGCCGCCAACCCCGATGAGGGCACAGAGGATGCCATATCATCGAGCACCTTCGCGATATTCTTTATTTTATTCGAATATTTCTTCGTGCTCCACTTGTTGACGCCATCAGGAAGGAACTCATAATCGTTCTTACCTTGCTGATGTATTGTATCGAAGAGGTTCTCAAGATTATAGAACCCCACGGCGTATATATCATACCGCTTCTCCTGCGCCTGCAACGTAAGCAATGGCGCAAAAAGCAGAACAAGATACAGCAACTTTATCTTTACATTCATAAAAGAAGATGTTTAATTTGGCAATAATATAGGAGTTGTCCATTGATACAAATATCTACCGCGATGGTGTCATCCCGACAGAGCGCAGCGACGAGGGATCTCAAAAATATCGCGAAATAAGA
>CALCEC010000086.1 GCA_937900095.1 uncultured Bacteroidales bacterium | reverse complement strand
CCCTTAACCAGGCTCAGAAAGTCTATATCGGTTCCGGACATGAAATCGGCTTCCATGGCTGCATTCACGGCTTTATGGACAGCATGCCGGCCAACCGTCAGGTATACGAAATCATCGAAGACCGTGCCCTGCTGGAAAAACA
Source organism: uncultured Bacteroidales bacterium (assembly GCA_937900095.1). Taxonomy (GTDB): domain Bacteria; phylum Bacteroidota; class Bacteroidia; order Bacteroidales; family Bacteroidaceae; genus HGM04593. Next base: position 14,678 of record CALCEC010000086.1, on the reverse strand, counting down.
GTTTGGCGGCATGGTGCGTGGCGGCGCTTATCCCTTCGGCACCCACAGTGACCAGCTGGTAGAAGCCCTGCGTGCCTCCGGTGTGGCTTACTTCCGCACAGTGCATTCCACCCACAATTTCGAGGTGCCTCAGGACTGGCTCAGACTGAACCCATGTTGCCATCACGATGATGAAAAGTTCCCCGAATTGGTGGACAAATTCCTTGAAACCAAAGTATGGGCCCGTCCCCTGTTTTTCTATGTTTGGGGCCATGCCTACGAATTTGAGCAGTTCAACAACTGGGATCGTTTTGAAGAGCAGGCAAAGAAGCTGGCAAACCACGATAACGTGTGGTATGCCACCAACATCGAGCTCTACGACTACATCAAGGCTTACGAAGGCCTGCGTCTGAGCTGCGACGGCGGTCTCATCGAAAATCCCTTTGCCATTTCCGTATTCTTCTGGGCCGATGGCAAGGACTACGAAATCAAGCCCGGCCAGCGCATCCAGCTGTAATCCAAGCCGTACTGCCCGGGTCAAAAACAAAGGCAGTACAGCCTTTGGTATGACAAACTGCCAAAAACGTGCTATGATACACGGGTAATGCTTTTTTGAAAGAAGGGGTCAACATGAGCAAGACCTTCATCCCTGCGGGTTATGAACCCAAGCTGAGCCTATACGAAACACAGGCTGCCATCAGTCTGATCAAGCGCACTTTTCAGGATCATCTGGCCATGGCACTGAACCTGAAGCGCGTTTCCGCTCCCCTTTTTGTAGAAAAATCCAGCGGTCTCAACGATGACCTGAACGGTGTGGAGCGGCCTGTCAGCTTTGATATTCCTGCTGCGGGCAAGGAAGCCCAGGTAGTTCACTCCCTGGCAAAATGGAAGCGCATGGCCCTTTACCGCTACGATGTTCACCCGGGCAAGGGCATTTACACTGACATGAACGCCATCCGTCGGGATGAGGAGCTGGACAACCTGCACTCCATCTACGTTGACCAGTGGAACTGGGAAAGAGTGATTACCCGTGAAACCCGAAATCTGGCCACTCTGAAGGATGCGGTTCGGGATATTGCCCGTTGCATCAGTGATGCCTCCCTCATCGTCAACGGCCGCTACCCCAAGCTGCGCACCCAGATCAACCCTGAGGTTACCTTCATCACCTCCCAGGAACTTCTGGACATGTACCCGGACAAAACCGCCAAGGAACGGGAAAATCTCTTTGTCCGTGAGCATCCTGTGACCTTTATCATCGGCATCGGCGACAAGCTGTCCAACGGTCAGCCTCACGACGGCAGAGCCCCTGACTACGATGACTGGAGCCTCAATGGCGACCTGCTGCTGTACAATCCCCTGATGGACGCAGCCATTGAAATCAGCTCCATGGGCATCCGTGTGGACAGCGAAACCATGGATCGCCAGTTGACTGCGTCCGGCTGCGATGACCGCAGAGGGCTTTTGTTCCACCGCATGCTTCTGGACGGTGAATTGCCCCTGACCATCGGCGGTGGTATCGGCCAGAGCCGCCTGTGCATGCTGATTCTGGGCAAGGCCCACATCGGCGAGGTTCAGAGCTCTATCTGGGATCAGGATACCTACCGCATCTGTCGGGAAGCAGGAATTACGCTGCTGTAAGGCGTACCGAAGCATCTGCACAAAAAGACAGGCTATGAACAAAACATAGCCTGTCTTTTTTCTTTGGATCGTTTTTTCAGCCAACGACCCCAACAAAATTCCAATTTGCATCAAAACGGGCAAAAACCGCTGGGGCACCTCTGCGGATCTCTCCGTATTCTCCAAAGCCGATGCTCATGGCAGGAGCTTTCGAGGTCATGCAAGCGGCGTCCTCTGGGGGGATGCCGTAATTTACCAGGTTGGTCACGGCACTGGCCAGGGTCAGGGTACTGCCTGCCAGGGTTCCCTCTGCAAGACGGGCTGCGCCGTCCTTTACGTTCACCGGCTGCCCTCCCAGCTGATATTCTCCGTCAGGCATCCCGGCGGCTTCCATTGCATCTGTGATGACCACGGCTTTTTCTTTGCCCTTGCAGCGCCAGACCATCCGCAGGATATCCGGATGCAGATGGAGGCCGTCGGCGATCATTTCGCAAAAGATTCGGTCGTCCGCCAAGGCAGCGCCGGCTACTCCGGGAGAGCGGTGATTGAGAGGGGCTTGGGCGTTGAACAGATGGGTGGCACGGGTCAGCCCCGCATCCGCAGCCTGATGCAGCTGCTCTGCGGCAGCAACGCTATGCCCAGCGCTGACGGCAATGCCCTGCCTAACAAGGAAAGAAATCATCTCCATTGCACCGGGCAGTTCCGGAGCCAGGGTGACCAGTTTCACCACAGAGGCATACCTGCCGGTATACCGCCGCCAGTTTTCCTCTGTGGGCAAGGCGAAGAACTCTGCCCGCTGTGCACCTGCTTTTTCCGGGGAAAGGAACGGCGCTTCCATATGGGCGCCCAGTACCCTTGCGCCATTTGCTTCAGGGCGTTCCATTACCGCCCCGACCCCGGCCAGGGCACGCTGTGTACTCTGGGGGTCAAGGCTCATGGTGGTGGGCAAAAAGGCTGCCACGCCAAGCTTTTTCAGTTCACGGCTCATATGACGAACCGCTTCCTCTCCCTGCATCATATCCATCCCCTTGAAGGCATGGATGTGTACATCCACAAAGCCAGGAAGCAGATAATCGCCATTCAGATCAAGGCATTCCCCGCCGGTCATGTCAAGTGGACCATTGATGGTTTCCACCTTTTCATCCCGGACATACAAGGTGGAATCAGGCTGAAAACAACCATCTATCAAAGCATTGGCGTGGATAATGAACATAGGGATTCCTCCGGGGGATTACTGGAGCTTGAACTCGGTATAGATATCGGTGTAGAGGGTTTCGGCATCACCGATGTTCTGGACGATCTCAGAGCCTTCCATATTTTCGGCAGGAATATTCACAGCAGGATTGGCCCAGTAGGCATCGGAAAGGTATTCCTCAGCAGCCTTGTTTACATTGGTGTAACCCTGCCACTCGGCATTATGTGCCGCCACTTCCGGACGCATGAGGTAGTCAAGGAACAGGTGGGCGTTATCCACATTCTGAGAAGCAGCGGTCAGCACCCAGCCATCCACGCCAAAGCCCAGGCCTTCGCTGGGATATACCACCTTCATGTCGGGGTTCTCCTGCAGAAGCAGGGAAGCAAAGGAGGCATACACCAGACCCACGCTGGCTTCGCCGGTGGAAAGGGCAGTGTAGGACTCATTATCGCCAAAGGTAAGAATGTTGGGATAGAGCTGCATCAGTTTGTCCTTGGCCTCAGCCAGAATGGCAGGATCCGTCTCATTCATGCCATAGCCCAGGGTTTTCAGGGTGATACCGATGATGACACGGCTCAGGTCGAGAGTACCGATGCTGCCCCGGAGTTCTTCATTCCACAGATCGGCATAACCGGTGATCTCGATGGGGCACAGTTCGGGATTGTAAACGATGAGCACGCAGCCGGATACATAGGGCACAACGTATTCATTGTTGGGATCGTAGAACTGGTTCAGGTACAGAGGGTTCAGATTGCCATAATTGCTCAGTTTGGACATGTCCAGGGGCTGCAAAAGGCCTTCCTGACGAAGGATATCCAGGGAATAGTCGGAAGAGAGGATCAGGTCATAGCCTTCGCCGCCGGATTGCTGAACCTTCAGCAGCATCTCGTCGATGGAAGACATGGGAGACCAGATAACGTCAATGCCGGTTTCCTGCTCAAAAGCAGCGATGGTATCCTCATCCACATAGCCTTCCCAGCTGATGATATTGAGGGTCTTGGATTCGTCGGCGCTGGCCATGAAGGGCAGGCAGACCATCATCATGGCCATAACCAGGGCGATAAGGGATACAAGTTTCTTCATTTTTGTTACCTCCTGAATGGATTGGTTGACTATATTCAGCCTCATTGGGAGGCTTGAATCCTTAGGAACGGGCAAGCAGCGCTTCCTTCCTCTGCCGCAGGGCCTTCATGTACTGGCTGAAAGCCACAACAAGGAATACTGCAAGGATCATCAGTGTGCACAGGGCGTTGACACGCAGGCTGACGCCGGTTTTCACGCTGGAATAAATCTTCAGCGGAAGGGTTCCCTCCCCCACACCATATACAAAGAAGCTGATAACGAAATCATCCATGCTCATGGCAAAGGCAAGAAATGCGCCGCTGATGATGGCAGGTGCGCACAGGGGCAAAGTGATATCCCCGAGGATGCGCCACTGGGTTGCTCCCAGATCCCTTGCCGCATCAAAGAGGGCCGTATCCATGGATACAAGGCGGCTTTTTACGGACAGGAACACATAGGGAATGCAGAACGTGGTATGGGCGGTAACCAGCCGGAGGGTATTGCCCTTGAGGCCCAGAAAATCAAAGATAACCATAAAGGCAAGGCCAAGGATGATTTCCGGGATCATAATCGGCAGGATGGCTACAGACTCCAACAGGGAATCAGCCTTTGCAGCTTTACCCGTGCGCAGGGCTGACTGCACCATGCCCACTGCGCCGAGGGTGCCCACCGCCACCGACAAACCCACCGACCACAAAGCCACCTTCAGGCTCAGGATAAGGGCGTCGGCATAGCCTCCCTTGCCTGCAAAAAGTTCGCCGTACCAGCGGGTGGTCCAGCCGGTAAATTCGAGGGGGATGCGGGCTGGATTATCGTTGAAGGAGTACACCACGACCACCACAATGGGCAGATAGAGGAAGATGAGCACCAGTGCAAGGAACAAAACGGAACCAAAGCTTGTTCTTTTCATGCCGCTCCCCCCTTAAAACAGGCTCAGCTGCCCTGCGCTGCCGCCCATGCGCCGGTAAAGCATAAGCACCAACGCAGTAACCAGCAGCATCAGCGCGCACAGCGCAGACGCCATGGGAAGATCCCGGCTGTTGATAAGACTTTGTATCAGGTTGCCTGCCAGCATGGTTTTTCCACCGCCCAGCATATCGCTAAGAAAGAAAAGCCCCATAGAAGGAACAAACACCAGCACGCACCCCGCCATCAGTCCCGGCAAAGTCAGCGGTACTGTGATGGTGAAGAAGGCTTTGAGAGGATTGGCGCCAAGATCTCTCGCGGCTTCAACCACGGAGAAATCAAGCTTTTCTACCGCTGTAGAGGAAGGCATGATCATCAGCGGCAGAAGGGCGTACACCATACCCAGGAAAACTGCGCCTTCTGTATTGAGCAGTTTCAGGGGCTTTGTGATGATGCCCAGGTTTTTCAAAATGGTGTTGACAGTGCCGTTTCCCATCAGCAGGATACGCCAGCCAAAAAGCCGGATCAGCGAATTGGTCCAGAATGGCACGATCAGCAGCATCAGCACCAGGGTGCGTGCGCCGGGCTTCAGACGGGCCATGAGATAGCCGAAGGGATAGCCGATCACAAGGCAGAGAAGGGTGGTCAGTGCAGCCAGCTTCAGGCTGTTGAAAAGCACCTGAAAATACTTGGGTTCACTGAGACGGGCATAATTTTCCAGCGTGAACTGCCCGTCTACTCCAATATTTTCCGCCCGGCCCATAAAGCTGAGGCCGATGATGTACAAAAGAGCTACAAACACAAATACAATGGTCCACAGGTACAGGGGAAACCTCAGCGTATGGAAGAAAAGGCGTTCTTTTTTATCCATGAATTACTGCGCCTCCCCTGCAGGATCATCAAAAACCACGGGTGCATGGCGGATGCTCCAGCCTACATGGACACAATCGCCGATGCTGTAATGATCCAGTTCCGAGGACTGGGAAATAACCCGGATAACAAGCCTCTCTCCGATTTGGATATGGGTATGCTGCATGCCGCCGGAGTACTCTTTTTCCAGAATGACACCCTGCAGATCAAGACCATGCTGAGGCTCGCTGCCATAGCGTACCCGCTGGGGCCGGAGGCAAAGCACCACTCTGTCCCCCGGGCGATAATGCTTCTCGGAAAAGGCGGGCAGTGTAACGCCCTCAGCAGAGATCGTCATTTCGCCGTTTTCCTGTGCATCTGCTGAAATCTCTCTTGCTCTTTTTGCCACAGCAGTTACAAGAGAATAACGGCTTGTGTGGTCTTTAAGTACATTTCTTAAATCGGGATTAAACATTGTTTATTACCTCACTTATAAAGTTTTTATTTTATGTATATTAAAGTGCATTGATAATTTTAAGCACATCGTTTGATGCACTGTCAAGGTCATCATTTATGACCGTATAGTCATAATCAACGCTCTTTTCAACTTCATTTTTTGCGATTTCAAGACGCTTTTGAATATCTTCTTCGTCTTCTGTTCCTCTTGAACGCAAACGATTCTCAAGTTCTTCCATTGAAGGCGGCAAAACAAAAATTCCAACTGCATCAGGATAAAGTTTTTTAATCTGTTGTGCACCCTGCACTTCGATTTTAAGAATTACAGTTTTATTGATGTTCTGCTCGGGAGCACTGCACTGCCCCACCGTCCAGGCACAGGAGAAGAGAAGCGAAAAGAAAAGGTTCGTAAGCCAAAAGGAGAACGGCATGATAAAGCAACTGCCGGCACGTCACCTTTTTGCAGACTCGATACTTGCCAGGAAGCCTGTAGCGACAGAGAACGTTGCTACAGAAATTGAGCAGGAGAATAAAGCTACTGCAACGGACACCATTATATCAAACGGCTGCAACTGTTGCGAGAAACGCAAAGAGTACAGACAGCACAAGCGCCACCACCACAGGAAAGAGCGCGGACCGCACCGTAAACGGAGAGGACATCACAAAAGAAGATGGAGATAATAATCAATGAGGCTGACAAAAGTCAGCCTCATTGATTTGGAGATGAATAAAAAGATGGAGTTCAAGGCTTGCGATGCTCAATGAACCGCAGTTTACAGAACGTAAATGAGGATTTATTGGGCATTGTATAACGCAGAAATCCGCTTTTTAGTCAACTCCGTTAATTCATTTCTTATCGAGCACTCCAAAAGATAACCACACCTCGGGCGGAAAGTTCTGCTTTATTGGAGATTTTGAAGCGACAAAAAGCGTTTTCAAATCCTCGAGTCTGGCATGGGCAGCCTCGCGCGCCTCTTTCAGCTTAGCCTCAGCGTCATCCTGCTCGGCACCGGCCTGCTCCAATGCACGGCAAGCAGCCGATAGCGCATCCACATCAATTACAATACCCTTTTTGGCAAGCAAGTCTGCCTGCGTCTTGACACCTTCAACCAGTGATTCAGCCTTTAAGATAGGCTCCGAATAGATTTTATTCATAACAATATCTTTTAAATTTACAATCCGGCAGAAGCCGGCAAAAACAGGCTTCTACCATACATTCTCTATGTAAATTTAGACAAAAAAGAGCAAATCCGCAAACAGCTATAATGCTATATATCAGCAATATACACACATCCAACACTCTAAAAATCAGCTGATTAAAAAATGCTTAAAAAACGTTAACCGAGTGTTTTTTGTCACGTGCCTTAACGTAATTTCATAACACTTTATCTGAAATTGTTGCCAAAAATCCGGGCCAAAGCCTTATCTTCGCAGAAAGCAACAAAAACTGATACACTATGAAACTATTGGAAGGAAAGACCGCTCTTGTTACAGGAGCAACACGAGGAATAGGACGCGCCATTGCAGTGAAATTTGCACAGGCCGGTGCCAATGTAGCATTCACCTACCGACAGATCAACAGCAACGCCGAGGAACTTATTAAGGAGATTGAGGCTCTGGGGGTAAAATGCAAGGGTTACGCAGCAGACGCTGCCGATTTTGCAGCCACCGACGCAGTTGTAAAGGAGGTTGCAGCCGACTTCGGACGCATTGACGTGCTTGTGAACAATGCCGGAATAACAAAGGACGGCCTTATCCTGCGCATGACCGAGGAGCAGTGGGATGCAGTAATCACCACCAATCTGAAATCGGCATTCAACTTCACCCGCGCCGTTGTCCCTGTGATGGCAAAGCAACGTGGCGGCAGCATCATAAACATGTCATCTGTCGTAGGCGAGAACGGTAATGCCGGCCAATGCAACTACTCGGCATCAAAGGCCGGACTCATTGGCCTTGCCAAGTCCATAGCCAAGGAGATGGGTCCTCGCGGCATCAGGGCAAACTGTATTGCTCCTGGATTCATTGTAACTGACATGACAAGCGCCATCCCCGAGGAGATGCGTGCCGAGTGGGCAAAGACAATACCTCTGCGCCGCGCCGGCAACCCCGAGGATGTTGCCAACGTTGCGTTGTTCCTTGCAAGTGACATGTCGGCTTACGTAAGCGGTCAGGTCATCAACTGCTGTGGAGCTATGAGCTGCTAAATAAAAGGAATCCATTTATAACAACAGCAGATTGGCAATTGCCAATCTGCTGTTGTTATAAATGAAAGAGAATACAAAGAAACATCTTTCAACATTACACATCAAACACTTTTCAATATGGTTTCTTGGTGACATACATATCCACCAACGGAACCACAACCAGCACATCCAGTACTGCAAGCATAAGAACTGCGCCCAGGGCACCTATGGTAAGCGCCATTGCGAGTGCATAGAGGAACGAGAATGCGTGCAGCAATATCAATGCTATTGCAACAAGGAACCACTCCTTGAGCTTTGTGAGCCTGTAAAGCACAACTGCAACTGTAGCAACCGCAAGAGGAATGAAGAACATCAGGTTCTCATTTATGAAGATGAGCAACAGAATACTCAACAGCATCATAAGGAAAAGCGTGCCATAAAGCTTGTTGGTTGCAATTGCCGTTGCCGCTGAAGCTCCTGCACTCTTGCGCAAGGAGTTCGATGTTGCATCAACAGCCTTGCAACGCTGCTTGATGTGAACCCCGGCTACCGCCAATACCATTACCACTGCCGACAGCAGCATTGCCGCATTATCGAACGGAATACCCTGCACAATACCGAAAGGCTTGAACGTAACGCCTGTGACGCAGCATGAGAGGAACGCGACAAGCTCTCCTGCCACAAGAGCTGCCAGAGCTACAAGCAGCGCCTTCAGTGCGCCACGCATGACCTTGGCAATCTGCACACGCCCGCGCAATACCTCAAGCACCAATGCCGCTGCAAACAACACGAATATCACACAATTCAGCAGAACATACTGCCCCTTTGTAAAATTGAACAGGCCTATGAGCGGCAGTGTAAAGTTGATTGTATCGGCATCGGAAACAAGGCTGCAGCGGGATGAGTATTGCGCATCGGTAAGATACTTATGCACAACAGGAACAACCTGTGAGCCATAGTGCTGTATTGAACTGGCATTGACATTCGAGAAGTTGTCAAGGTCGGTATGATAGTGGTTTATATCGGCAATTGTAGAGAAGTTCATGCCAGGGATTTCGTCCTTCACTATTGTAAAGTCGGTGAAGTTAGGCATGAAGCCATATACAACCGTTGTCAGCGAATAGGTGAACGGATATTCCGCTACAGACTCATACAGCTCCATCAGTTTCCCGTTACCCGGCGATGTCTCAAAGAGCAACGCAGGACCGAACGGACCGCGTGCCTCAAGGTTAATCATAAAGCCTACATCATCGAACTCCTCGCGGTTGTTCTCCCACATAGCTTTCATACCCTTCATGCCCACCTCCTCGGCATCGGTGAAGAGCACCTTGACACCCTGTTTCCAGTCGGCACGGTACTTGAGTGCCTGAGCCACTGTCTCAAGGATTACTCCCACTCCGTAACCGTCATCGGCAGCACCGTAGGACCACACCGTGTCACTCTTTGCAATGGGCTGCGAGTAACGCGAATCGTAGTGCGCCACCATAAGCAGATAGGCAGGCTGTTCTGCGGAGTTTTCGGGCGCAAATGTTGCAAGCACATTTGTTGCGTCAAAAGTGTATGTCACATGCTTGTTCTCGGGGCCGGTAAGTGACGGGTATTCAAAGAGCCTTATGGTATCTGCCCCAAGTTGTGTGAGCCTTGAGACAAGATAATCACGGACATCGGCACGCTCCTTAGGGTGCGCCACGGAGTGATGCTCACGTGAAATGACCTCAATATCCTTTACCACACGCTCGGCCGAGAAGCCCGTTGAAGCCGCATCCTGCACGGCAGGACGGCTGCCCCAACCATAAGCCACCAACCCCACCAGGACAATCACAACCGCCAATAGACAAATTCTTATTCTGCTCATATCATATCATTTTATTCTTCTACTACACAAACGTTGTTCTTAAACAGTGCTAAGATACCTAAAAAATGAACAAGAAGCAGAATTCCAGCCGAGAATTTGTATAAAACAGAATAGATGTTCACACAATAAAGAAGATAAATTACACATCAAACACTACACGTAACACATTACACATTTAATTATCCATTAATAGACGTGGCAAGCATTGTAGTTGCAGACATATCAACGCGGAATCGCAGACCAATGATTAAGAGATTTTTCGCATGCGCTCAAAATGACATTCAAGTTACAGGTTATTAGACACAGGAATATAATGGCATATGTGGAGTGGCTCTGACACAAAGTGACAGAGTTGATAAACCAAGCAAGGTTCCCTGTGCACGGTTGTTGAAGTTTTTCAGGCAAGAAAGTCATATATCGGGCAATAATAATTAACTTTGGACTTAGCCACAAATACACTACCGAAAATGAACCGACCTTATATAATCAACGACGCTGAAGGCAACCCGATAAACGCCAAATATCCACCAAACAAGGAATTGTACGGCGATGAGTTCGGTGGATATAAAAACAGAACTGAAGAAATTCTGTTTTACGAATTTATGGTGTTGGAAAAAGATGTCTCTTTTATATACAACGGAATGAGATATTACTTTTACAAGCACAACACCCCCGCAACTGCATACAATGCAACCAAGAAAGAGATTATTGCTGAATACCCGAATGAATTGGAGTTAATTGAGAATTTTCCAATTGATGGCATACCGTTTTTGGAGTTGAGGGATGAAATATGTGACCTAAACACGTATAGGAATGTGTTCAAACCACACTTTGATTTAGACAAGGACGGATACCCTTACAACTGTAAGTATCCGCCAAATAAAGAGAAATACGGTTTTTCGTATAATGGTTACAAAAGCTCTTTCGAGGAAACTCTTTATTATGATTTTGGAGTCCAGAACTATGACCTATACTTTAAGTATAAAGGCAAAGAGTATCATGTGCTTAATGAGTTTAATCATGTAGCCTTGTGCGATGAACATTATACCAAAGAATACGAAGTTTTCGCTGATGAAATGGATTTCATTGAGAATTTCAATATTGACGGTGTACCTTTAATTAATTTAATTGAAGAACTTGAAGAAGCAGACCCTATGTAGTTGCATAAAGACTACACTTTACAACAATCAATCATAAATTTCAAGCAACGGCTGTATCAAATATTTTGTGTAAATGAAAACCCTGTAATCTCTATTTACACAAAATTATGGATAGTCCCTGACATCAAGAGTCACTATTCAAAATTAATGGTTCCAATAGACAAAACTCCCTCCCCCTTCGGGTACTCCCTCTATAAACAGAGAGAGAGTTATATTCCGTGTATTGACCGGTCAAACGCTACACGTAACACATTAAACATTTAACTTTAAACATTCACAGGGCGGGCTGACCCCGCCCTACAACATTATACATCACTTTCCTCCGATATTGAACCTGTATATCGCGTGAAGCATCACATAGCTGAAGAACACCTTCTCACGGCTGAAGTAGCGCATGTGTGGCTGTACAAAGCTGTATTCTGCTGTACGCTGGTGCAATATATCCACAGCCTCAAGCTGCAAGGTCAAAGCCTTGTTCTTGAGGAATGACTGCGATATTGTCGCGTTCCACAGCCACTGGTCGTGGTTCATTATCTCATCGGCATATCCACGACGGCCAAAGAGCATAAAGGAGGTGTTGATGGACATTCCGAACGGGAGGTCTACCTGTGGTTGCAGGCTACACTCAAAGGTATGTCCGTCCTGATCGAGTTCGGGAGTAACGTCGTAACGTGCTATTTCGGCAGTATATTGTCCGTCAAGATTCACGCTCCACATTCCGCTGCGCCATTTGAGGGTCATGCCTGCACGTGGAGAATAGCTGTGCACTACAGAGAGACCGAGCTTGTCACCCATTGCTCCCACATAGTTCTTGCTGCGGTTAATATTGTACGCACCACTTACGAACAACGACCAGTGACGCTCCTTGTCAAGAGGCTGTTCGGTGTTTGCACCCACAGAAACATAATAGTTGCCGTTGACATTGTCCTTGGTGTGACGCATCTTGCCGGTAAGCGGGTCAGTCTCGATTATGTCTACGATATTGTTGCTGTAGAGGCCGCTGCTTGCATAAAGGCTGTAGCTGTCGCCACGCTTGTCGTTGAACCAACGGCTGTAGAGATTGAAATGGTTGTTCCACTGTATCTTGAGCCCCGGGTTGTTCACCCTTTCAATCATCTGGTTGCTTGTATCGGTGATGGGCAACAGCTCAAGCATTGAGGGACGGCGGGAATATCCGTAGTACGTCAGAGATACCTCACCGTTCTTCACGGGTTTCCACTTGATGCGGGCGTGCGGGGTACACTCGAAATATCCACGCGAAGGAGAATGTGTCACACCGTTCCTTTTATATAACAGTGTCTCGTCCTTGTACTGGACAGGAGCACTCACATTCGCCTCGAATTTCTCCCACACACCTATGAGAGCGGCATCTAACCTATGAACCTCTTCTGTTGTCTCCGAATAGAGGCTGTTGGCAACGTCTATTACTGCAGCAAGCGAGTCGGCTGTCGATGGACGCACGCCCAAATGAAGGCCAGGCTGTGAATAATAGGGGTAACGGTCGAGTCTGTAGATGTCGTATGCATTGTCATTCTTCGTACGGTTGTAGTCGTATGAGACCACAAACTGTATGTTCTTGTTGAATGCACCCTGCAATGTTGCATTCGCCGCAAAGTCGCTATTGTTTGACGGTGTTACACTGTAACGGCGGTCCACGACACCGGGAGTGTTGCTGTTGAAATAACGGTAGTCGGTGAGTCCATCACTGTAACTCCTGTTGCTGTTTGTGTTGTACCGGACATCAGCAGTGAGCGAATAACCCTCTTTCCTGAAACGATGTACATAGTGGACATCTATTCTGAACATATTGTTACGACCCGTTGAGTATGTCTGCGCAGTATTGGAGTTTATTCCCAACGCCTTGAGTTCATCGCCCACATTATCTCCGATTAGCCCCTTCTCTGGGTTGGCAAAATCTGCTATGGCAGAATATGTCGACTGGTTTGATACATTATCATTACGGCTGTCATTGTATCCGTAAGAAAGTGATGCCGTGATACGGTTCAGCGTGTCGATGTTGAATGTCATGCTGCCCCTGAAGTCAATATCCCTGTTGCGGCCGTAACGTTGCGAACGCTGATATGAATAGTGGCTGCCGGCAGTGCCAAGGAGATACTCTACATTACTTATCCCGTCATTGTTCCCGCCGTCATGCCCCACCTCAACCTCTGCATCCATCTCAAGATGGCCGGCCTCGGTGTTCTTGCGGCCGTTGTCCCACGACATTATGGCGCCAGCCTTGCGGTAGGTGTAGAGACCCATAGCCCCCCATGTGTCGTTATGCCAGTTGCCGTTCTCATCGGCAACCTGGTTCTCGCTTATATTGTTCACCTGGGCATAGACAGCCGTGCGGCGCCTGTCGGTGAAGTTGGAGGCAAAGACCTTTGCCATATACTTGCTGTGCGTTCCGCCACCGAGGTTGGCATTTACGTTCCACTGCGACTGGTACTCCTTCTTTATCTTGAGATCGACAACAGTAGCCTTGTCCGTATCGTGTATACCGGCAAACTCCTTCTCCTCATCGGTCTTCTCGTACACGGCTATGTCCTGTACAGCATCGCTCACGATGTTGGACATTGCAGTGTTGGCATCGCCTATGAAAGGCTTGCCGTTCACAAGAATCGAGCTAACGGCCTTGCCCTGGAAAGTGAGATTACCCTCGGAATCCATGGTGAGACCGGGCATCTGCTTGATAAGTGCAGCAATGGTTGAGCCCTCCGGCACACGGAAAGCATTGGCGTGGTATATGAATGTATCGGCCTTTATCGTGAGCTCCTGTGCAAGACCTGTCACCTGCAGTTCGTCGAGCAGCACGTCGCGCGCCAGCATAAGGTCGCCGAGCTTCACAACAGGGCGCTTGGCTGTGAGTTCAACCTTTTTCTTCATTGTCTCGCAACCCACAAAAGAGACCTCCAATATATACTTTCCGGCACTCTTTGCCTTAATGTCAAAACGCCCGTCGGCATCTGTGGGAGCTGCGGCAACGGCTGTTGTATCGTTCTTGAGCAGACGCACCGTTGCCGAGGGAAGTCCCTCGGCAACATTCTCGGCATCCACCACCCTACCCTGCACGGCAAAGTTCTGCGCACTTGCACTCAAACTGATGAATGCTAATAGCAATGTTAAAAGTGTCTTATTTATCTCACGCATGTTTAAACAAGAATAATTAGGCTTCCCGATATTAATCACAGTGTATTAGTTTATTAGTACACTGCAAATATAAAACACCAATCATTTACTTTCCAAATAATTTTAAAACTATTTTTTAAAAAAGTATATATTCGCAAAATCAGTAGACCTGATATGAAAAAATTCCGGTCATGCAAAGATAAGCATTTCTCCATCCCCCCCTGATTGTTAAATTAACGTGAGTTCGATATAAGAATTTATACTAAAATTTAGCGTATTTTGTCATT
>CALCEC010000085.1 GCA_937900095.1 uncultured Bacteroidales bacterium | reverse complement strand
CAACGAACGAATTGTCTGAAAGCATCTGCCACTCTTCATAGAATGTACGCATCTTACGCAAACTCGCAGCGGAAAAGCCTCTTAATCCAGGCAATTCTTTGCGAAGTTGCTCACTGACTGCCTCAATGAAGCCTTTACCCCAATTCTTATTTCGAGTATTCATTGAAACAAAGCGTCCAATTCCATAATAAAGTGCCAACTGCTCTTGGTTTATCACAACTAACGCACGCTGTTGACTTTGCAGGATAGCACCCTTAATCGCCTGAACTGCATTGGCCAGTTCTGCATACTCCGTTGTGTTAACTATATCACTCATATAAATATTCGGTTATTTGATTTATCTTGAATAGCCAATACTTGACAACAAAAATAGTGAAAAGATTCAATGTGCTATCTTAATTGTATATATATTTTTCTACAAACCATATAAATCGGCTTTTTGTAAATGATTTTTGGAAAAACTTACAGATGTATGCGCTACAGTTTTGCCGAATAGAAAAATATGCGTATATTTGCAGTTGAAATATCCTTATATCATTTTGGTTAAGATAAAAGATATAGCGAATGCCCTTGAAATGTTCGCGCCTCTGCCGCTGCAGGACGACTTTGATAATGCCGGATTGCAGATTGGATTAACAGATGCGGAAGTTGCAGGGGTTTTATTGTGTCTTGATGTGACAGAGGCCGTCGTTGACGAGGCCATCGCATCGGGATGCAATCTCATCATATCCCATCATCCCGTAATCTTCAAGCCGCTAAAGCGAATAACCGGCAGCAATTATGTGGAGCGCTGTATAATAAAGGCGCTCGCTAACGGCATTGCAATCTATTCGGCCCACACTAACCTTGACAATGCTCCAGGCGGTGTAAACTACCGCATTGCCGAGATTCTCGGCCTGCAGAATGTGAGCATACTGCTGCCAAAGGAGGATTCTCTCCTGAAACTGGCTGTATATGTGCCGGCTTCACATACCGATGCCGTGCGTGATGCCCTGTTCGCGGCAGGATGTGGCGAGATTGGCAATTACGGTTCTTGCAGCTACAACGTGGAGGGATTCGGTACCTTCAAGGCAAATGAGGGATGCAATCCGTTCTGCGGTAACATAGGCGAACTGCACAGGGAGAGCGAGACACGCATAGAGACAATAATGCCTTCATACATCAAAGGCCGTGTGATAAAGGCGTTGCTCAATGCCCACCCGTACGAAGAGCCGGCATACGACATCTACCCGATAAAGAACAGCTGGGACGCCGTGGGTACCGGCGTTATAGGCGAATTGCCTGCCGAGCGCGACGAGATTGGGTTCCTGCAGGAGATAAAGGAGAAATTTGCAGTAGGTTGCGTGCGCCACACACCTCTCTTGGGACGCAAGATAAAGAGGGTAGCGCTGTGCGGTGGAGCAGGAGGCTCGTTTGCAGGTGCAGCAATGGCATCGGGTGCCGACCTCTACATAACAGGCGAGGCACGTTACCACGACCTCTTCAACTACACAGGCAAGATGCTTATGGCTGTGATAGGGCATTACGAGAGCGAGCAATATACGATGGATATATTCGCAGAGATTATAAACGGTCAGTTCCCCGGCGTAAAGGTGACAAAGACAACGGTGGACACCAACCCGGTAAAGTATATGTAAGGAAAATGTCATGTACGGTGCGATTAGATTCATCAGTCGCTTCGCTCCATCAAAATGACAAAATGAAGAATATATTAACACTTTAAATATTAAAAAAAATGGCAAAGAAAGATCCTTCTGAATACACAGTAGAAGAGAAGTTGAAGACCCTTTATGAGTTGCAGACTATCCTTTCACAGATTGACAAGATCAAGATTCTGCGTGGTGAGCTTCCTCTTGAGGTAAAGGACCTCGAGGATGAGATTGTCGGCCTCGGCACACGTATCGAGAACATCAACAACGACATCAAGAAAATCCGCGAGAACGTTGTAGGTTTCCGTGAGGAGATGGAGCAGGCAAAGAGAAGCATCGAGAAGTACACAGCCGACCAGGAGAACGTACGTAACAACCGTGAGTTCGACCTCTTGAACAAGGAGATTGAGTACAACCGCCTTGTCATAGAGCACGACGAGAAGAAAATCAACGATGCAAGAAAGCAGGAGCAGCAGAAGAATGACGACCTCGAGCGTTCAACAAACCTGTTGGAGGAGCGCAAGAAGGACCTTGACATGAAGAAGACCGAGCTTGAGGATATCGTTGCAGAGACAAAGGCCGAAGAAGAGAAACTGCGCGAGCAGGCACGTGACCTTGAGCTGAACATCGAGCCACGCCTCTTGGCATCGTTCAAGCGCATCCGCAAGAGCTCACGCAACGGTTTGGGTATCGTATACGTTGAGCGTGATGCTTGCGCAGGTTGCTTCAGCAAGATTCCACCACAGCGTCAGATGGATATCCGTATGAGAAAGAAAATCATCGTTTGCGAGAACTGCGGACGTATCATGATTGACCCTGAGCTTGCAGGTGTACAGCAGGAGAAGCCGGCAGAGGCTCCGGCACCAAAGCGCCGCGGCATCCGTCGCGCAGCAAAGGCTGAATAAGAAATAAATATGATAACCAAGAGCAGGGTGGCCATTTGGCCACCCTGCTCTTGGTTATAAATGACAAGTACTTGTCTTATCACATTCATCATACTGTTGCAGTTCTATAACATACTTTTCATGACTGAAAAGATACTGCCGCTTGATATAACAACCTAAGGTTTTCTGTGATATTAATTTTTACACAAAATGGTATTTCACAGTTGAATATACTATATTTGCATAGATAAAGCGGAATTTGTATGAATATAATACGGATTACAGCAATACGGCAGTCGGTATACCCGGACTTGATAGCCGAATACGAGAATCTCATTGAGCATACTTGCGAAGTACAGGTTGGCCAGCAGTGGATTTCCGTCGATGGTCAATGTCCTGATGGGATGTGTCCTTCTGCATGGTCTTCCATGCGGGAGTTCGTAGAGTCATTAGCCAAAGGAGAGGGTAATTTTTATGATGGATGGATGAAAAATCCGATGAGTGCCATGATTAGTTGCAATGACGGTTTTCGTCCCTTTAGTTTTTATATTGAGGTCATATAAGTATGAATATCCTCCAGACATAATCTCTGTACTTACGGATTTATATGTAAATTCCGACTATAGGATTTTTACAGGTGCATTGCCATAGTGCGTTAGGCTATCGTGCGTTTGAGAGAGCATACTGTTTCTATAAAAAGTGGCGTATGTAGTAAACCTTATAGTTCGCTCATACGCCATGATTTATTCACAATGCATCACTCCTGTAACCTTTAGCCCGTTTTCCGTTCATATTATTCAAGCATGTTCTCAATCCTCTCAACCAGCTCTTTGAACTCCTGCTCCTCGAAGCGGCGTGTAAGCATCACAATCTTGCCGTCACGGTCAATGAGGATGTTACGTGTTATTCCCGCACCGCGCAGCGCATAGCTTGCGAACACATCACCGTTGCTGTCCATGGCAATGGGGTAGGTGGTACCTACCTGCTCAATAAAGGGAAGGATATCCTCCTTTGCCTCTTCGCGGTCAATGCCCACAAGAACAAAATCCTTGTTCTCCTTATGCTTTTGCCATATGTCGCTCTCTATGAACGGCATCTCCTTGCGGCAGATACCGCACCAACCGGCTGTAAACTGCAGCATCACAACCTTGCCACGATTCTGCGACAATGTAAACTTTGTGCCGTCGAGCATTTCAAGAGTAAAGTCCGGAGCGACATCGCCCACCTTTACAATGTAGTCATGTTCATACACGGTAACAGAATCGGCCTTAACCTCCTGTGCAGCCTCTGACACTGACGGTGAGGTTTCTTCTACCGGCTTTGCATTGTTGCCGGTTCCATTACATGAGATACAGAATGCTCCTGCAAGAAGGAGTGTAATTAGATTGTTTTTCATATCATTGAATATTTTGAATATACTTTGGATGCGAAGATAAGAACAAACGCGCCAAAATTCGTGCAAACGGATGAAAAAAATTATAAATTCCGGCAAATACAGCCCATTATCAATTCATAGCATATTGAGATAATTCAATTTTCACCCATAACAGATAATATTTTCAGAAATTTAAACAGCTTCTTATTCCGACAATGTTCATAAATTCCACCATAATTAGTATTTTTGCAACATGAAGAAGACAGTAGACATAACAGACAAATCATCTCTCATTCTCGAAGGTGGCGGAATGCGCGGCATCTTCACCATTGGAGTGCTCGACAACTTCATGGACCGCGGAATACGTTTCCCATATATAATTGGCGTGAGCGCAGGAGCCTGCAACGCCCTCTCTTATATGTCCAACCAACGCGGCAGGGCAAAGTTCTCCAACATCGACATGATGGAGAAGTACAATTACATAGGCTTCAGGCACCTTATCACACAAGGCAACATAATGGACTTCAGGCTCTTGTTCCATAAGCTGCCCGAGGAGATTTACCCATACGACTACGACGCCCTTGCACGTTGCCCCGAGAGGCTTGAGGTTGTGACCACCAACTGCATCACAGGCGAGGCCAACTACTTTGAGGAGAAGAACGATCCCAAACGCGTGATAGACATTGTAAAGGCATCGAGCAGCCTGCCTTTCGTGTGTCCGATAGCATATGTCGACGGCGTTCCCATGGCCGACGGCGGTGTTGCCGACTCCATTCCCGTGGAGCGCGCTATGTCACAAGGCTTCACAAAGCCCGTCATTGTCCTCACCCGCAACAAGGGCTACCGCAAGCCTGCAAAAGGCACAAAAGTGCCATTCTTCATGTACCGCAAATACCCCAAGCTGAAAGAGGCTATCCGCAACCGAAATACCATATACAACAGCCAGGTAGAGCTTGTAGAGAAGATGGAGGCTGAGGGTAGTGCCATCGTCATCCGTCCCGAGCGCCCCATAGAGGTGGGCCGCATGGAACGCGACATAAACAAACTGCACGCCCTGTACAGGGAAGGCTACGACCTCGCTGCAAAGATTGAGTTTATAAAAGGATAAGAGCAGACGTTATTACAATAATGCCTCATTTTGTTCTATATATCGAACAAAAATGCAAATTCCATCAATATCCCTACACTGCGAAGATAGATTTCGCAGTGTAGGGATATCTTTATAGTGTGATGTTGATAACTTCATCCTACACATCATAGCAAAAGAGAAATTAAGCGCTAATTTTGCCTGCTGACAAAACTGCAACTTATGAAGAAACCGGCATTTGAACATATACTACAGAAGCTGAACGGGAAACACCGGATTGAGGGTACACCCGATGCCCTTGACAGGGACGAGATACGTATGCTGCTTTACACTCTTGACAAAGAGTCCTTGCAATCATTGAAACAGGAACTGGAGTTCAGCAACTACCGCTACCGCGATGCTATAAGGTACACGTTGAGGTGTATTGACAAGATGCTATCGCCTGTTGCAGTTCCGCTGCGCAACGAGGAGATAGGCACGCTTATAAGGCTGTTCAGGGACAAGAAGAGCAAGAAGGTGACATACGCGAAGGAGAAGCTGAAAGAACGCTACGCATATCAGTCGCACGCCACACAGCGCAAGATCATTGACGCTTTCCTTGACGGTGCAATGAGTGACAGAAAATGGGCTTATAACATACTCTACAGCAACTGGGACAACCATTTTGCCGACAAGATAGATGCCTTGTGGCAGCGGCAGCCCGAGGAGGCATGCCGAAGGTTGATTGTACAGCACATGAGCGAGGAGTATCTTCTGCAACATCAGGAGGCATGGAAGACCTGCTACAGCGACAGTTTCAGGAGCTATAGTGCGGCATATAAATACGTATGCATAAGACTTGCCGATAACCCGGCGTTCAAAATCGATTATGACAGGCTATGCGAAGGTGATTATTATGAGGTGATGGCTAAGACGGGCGGTAAAGTAAATCCGAGTGACATTCTTGGCTATCTTTTCCGCACCATTGCGGAGTATGCCGAGGAGATGGAATCAGGTGATCCTTTGGACACGCTTTTCAATGATGACATTTTCCTGGACGATGAGCCGCGTGGTGCCGATTTCCATTCCAAGGTCAATGCCACGCTCTACAGCATGGCACTGATGAAGATGGAAAATGAATTGATCTACTATTTCAACTGGCACAATAAGGTGAAAGCCGAGTTCCGCAAAATAGCAAAAGAGGTCACGGAACTTGAGCAACGCAAAAGGATATACTTTGACGTGATAAGACAACACCTTCCCGAAGCCATTGCCGGATATCCGTTCAATGAGCAGCAGTTAAGCCCAAAAGATGACGATATTACAGAAACAAAAAGGGCAAAGTTCATTGAGGAGCTATGCGACAAGAACCCCGTTTTTGCCGAGATGATTGACAAATTGGAATTGGATTGACCTGTATCTCACTCCCAATCTCCCTTCAATGCATTAGCCACTGCCGACTGGTATTTCTCTATTGTGGTGGCCTTGAGGATGGGCTTCCTGAGGCGTTTGGGGAGGGTGGGGAGCAGGTACTCCCAATAGGGCTTCATCTTTGTGAGGAACTGGGTGTTGCCTTGCAGGCGGGGTGAGAGCCGGGCGAACATCTCATCGTGCATTGCCTGAATGAGCCGGCACTGCTCGCTGTCGCTTAGTTCACGGCCCTGGCTGTACTCGATGCCCAATGCGGGGTTGGCAAGCAGTCCGCGGCCAATCATTATTCCTTTGAGCGTGGGGAACTGCTGTTCAAGACGCTGTATGTCGCCGAGCGTGGTTACATCGCCATTATATACAACGGGATGCTTGCAGGCATCAAGGAACTCTGCAAAGGCTTCTACATCTGCCGATTTCTTGTATTGCTCTATGCCCAGACGCGGGTGCATTGTTATATGCTCAAGCGGGGCATCATTGAGCGCCGGCAAGAGTGCGCGCCACTCGTCTTTGCTCTCCCATCCGAGGCGCATCTTTACCGAGAATGTGAAATCCTTGTAACCGGCAGCGGCCTCCAACAGGGCTGCGACCATGTCGGGGTGGGGCAGGAGCCCTGCTCCGTGCTTCTTGCGCACCTGCAAGGGGAACGAACAGCCCATATTTATATCCACGCACTTGTAGCCCTCACTGGCTATCAGTTCCATTAGAGGGTGTATCTCATCGGGTGTGGCGGCAATTATCTGCGGAACAAGATTCTCCACGCTGTTGTTCTTGCACTCGACATCGCGCACATCCTTGCTGCGTATCTCGCCATGCTCGTAACGCAGGAAAGGTGTGTAATAACCGTCGATACCGCCGAAGACAACGCTGTGCACATTACGCCACACGGCCTCGGTAAATCCTTGCAGAGGTGCTGAATATAGTTTCATTCTTTTGCTGTTGGCTGGTTTAAGAGCAAAAATAGCGCATAAATATTGAACGGACAAAGCTATACTGTGCAATATTCACTATCTTTAAGGTAAACCTTGAATATTTCTGCACTCGCAGTGAAAATATTGAAACAAGTTTCATATTTCTCGCTCGCTTGTAACTATCTTTGTGCAAAACCGAAATAATTAAAGACAAACATAACCATTATGAAAAGATTATTATTGACTATCATTGCTTGCTTTGCCTTTGTAGGGGCATCAATGGCACAGAGCGCATTGGAAAGGGCCGAATCTTTATTTGACAGCGGCAGTTATGAAGAAGCCTTCAAATTATTCAGACAGTGCGCCGATGAAAGTGACAGTGTTGCCATAAATCGCCTGGGATATATGTATATGGAAGGATTAGGTGTTGAAAAAGATGAGAAAGAGGCTTTCAGGCTCTATATGATTTCAGCCGAAATGGGATATCCGAAAGCACAGGCAAATGTGGCTGTCTCATATGCTGACGGAAGCGGGGTAGAAGCCGATGGAGAGAAGGCAATCGAGTGGTATACCAAAGCAATAGACAATGGATATGAAGAAGCCATGATAGGTTTGGGAGTTTTCTATCTGGGCAAAGAAAATAAAGAAGATGTTGAAAAGGGTATAGGTTATCTAAAACAACTTGCTGAGCAGGGAAACACAGATGCCATGTACGTCCTTGCAATGGTATATGAAAGAGATGACTTTGCCAATATTGGACAGGATATTGAAAAAGCTATCCAATGGTATACAACGGCTGCCGAAAAAGGGCATGCTGATTCAATGACCTCTCTAGCTCTTATCTACTTAAGAGGCGAATATGTGCCGGTGGACTACGGAAAGGCATTCGCTCTCCTGTCGAGTGCAGCTGAACAGGGCAATGCTGATGCACTATATTACCTTGGCCTGATACATGAGGATGAAGAAAGTGGAAGAATGGATATAAAAAAGGCTCTGGAATATTATACAGCAGCTGCAGAAGTGGGAGAGACAAGGGCTATAATGAATATTGGACATCTGTACGAATCGGGTTATTTAGGTAAACCGGATTTTGCTAAAGCATTGGAATACTACACCACAGCAGCTGAATATGGTGATGCAAAGGCGCAGCTTCTTTTGGGAATTATTTATATAAAAGGTACAGACGTAGAACAGAACCCCGAGGAGGCACTAAAATGGTTCAACAAGGCTGTCGAGGCTGGTGACCCTTATGCCATGAACCAGCTTGCCCTGTTATACCTTGAAGGTAGATACGTTGCTGCCGACAATAAGAAAGCATTCGAACTTTTGACAACAGCTGCCGAAAGTGGAGACAATGATTCATACAAGCTGTTGGGATATATGTATACGCAGGGCCAATATGTTGATGTTGACCTTGTCAAAGCCGAGGGTTACTACAGAAAGGCTGCCGAGAGAGGTGATGCAATGGCACAGACAGCTTTGGGCAAATTGCTGTTGGACAACTCACGTAGCGACAAGAATCCCGAAGAGGCATTGAAATGGTTCAACATGGCCGCTGAACAAGGCAGTGCAGAAGCTATGAAGGAAATTGCCGTTCTTTTCCTTACCGGAGACCATTTTCCTGTAGACCATGCAAAGGCATTCGGCTTGCTGACGGCAGCATCTGAGCTTGGGAATGATGATGCCACATATCATCTTGGCGTGATGTATGAATATGGCGAAGGTATGGAGCCGGACTTGGAGAAGGCTGTAGAATGTTATAAGAAAATTGCCATGAACGGGAATGTTTCAGCCCAGACAAGGTTAGGCAGAATGTTTATATCGGGGTATGGGGTGGAGGAGAGCATCCCCGAAGCGCTGAAATGGTTCACAATGGCTGCTGAAGAGGGCAACACCACTGCGATGATTGCCGTAGGAAACATACACGAATATTCCGAGGGCCCTGAAAAGAATGACTCATTAGCAATGGAGTGGTATACAAAGGCTGCTGACGCCGGCGACATTGATGCGTTGGTGACCATTGCAAATTGCCATTACTTGGGAAGCATTGTCGAGAAGGACATTGACAAGGCTATTGAGCTGTACCAGAAAGCAGCTATGGAAGGTAATTCCAACGCATGTCTTACTCTGTGTTCGATATATCTTGAAAAAGAGGATCTTGAGAAGGCTGAACATTGGCTCGAACATGGCGCAATGCTTGAGGACGCCAAGGCTATGTACGCATTAGGAACATTCTACCTTGAATTCAAACAAGATAATAAGAAAGCTGCCGAATGGTTACAGAAAGCGTGCGATGCAGAATTTCCACAGGCATACAGTATTTTGGCCGATTGTTATATTGATGGCATTGGTGTAAAAGAAGATGCAAAAAAGGCTGAGGAACTATATGTAATGGCCATTGAACATGGAGACGATGAAGCGGCTTTAAAATTGGCTCTTCATTATCTGATGGGAGATAAGATTGAAAAGAATGCGGAAAAAGCCATCTCATTGCTGACAAAATTGGCTGAAGCAGGCCTATCGGACGCACAGTTCCTGTTGGGTGAATTGTATATCGTTGACGACATTGTTGAGCATGATTTTGCCCTCGGAATAGAGTGGTTGAAGAAAGCTGCAGAGAACGGACACGCCGATTCTATGTATCTGATCGGTCACTGTTACGAAAACGGTTTGGGAGTACTCAAGAATTCGAATGATGCGATATTCTGGTACAGAAAGGCAAGCGACCTTGGACATGAGGATGCCACCGAAAGATTAGAACAGATTGATGAGTTTTAAAAAGAATCACAGGTAACCGTTCCTTCTCAGGAGCGGTTACTTTTTTTAGAGATTCTTCGCTTCGCTCAGAATGACAAGTACGCGAAAACACCGGATTGTCATCCCGAACCGCAGGGAGGGATCTCAAAGAGAAATTGCTATATCAAACATAAGACAAAGAATTATATTTCTCACACAGATTCGCACAAAGTTCAAGATTTCCGTACAGAATTCAACCAATAGTGCATATTTCAACCAATAGTGCAAATATCAAAGTTATATTAAACATAATATTTATTATCATGCATAAGTGGTTGGTTGCAACGGGTAGGGGTTTCAGGCTGAATTTTGGAATAAAGAAGGTAAGTTTACCGTACACTTTTTTAGTACAAAGTGTAAATAATTCGTTGTTTTTAAGTAATTTTGCGTTCAATTATTAAAAAAAAGATTTTATGCCGGAATTATCAGAAAGAGCCATACTGATGCCTTCGTCACCTATACGCAAACTTGCGCCTTTTGCCAATGCTGCAAAAGAACGCGGCGTCAAGGTTTATCACCTGAACATCGGTCAGCCTGACTTGAATTCTCCCGAGGTGGCTCTTGAAGCTATAAAGAAATTTGACCAGAAGATTCTTGAATACAGTCCGAGTGACGGATTTCTCTCCCTGCGTGAGAAACTTGTCGGTTACTACGACCAATACCAGATTAAGCTGAAACCTGATGATATCATAGTGACATCGGGCGGCTCGGAGGCAGTGCTTTTCGCATTCCTCACTTGCCTCAATCCTGGTGACGAGATTATTGTCCCGGAACCTGCATACGCCAACTATATGGCCTTTGCAATATCTGCCGGTGCAATTATCCGCCCTATACGTTCATCAATTGACGAGTCGTTTGCGTTACCTCCTATGGAGCGTTTTGAGGAGCTTATAAATGAGCGCACACGCGGTATTCTAATCTGTAACCCCAACAACCCGACCGGTTACCTGTACACACGCAACGAAATGAACCGCATACGTGACCTGGTGAAGAAACACAACCTTTATCTTTTCTCGGACGAGGTTTACCGTGAGTTCATCTATACTGGATCTCCTTATATATCGGCTTGCCACCTTGAAGGAATTGAGGACAATGTTGTATTAATTGATTCTGTATCAAAGCGTTATTCGGAATGTGGAATTAGAATCGGTGCTCTTATAACAAAGAACAAGGCTGTGCGTCAAGCAGTTATGAAATTCTGCCAAGCACGTTTGAGCCCGCCGCTTTTGGGACAGGTTGTTGCAGAGGCTTCAATTGAGGCACCACGTTCATATGCCATAAACACATACGAACAATATATCGAGCGACGCAACTGCCTTGTAGATGAGCTGAACAAATTGCCGGGAGTGTACTCCCCTATCCCTATGGGTGCTTTCTACACCGTTGCCCGCCTGCCTATCGATGACAGTGACAAGTTCTGCGAATGGTGTCTGACCGATTTTGAATATGAGGGTGAGACAATCATGATGGCGCCTGCATCGGGTTTCTACAGTGAGGAAGGTTACGGAAAGAACGAGGTACGTATTGCTTATGCTATTGACAAACAGGACCTCAAGCGTGCCATTTTCCTGCTGGGTAAAGCTCTTGAACAGTACCCGGGACGTGTGAGATAACCGCTCTGGACAAACTCCCTGTAGTTATAACGTCAATAAGTTAAAACAAAAAACTGCCGCGTTTTGCGGCAGTTTTTTGTTTTTAAGGTATGTAATCAATAACCCAATGACTTCTGCAAATCCTCAAGCTCCTTAACCTTGTCGGCCATCTTGAGGTTGTAGTAGCAGTTGATGAGGTTTGTCAACCACAGTTCGTGCTTGTCGGGAGCAACCTCGCGGAGTTTCTCAAGCAATGGCAATGCCTTGTTGTAGTATCCCTCAAGAACCTTCTTGTCCTCAGCAATCTTCTTCTTGTCTGTTACCTTTACTGAAGATTGGGCTGAGCTGTACTCCTGAGCCTTGATAAGGTAGCAACGGCCAAGGTTAGAGAGTGCATTCTCATAACTTGGGTCAACCTTTAGAGTCTTCTCGTACCACTCGATAGCTGTATCGAAGTCCTCCTTCTGGTGTGCGATGTAACCCTTGAGGTATACAAAGAGAGGATTTGTAGGATCGTTTGCCATCAAATCATCTGCAAGCTTGCCGAGTTCCTCGCTCTGGTTACGGCTGTCATAGTAGCTGATGAGTGACTGGCTGTAGTAGAGGTCTGTTGGGAACTTTGTGATACCGTCCTTACACATATTCAACCAAGTTGCTGTATCACCCTTCTCAAGGAATGCGGCAGCCTTGAAACGGTAAGCACTTGGAGCCATCTGCTCACTTGCCATTGCAAGGTCCACGTGTGTAAGAACCATGTCATAGTTCTCGAGCTGCATACCGCAAAGAGCCATGTTGTAGGCAGCTACAGGCACGTTCACTGTATCCTTTGCCATTGCATTGGCCTTGTAGAGCTTATCAGATGCATCGATGAACATCTTGAAAAGGTAATATGCCTTCTCATACTGCTCGTTGCCATAGTAATAAGCACCGGCATTGTAGAACTGACCGAACTCCTGCATATATGTAGCAAGGATGAACTCGCCGTATTTTGGCTTTACACGACCCTTGGCATCGGGCATGTTGTCATACTTTTCACAATTCTCAAGGTCGTTACCGAGCTCGTATGTATAAGAATACATCATAGGCTCATCGAATGGAGCGCCCTCTGCACGCTTACGGTTCTCACCGTCAACAACAGCCTTCTTTGCGCTTGCGCTTACAAACCATACATATGCATCTTTATTTACGAGTTCGCTGTTTACAGCAGTCTTGAGAGCATTTGCAGCACCTACAGGGTCTGTTGCAATGTTTGATTCAGCATTTGAAACCACCTTCATAAGAGCCTTTTTCTGCTTTTTCTGCTCCTTGATCTGTTCCTTGGTCAATTCCTGACCGATAGCAAATGAACTGATAAGAACAAGTGCTAATGATAATACTAACTTTTTCATATTCATTCTTTTTAAGTTGAAATAATTTAATCGTTATTAATATTCTGCGATGTTTCTGTTATTTCCTGGATGCCCTCATGAGCAGTATCAGAAGCCTCGGCTTCCTCAACCTCACGGGTGACCTTGCAGACAGAACCGATGCAATCGTTCTTCTTTCCGAGATTGATTACGCGTACACCCTGTGTGGCACGTCCCTGTACAGGAATCTGATCAACAGACGTGCGGATGGTGATGCCCGACTTGTTGATTATCATGAGGTCATTGTCGTTGTTCACATCCATGATTGCCACAAGGTTACCGGTCTTCTCTGTTACCTGCAGTGTCTTTACACCCTTACAGCCACGGCTTACAGTAGGATAATCATCGGTTGCCGAACGCTTACCGTAGCCCTGCTCCGAAAGTACAAGCAGACTGTGCTGGGCCTCGTCATTCTTTGGCAACACTACCATGCCTACAACCTCATCATCCTCGGCAATGTCCATACCCTTGACGCCGGTTGCTGTACGGCCCATGGCACGTACTGTGCTCTCGTTGAAGCGGACTGCCTTACCGCCACGGTTTGCAAGGATGATGTCACTGTCACCGTCGGTGAGTGCCACAGAAATCACGCGGTCATCCTCACGGATGGTGATTGCGATGATACCGTTGGTACGTGGACGTGAATACTGCTCAAGACTGGTCTTCTTTATTATACCGTTCTTTGTACAGAATACGATGTTGTGGCTCTCTATGAAGTTCTTGTCGGCAAGAGTCTTCACGCGTACGAATGCATTGACAGCATCATCGGCATCAATATTGAGCATATTCTGTATTGCACGGCCCTTGGAGTTCTTGTTGCCCTCGGGAATCTCGTATACCTTAAGCCAGTAGCACTTGCCTCGCTGTGTAAAGAAAAGCATTGTATTGTGCATTGTGGCTGTATAAATATATTCGATGAAGTCACTGTCGCGTGTGTCGCTGCCCTTTGATCCCACTCCGCCACGGTTCTGGCTGCGGTACTCGGTTAGCGGAGTACGCTTGATGTAACCCATGTGCGAGATTGTGATTACCATCTCGTCGTCGGCATAGAAGTCCTCGGGGTTGAAGTCGCTCGATGCGCTGTAGTCAATCTTGCAACGGCGCTCGTCACCGTACTTCTCCTTGATTTCATAGAGCTCGTCCTTGATCACCTGCTTGCAGAGCTCCTCATCAGTGAGGATTGCATTGTAGTACTCGATCTTGCGCATGAGTTCCTCGTACTCGGCATGCAGTTTGTCCTGCTGTATTCCGGTGAGCTGTGCAAGACGCATCTCAACGATTGCAGCCGCCTGGACTTCGGTGAGGCTGAAACGCTCCATAAGAGCGGTTCTTGCATCAGCAGGAAACTTGGCAGCCTTGATAAGGCGTACAACCTCGTCGATATTGTCCGATGCAATGATAAGACCCTCTACAATGTGGGCACGCTCCTCGGCCTTGCGGAGCTCATACTGTGTACGGCGGATGACAACCTCGTGACGATGCTCGACAAAGCAACCTATGCACTCCTTCAAAGAGAGCAGCTTGGGACGGCCACCGACAAGAGCAATGCAGTTCACGCTGAATGAGGTCTGCAAAGAACTCATCTTGTATAACTTGTTCAGGATGACATTGGCATTGGCATCTCGCTTCACATCGATTACAATACGCATACCCGACTGGTCAGACTCATCGTTGATATTTGAAATACCGTCGATCTTCTTCTCGTTGACCATAGAAGCGATATCCTTGATAAGCTCCTCCTTGTTTACGTTGTAAGGGATTGCAGTTACAACAATCTTGTCGTGCTGTGCACCCGATTCAATCTCGGCAACCGCACGCATAATGACACGGCCACGGCCGGTCTCATATGCCTCACGTACACCGTTGAGTCCGAAAATATCGCAACCTGTAGGGAAGTCAGGAGCCTTCACGTGCTGCATCAGACCGTCAGTGTCGATATCAGGGTTATCAATATAAGCCACACAGGCATCAAGTACCTCGCTGAGGTTGTGTGTCGGGATATTTGTGGCCATACCGACGGCAATACCCGATGAACCATTTACCAAAAGGTTCGGGATACGTGTAGGCATAACGGTTGGTTCCACAAACTCGTCGTTGTAGTTAGGCTGGAAGTCAACAGTCTCCTTGTAGAGGTCCTGTGACAACTCCTCACCGATCTTGTGCAGACGGGCCTCGGTGTAACGCATCGCCGCAGGCGAGTCGCCGTCGATAGAACCGAAGTTACCCTGTCCGTCAATCAAAGGATAACGCATCACCCAATCCTGGGCCATACGTACAAGAGCACCGTAAACCGATGAGTCACCGTGCGGGTGATACTTACCGAGTACGTCTCCGACCGTACGGGCCGATTTCTTGTATGGTTTATCCGAAGTATTTCCCAGCTCCATCATACCGTAGATGATACGGCGATGAACGGGCTTCAGACCATCTCGAACATCGGGCAATGCACGTGCTACAATTACCGACATTGAGTAGTCAATGTAAGACGATCTCATCTCCTCTTCTACATTGACCTTAATAATTCTGTCGTTCTCAATCATCTAAAATAAATATTATTAATTAAAGTTTCGTTTGCAATCTCGTCTTATATATACCTTATTAATATAAAACCTCGCTAAATTAATCAAATTTGCCGAAAGGGGCAAAAAAATTAAGCATTATTAAGCTCTATAAGCGCATTAAACCGCCTTTTAAAGCAAAAAGCTCTAAAAAGCGGTTTAAACGGCCTTTAAAAGCGTGCTTACCCGAACGCCAATTGCCAACCTTTTTTAACGTCTTGCGCCTTTGCCGGCACTCCGTTCTCCATCCAAGACATTGACGACACAATCCTTTGCATAAGAGATGCATCAGTGATGCATAGTTCAGCATCGGCATCCACTGCACTTTTCCCGGCTACAAACCGCACATAATTATCGGTATCGTTTTCCACCGGCGGTGCCCAGCGGTTTATCCAACAGCGCAGGGTCTTCAGCGAATGACGCAGAAAATAGTTCCTCAAGGTAATGAACGCAGCCCTGTAACCCCAACTTGCATCAATGAAAGAAAAAAACTCCTTGTCGCTCTGTATTTCCGACAATCCTTTCCACTTTGTCCCGTTCCGCCGTATGTTCAGCGGATTGTTGTTTCTTAAACCTCTTGAGATTTTCATTTTTTGATGCAAATGTACAATCGGTGGAAAAAATCGAAATGCTGTCTTACTAATTTAAGTTTGTCAGCCAAGATACCTTTGCTCTCAAATAAAAATCTTATCTTCGCAAAGAAATAGAAAAACTGTTTCTATCAGGAAAAAACAATTTACAAAAATATATTCAAGATGCGAGTTGACATAATTACCACCTTTCCCGAGATGATGGAGAGCTTTTTCAATTCATCAATTATGGGGCGTGCACAACGTAACGGATACGCAGAAATTTGTTTACATAATTTACGTGATTATACAACAGACAAACACCGCAAGACCGACGATTACCCATTCGGTGGCTGTGCAGGGCTTGTTATGAAGATTGAACCTATTGACAACTGTATAAAGCAGCTGAAAGCACAAAGGGAGTACGATGAAGTCATTTATACAAGCCCTGACGGCGATGTTTTTGACCAACCGATGGCAAATTCCCTCTCAATGAAGCAAAATCTCATCTTTTTGTGCGGACATTACAAAGGAATTGACCATAGAATTCGTGAACACTTGATTACCAAAGAGATAAGTATTGGCGACTACGTTCTAACGGGTGGCGAATTAGCTGTTGAGGTGATATGTGACGCTGTTATTCGCCTAATTCCGGGCGTTATTTCGGATGAAACATCGGCATTGAGCGACTCTTTCCAAGACAATTTGCTTGCTCCTCCTGTATATACTCGCCCGGCTGAATACAACGGATGGAAAGTCCCCGAGATTCTGCTGTCAGGACACGAGGCAAAGATACGCCAATGGGAGTTCGAACAATCACTCGAACGCACAAAGCGCTTGCGCCCAGACCTCTTGAAGTAAAATAAAATTTAAATACACATTACATTTGTATATACAAAAGTAACACCATGATTCAAATGTATATTCATATAAAAAAGATAGCAACCGAAGTTGCTATCTTTTTTATATGACATTCTCCCGAAAGGGAAGAAACATTGAATTACAATCAGACCTCAAGCGCACCGATAAGCTCGCTTACAGAGTTCATCTTGTGACGTACAAGGTAATCCTCAATGTAATCGACTATCTCACCTGTAACTGCCGGATTCATGAAGTTTGCAGTACCGACTTCTATGGCACTTGCTCCGGCAAGCAGGAACTCAATGGCATCTGCACCGGTTGTTATACCACCGATACCCACTACAGGAATCTTCACAGCCTTGGCAACCTGCCATACCATACGCAATGCTATCGGCTTCACAGCGGGGCCACTCATACCGCCTGTTATGGTAGAGAGCACAGGACGGCGTTTCTCCGAGTCAATTGCCATACCGAGCAAAGTGTTGATGAGCGACACACTGTCGGCACCGGCACCCTCAACGGCACGCGCAATCTCTGTAATGTCGGTCACATTGGGAGAGAGCTTAACGATTAGGGTCTTTGGATAGGCCTTACGCACAGCAGAAACGACCTCTGCAGCCGAAGAGGCCTGAACACCGAACGCCATACCTCCTTGCTTTACGTTAGGGCAAGAGATATTGAGTTCAATTGCAGGAATCTTGTCAAGCGCAGCAACCTTCTCGGCACATGCCACATAATCCTCGATACAGGCACCCGATACATTCACAATAACATTTGTATCCAGGTCCTTGAGCTGCGGATATATGTTCCGGGCAAAGTAATCCACACCCTTGTTCTGCAAGCCCACAGCATTGAGCATGCCCAGAGGAGTCTCCGCGCTACGTGGATAAGGGTTACCTTCGCGGTGGTGCAAGGTTGTACCTTTTACTATAAAACCACCCAACTTGTTCAAATTTACAAAATCGGCAAACTCAATTCCGTAGCCGAATGTTCCCGATGCGGTCAGGACAGGATTCTTCAGTTCAAGACCGCCTATTTTTACATCTGTCTTTACCATTTGAGTTCATCTATTGAAAATACCGGACCATCTGTACACACACACTTGTGCCCCTCCTTTGTATCCTCTACGCAGCAGAGACAGGCACCCAGGCCGCAAGCCATCTTGTTCTCGAGTGACACCTCGCATCCGATGCCCTTTTCACGGGCATACTTTGCCACAGAAAGCATCATCGGCTTTGGACCGCAGGTGAAGATATAATCGAACTTCTCGTTGAGCACGGAATGATTTGTAACATAACCCTTCTCGCCGAGAGTTGCATCTTCTGTCGTATATTCTACACGGCCAAGAGCCTCGTATGCCTCACGCAGATACAGGTCCTTTGCCGAACGGGCACCGATGAGGATTGTAAAGTCACAGCCACGCGCCTTGAGCTCCTGGGCAAGATAATATAGAGGCGCAGAACCTACACCGCCACCCACAAGCAGATATCTGTTGCCTACTGACTCGGGAAGCGTAAAGCCGTTACCAAGCGGCATCAGGGTATTGACCTTGTCACCAACATTGAGAGAACCCAACCAGCGTGTACCGTCACCCACCAGCTGCACAAGGAAGCCCACCTCATTCTTCTCAGCATCGAAACTGTGCACCGAGATAGGACGGCGCAGCATTACTGTAGGAGTGTTGTCTATACGCAGTTCCGCAAACTGTCCGGGGAAAGTCGCGGGCAGAGGCTGCTCACAGCCCATTACCAACAACACACAGTTGGCATTGACACGCTGCACCTCTTTTATTGTCAAATCGACAAGAACTTTTTTCATAATCTGTATGTTCTTTTATGTTACATTATTCTATAAATGCGAAGATAGCATATTTTTGGATGCACTTCCCATTTTATGGGGAAATATTTTATCAGCATGATTCACAGATGCGGATAAACAAGCCTATAACCTCCCCTAAAACATCCAATATACAACAAAACCGGCATAAGCCGGCCTTGTATGCTTGTTGCAATGAACCTGGTAGCAGCAGACATAGACTACTCACTACGTACAGGAATGACATGTACGGGTAATTGCCATTCTCACGACAGGAAAGATCTCAAGAAACACTAATTTAAATCCTCTGCAGCGCCATTCGAACCGCGACCATCATTTTTCAGGAAAAAGGGTCTCATATGTGCCATCTGTGTAGAAAATACGTATCTCTTTTATATGTCTTTCATTTATTGGTTGCTGTTGAGCCTTTGTAACAGCACTACGGCGAGGTTGACGTTCCACCATAACCCTTTGCTGCGGTTGTTGGCGCACAGGACGCTGTGGAGCCTGCTCTTGACGTGATTGCACCACATTCATCACCTGCTGCAACTCAGGCTGTTCATGCTCTTGTTGTGAAAAAAGAGTGTTTTCAACAGACGGAACGGCAGATACGGCACTTTTGGAAGCGGCTACAGGCTCTTCACCGGCACCGGTCATAAGCCATTTGAGATCCAGCTCGGGGAAAGCATCATAAATCTTCAGCAGGACCTCAAGACTAGGTTTATTTCTACCGCTGAGGATATGCGATACAGATGCACGCTGAATTCCTGTTTTCTCTGCAAACTGTGATGGCGACAGCTCATAGCACTTCATCAGCAATTCTATCCTTTCTCTTTCGTTCATGTTTTATGCATTTTCAAAATTGTATACATTTGTTTGCGAGCAAACTTTTTACAAAGATAAAAACATTTTTCCAAACAAACAACTATTAAAACACAACAACAACCACATAACAAATAACACAGCAATACATTTATAAATTCAATCACAATTGTTACATTTTGACAAAAGCTGATTATACTTCACCCTTCTCGCCCAACAAGGAATGCAAGCAGCCTGACTAACAGAGAAACCCCAATATCTATAATTTACATTACCATATCTTTGCAATATAGTGATTTATAAATCATTATCAACATAGAAATATTCATTTTATGCAGTTTCTACAACACAACACTACCAGAAGTCTATTTTTCTTATAGTCAAACATAATAAAATAGAATTTAAAACACTGATTTTTAATATATTATTATAAGAAAATACCCAATGTATATTTTTTGCATACAAGTATCAACAAGGTTAGTAACAGGGTGTTGATAACATAGTCTGAACAGCTGTTATTTTGCAAGTATAACGATACGGATATATGTTTACCTTTGTATCGGAGACAGAATTATAAAAAACAATCCCTACTCTACTCGTTCCACATTATACATATGTTCCAAATAAACTACAACAAGCTGATGTTAAAGTTTACAAATGTATTAGCAAAATCCTGAATAATTATAGATTTAAAACCTCTTTTGACATATGAATTGAGCATAATTTAATATTGTTTCAATATTCGCGGGGAATTTATCAGGTATTTGTTTTTTTTCGATTCTCGGAGAATGAAAATTCGCATTATTAATTGATTTACAGACAATTGCAAACAAAATTCCACTATCGGAAGGATAACAAAATAGAAAATAGGTGTTTGTAGAACAAGAAAATTGCGTTTATTGCCACATCATTAGGCCCACAATATGAAAAAGAAATAAAAATGAGTTTTATACCTGAAACGACAGCTATCGATACAGCACTCTGTATTACCATCGTCCATCAGGAATAGAGCCGATGTGCTGTATCAGCAAACACAAGAAGAGACGCAGAAACAGACAAAGACTTGCGAACTCCTGTTAAATAAAACAGATAAGCGAAGCCATTATCAACACAGGCATTCATTTTTGCATTTCTACAACAAAACAGAAAGCAGACCGCACACAACGTGCAACCTGCTCTAACACAGAACGGACAGCACTGTACTGCCCAAATACATTAATCATAGGTTACTTTACAACAGCTTTGAAAGCCTTTGTACCACTCTTGATGAGATATACACCACCTGCAAGCTCAATACCATCCATATGGCCGCTGCAGAGCTTAATGCCACCTAAAGTATACACTTCAACAAAGTCATCATCAGCAACAGCGTCTTCTATCGAAAGAGGCAAAAGGGAGACATTCTCATATTCAGAGAATTCGGAAACACCATACCCGTCATTCCCCTGAACTCTGTACGAGTAAAGAGAAGCAGCCTCGAGGTTTCCAAAAGTACAACTGCAGGCCTCCACTCCTTCAACCGATGCTATAAGCTCCATTCTTACAGTATTGAATGAGATCACCGAGATATTGTCTAGATATACACGTTTCTCATTTATACTTTCACCGGTTGTGAAAAGAACGTAAAACTCCCCATCAACATACGTTTCAAGAATGTATTCTGTATCAGTTATGGCAGGTGCAAATACTTCGGAATACACAACAGTGTCATTTTCCGAGTCTATGACATTTACTGTGAGCTGTGGATTTCTATCGTTAGCATTGTACAGTGATGACGAGAATGAAATCTTAACCTTGCCTGTTGCATTCAAGAGCGGAGTTCTCAAAGAACCTGCGCCAACAGATGTCCCTACACGCACGGCACCGGCAGAACTGAATACCGATTCAGCGCTCCAACCGCTATCTCCGGTAAAATCATCAATATTGGATGAGATGTCCACATTGCTCTTTATACACCCTAAGAAGTCCTCTTGAAGCAATGACACAGCATCACCGTCACCCGAAGCGGCATCAACCACCTTGTACAGCTCCACATTGTAGCATGTCGCGCCTTCAAGAGCCTCCCAGTTTGCGGTAAACGAATCCTCTTTGATTTCGGTCGCAGGCATAACCTGCGGTACTGACCCAAAAACACCTGCCATAAAATCAAAGGATATGACATATCTTTTATATTCTATGTTTGTAATGGGCTTATTCATGAAACCTCCGGTGTAAACCTTGGCCGCAGGGATAGAACTGTTTGTAAGCTCCGTATTTCCCGTTGTTCCAGGCCACACATCCCCCTCAAGGCTCTCAAGAAACTCCTGCATGCTCACCTTGCCGTACACTGCAAGCTCATTATCGGCAGGAATAATCGTGTATCTGGGATGTCTATAAGTACCGTTGATTACATTATCGTCCCAATCCGATCTCAAATAGTCAACATGAATTACAAGCATACCGCCACCGGGAAGGTATGTATCCCAGCCTTCGCGCTTACGGTTCTCAAGCAGATAATACTCATCGGGGTTTGCATCATTCGTAATCTTGTATGCAGTTCCGCCACGCGTCAGAGGTTCCATTGAATAGTGTCCTTTAGACTCCAATTCTTTGATGCTCCTCCATCCGCACACCTCTCTCTGATATGCACTGTACCCTACAGGAACATAACCTTCAGCAACATAATTGCCCTGGTCCATCACATCCCAGTAGTCCATACCCCAGTTGCCCGTTCCATTGGTATCATATATGTCGTGAAGACCAAGACAATGGGAGAACTCGTGACAGATAAGCCCGATACCGGCAAGCACCTTGCCTATCTCCGGTTCATACTTCTCATTCATCACCAGCTCACCGCTGCATGCATAATTGTCACATTTGACTCCATTTACAGTTACAGCTCCGGCCTCGGCACTCAACATCCACTTATGAGGCCATATGGTATTTGAATCAGCTGCTGATGATTCTGAATATCCGGCATAGATGCAATATACGAACTCAACCTCTCCGTCACCGTCGTTGTCACAAATGGAGAAATCATACCCGGCATCGGCAGCCTTGATTATACCATGGCGTATTGCGTAAGAGGGAGCTGTGTCGTCACCATTGCTCTTGTTGGCTCCATAAAAACTCATTTCATGGTCAAGAGTGACAATATCAGAAACTATAAAGTTAGGGGTAAAGAGAGAATCCGACTGGGCCATGAAATAATCACGGGCACTGCCGATACTGTTCACGAAAGGGTTTTTATATATATACCCGGGAGTATTCAGGATATTTTCAAAATCCTTTTTTGTATATGTGAACCTGCAATCGGGGAACTCCACAAGCAGCACCGCCACGTTCACTTCTCCTTTTGTAGGAACAGAAGCCGCCCTATGAACCGCCGACCTGTATTTTGCCGAACGTTCAGCTGAAGCCTTGTCTATTTCAGACATCATCGAACGATAATCTATTGACGCAATGAGATTCTTTTCGTAGAGTGTACGTCTCCCGTTATCGTGTGCAAGACATTTTGTAGAGACAAAATCACCCTTTTCCGAGAATGATGCATAAGAGAAATCGCCGTTTGGTTCCTTTACCAAAGGCTTTCCGTCAAGTGTCATATAATAGTGCAGTGCCTCGTCACCGGTAAGCACCACAGTAAGACCGGTGCCGTCGGACTGCTTTACCTTGAATGGTGCCCTACGTGCCGGAGCTGCAAAGGCCGCCGCCACAACAAACAGCACCATCAGGAAGAATAATATTCTTTTCACTTATATATTCGTACGTGTATTCAACAATAACAGATTATTGCGGCAAGTCCACCACGAACAATATGCACAAGTACCATGTTACCGCAATTCTAATGCAAAAATAAAAAAAATCCCGATAATCTTTATAAAGATTATGATTATTATTATAAGAAATTGTCTTTATCCATTTTTCACCTCGCGAGGCCCTTCAACGGTGCTTACAAGATAGATGCTCACCCCTATCAGCAGCAAAGACAACAATACCACCGGTTCGAAGCGGTCCATTCCCGTGAGGAAAGAGACGAACGCAGCCACTATTAGAGTCACATATCCGTAAAGAGCGACAACCGTGCTTTTGAGATACTTCAATCCGATAGGAATGAGGAAGTATGTAACTACCGTAGGGAACAACAGCACGAACAGCAGCACCAAGAATGGCTTCACATGGAAACCGCCTGTGAAAAGCGGAGCGCTGAATCCAACGAAAAATGTAAATATCAACGACATACAGGCAGCTGAAGAGAACGTGTAGCGCAATATGGTAACACTGGAGAGATGTCCCACCATACGTGCCGAAAAAACGAGATATACCGCATATATGACCGACGCTGCGATAGCCAGCATGTTCCCGAGCATTGCGTTGCTAGCCACCTCCTTGGAGGGCTCGGAGAGGATGCAGAGCATTGCACCGGCAAAGCCCACAGCCAATCCCATCAGACGCCTTGCGTCCACACTTTCGCGGTAAACCGCAGCAGAGACAATCACCACCCAAAGAGGCTGCATGGCATTGAAGATTGCAAAATTCACAGGTGTGGTATAACTTATGCTGAGCGCATAGAGCGACATATAACCGAAAATACCGAAAGCACCGAGCATAACCAGTTTGAAAACATCCTTGCGCTCCACATTCTCCGGTTTTATAAAGATGGAGACAATCCAGAAGACTACAGCTCCGAAAGCCAGACGCACCGAAACACAACTCAACGGAGCAATCCACAGCGGCAACAGATAGCCGAGAGCATTCACGTTCAATCCACTGAACACACGCGCCACGAACAACGCCACAGAACCTTTATTATAACCATTCATAAGAGGAAAGTCAACGTTTCACAAACAGACGATTCAACACCAAAGGCACTAAAAACACAAAGCCGACAATAGAGTTCAAAAGGAAAGAAGAAGCTTCACCCTTAACTCCAGACAAATCCTGCAAAAGCTCTATCACAAAAGGAGATACCACTATAGCTACATAGTTCATTGTCATCACAAGCGCAAGCGCTGTAGTGACCTTGTTTGCCGATGCCAACGATGCTGTCGCGTCATAAATGTAAGGCTGTGCCATTCCATAACCGAAGCCCACAACAATGCAACCGATAACAATAAACAGCAACGAGCTGTTGAGGGATATATCAAGCAGACCCAGTGCTATGAACAACAAAGACACCCACAATATATTACCTTTGAGCAGTGCAAGAATACGGTTTATGAAAAGCCCGGGAGTCATCATTGACAGGAAGAACACCGCTGTCACAAGCCCGGCTACAGCACTGTCGTGCCCGAGCTTTCCCAAAAGAAAAGGCAAGTCTATGCTAACCGCCATTACAAGATAGGTTATAAGCAGATAGAAGAGCATGTATTTTGACAAAGAACGGCAGTTGATGCCATTACCTGTGGTTTCCGTTTCCTTAACAGGTTGTGCATCAGCCCCTGCAGAAGCCGCATTACGTTTTATGGCAGGCAGCAGTATTATCGAGAATACAGGCAGCAGATACACCAGGAACGGCAGGCGCCATTGTATATCGGCAAGCCAACCGGTGACAGCCGTAGCCAACACCAAAGCAATATTGGTTATTGCCGAAACATATCCGTATTGACGTGTGCGCTCGGCACCCGTAAAGAACTTGGAGACGAGAGTTGTAGACAACGGGACAATGATTCCGGCACCCACTCCCAAAAAGGCACTGACAGCTATCAACTGCATGATACTACCACATACAAAGTATAATGCGCCACTTAAAAGAAACAGCCATAACCCAATATATAACAATCGAATATACCCCACCCTTTCACTTATAAAACCTGCCAATAATATAAAAGGAATTATAAGTAACGACGGCAATGTTGTAAGCATCTGGATATCGACTTCCGATGCCTTCGGGAAAATAACTGCAAGCTCTTCTGATATCGGCGATACCGCAAGACCCGGCAAAGAAGTCAGTGCCGACACCGACCATATACCCAATAACGCCCATAGGGTAATATACCCTTTTCCTGTCTCGAATTTTCTCATACGTAAAACACTTTTTGTACAGAAGCCTAACAACTGCACCGCACAAAATGTTGCATCATCATAAAAAATATGAAACAGCGAACCCAACGGAGTACAACAGCGTTTCATCTTCACATACGAAACCAATTTACTAACCTCTAAAAACTGTAGAAAATGAAACAGGAAGATTGTATGACCACATCAGTGTTCGGTTCAGAGGAGATGCTCAAGAGCTCACCCGTAGATAAGATTCCGCAACACCCCACCACTCCGGAGATTGCCTACCGCATGGTAAAGGACGAGACATTCGCGCAGACACAGCCGAGACTCAACCTTGCGACTTTTGTAACGACATATATGGATCCGTACGCCACCAAGCTGATGAACGATGCCATAGCCGTGAACTACATCGACGAGACCGAGTATCCCCGTATCGCGGTAATGTGTGCAAAGTGCATCAATATCATCGCCAACCTATGGAACAGCCCCGAGCAGGCCAAATGGAAAGCCGGAGCATTGGGAATAGGTTCAAGCGAAGCCTGCATGCTTGGTGGCGTGGCAGCCTGGCAGCGCTGGAAGAAACGCCGTATGGCAGAAGGCAAGCCTGTTGACAAGCCCAACTTCGTCATTTCTTCGGCCTACCAGGTAGTGTGGGAGAAGTTCGCGCAGCTGTGGCAGATTGAGATGCGCACGGTGCCCTTGACAGCAGAGAAGCTCACACTCTGCCCCGAAGAGGCAATAGCGAAGTGCGACGAGAACACAATCTGTGTAGTTCCCATCATGGGTGTCACGTGGACCGGACTGAACGACGATGTCAAGGCACTCAACGATGCCCTCGATGCCTACAACAAGAAGACCGGCTACGACATTCCTATCCACGTCGATGCAGCATCAGGCGGTTTCATCCTGCCCTTCCTCAAGCCGGAACTCGAGTGGGACTTCCGCCTCAAGTGGGTACTCTCAATAAGCACCAGCGGCCACAAGTACGGTCTTGTATATCCCGGCCTTGGCTGGATAGTGTGGAAAGACAAGAAGTTCCTCCCCGACAGCATGTCGTTCAGTGTCAACTACCTTGGAGCCGAGGTAACACAGGTAGGCCTTAACTTCTCGCGCCCGGCTGCACAGATTCTGGGACAATACTACCAGTTCATCCGTCTGGGATATGAGGGCTACAAGGCTATCCAGCACAATTCTATGGAGATTGCCAAGTACCTTCACGGCGAGATAGGAAAGATGAAGCCATTCAAGAACTACAGCAGTGAGGTCACCAACCCACTCTTCATCTGGGAGATGAAAGGTGAGTATGCAAAGCAGTGTAAATGGACACTTTACGATTTGCAAGACAAGCTCAGACAGAACGGTTGGATGGTACCGGCCTACACGTTGCCGACAACATTGGAAAAGACCATTGTGATGCGTATTGTAGTGCGTCAGGGCTTCAGCCGCGACATGGCCGACCAGCTTTTGGGCGACATCGAGGCTGCCGTTGCCGAGCTCGACAAGCTGCAGTACCCCACACCGTCGCGCCAGAGCATCGACAGCAATATCAAAGTGAAAGGTACAGTATATACTCACACAGGTAAAGGATAACTGATAAGATTATGAAAAGGGATAGAAGGATTACAAAGGATGAGCTCAAGATTGCCGTCCACGATGCCTACTTGAAGTTCAAGGACAGGAATGACGGACACAATGCCGATTATATACCCTACCTTGCCAACATTGACAGCAAGCTCTTCGGTATTGCAGTGTGCCTGCCCGACGGAGATACAATAACCGTGGGAGATTGTGATTACCGTTTCGGCATAGAGTCAATATCAAAGGTTGCGACAGCAATCCTTGTACTCAAGGAGTATGGCTGTGAGACGCTACTCGATATGATTGGTGCCGACGCCACAGGAATGCCATTCAACTCGGTGCTTGCCATCCTGCTCGAGAACGAGCATCCTTCTACCCCGCTTGTAAATGCAGGAGCAATATCCGCCGTGAGCATGGTGAGTCCGGTGGGCAACAGCCGCGGGAAGTGGGAGGCGATAAAGGAGAATATCGAAAAACTGTGTGGCAGCGAGGTTACGCTCATCGACGAACTGTACAGGTCGGAAAGCGTCAGCAACCACAACAATCGCGCCATTGCTTGGCTACTGAAGAGTTACAACCGCATATACGACGAGCCCGAATTATCGCTCGACCTGTACACGCGCCAATGCTCTTTGGGTGTCACCGCAACACAGCTCTCAACAATGGCTGCAACCATCGCTTGCGGCGGATATAACCCAAAGACAAAGGAGACGGTTTTTCCCGGCAACCTGACAAGCAGGATCACATCGCTGATGGCAACGGTGGGCTTCTATGAACGTACGGGTGACTGGATGTTCAGCTGCGGCCTGCCAGCCAAGAGTGGCGTGGGCGGCGGTATTATGGGTGTGCTTCCCGGCGCCTTCGGTATCGCCGCTTTTTCGCCGCCAATAGACAACGCAGGAAACTCCGTACGTGCCCAACTTGCGATAAGGCATATTATGGATGAGCTCAAACTGCATATCTTCGGTTGTGAGAAGTTCGTGATGGTTGAAAAAGAGACCGTTATAGCATAAAATAGAGGGTGACCCAAAGTCATCCTCTATTTGTCAGGGGGTGAATAAAAAGCAAAGTTCAAGGCTTGTGCAGGCTTCAAAACCGCAGTTTACTAAACGTAAATGAGGATTTTGAAGGCAAACGTAACACAGAAATTTACTTTTTAGTAACCCCCTGTTTCATCGCAGTAGTTATATGTATCAATGGACAACTACTATATTATTGCCTTCAGTTTTCCAATTCCTCCATCACCTCTTCCATCTCCTTCTCGAACTCTTCGGCAAAGCCCTCCATTCCAGCGCCGAGTTTTATGGCAAACTCGCGGGCCGACTTGCCCAGTTGCTTGCCGGCATTGCGCCCAGCCTCACGCAGCTCCTCATCGGACAGGTCTCCTTCATCGATATCCAAATCAATATTCTCTACACCGAAAGCTTCCATAAAGCCCTCAATGCCACCTCCTAACTCTTGGAAAAGGTCATCCATAGATGAGCCCAAATTGTTCAAGGCAGCTTTTGTGAGGTATGCACTCATTCTGCCGTTCAAGCGACCGATCTCACGCAACTCCTCATCTGTATATTCATATTTGTCGAACTCCTTTTCAACAGCATCCAACCTGACAAGTACCTCAT
Organism: uncultured Bacteroidales bacterium; assembly: GCA_937900095.1. Taxonomy (GTDB): domain Bacteria; phylum Bacteroidota; class Bacteroidia; order Bacteroidales; family Bacteroidaceae; genus HGM04593. The sequence continues at coordinate 13,381 of CALCEC010000085.1, read as the reverse complement.
CAATATCCTCCTGTGTATACGAATTGTAGTTCTCCTCAACCTCTTTGGCAATCTTTTCCAACTCTTTTATGGGAGTCTGCGAATTGACACAGGCCGTAAAAGACAAAGTCACAAAAAACACCGAGAGGGCAAAAACAATTCTTTTCATAGTGATTTCTTTTATTTTTTCCAAAAATAGACATTTTGCCATAAAATGCAAAATCTGTCAAATGTATCTTCCCAGCAGATTTAATGAATTACATTCTGAAGGTACCTATTTTAAGTTGCTCCATAATTACCCTGCTGCTTTTGGCACCCACCAGAATCATATTCTTGCCTATCGTCTTGCACTCCAGGCGTGCAGTACCGTCGAAAAGCCATATCCTGTTCTTCTTGTCAATGGTTATGAGGATTGCCTCCTTGCCGTCATAATCGGCAATTGAAATATCGGTATAGGTAAAATCATAGTGCTTTCCACCGAGAGCCACCTGTATATTGCATTTGCTGTCAAGGCTTATACGTGCAGTGTTGTCAGTTAGTTCATAATTGTCCTTGCCTTTTACACGTGCGCTCTTTTCGTAGTAGAAGCTGTAGGGATAGGTTGCCGAACGGTCGTAGACCGCCTGTATCGCATAGCCACCCTTCCAGTTTTTATTATCCTTATCTTTGATTACAATGTCGTCATCAGTTGTCTTTGGAATGTACACAATATTGTGTGTGCTTTCAAGAGTAAAATATCTATAGTCTTCAGCAGTCTGCTTGAACTCCGCCCATACACCGCTTTTGAGCCTTGGGCGGTATTCACGCCAATTCATGTTGTCGCGTACAAAATAGCCGTCATACTCATAGTGCTTCATGCTGTGGTTCCTGTAAGTGTAGTACAGGGCATCGCCTTCGGGGCAAAGAAGGTGCACGTTCAAAGTGTTGTATACAACCTCCCAGTTACCGTTCTTCTTGCGGTCGACATATATCTTGTCGTGCGATATTTTGGGAACGGAAACATTGCATCGCTTACTCTCGAGGTAGAAGAACTTGTCATCCTCCTTGTACTGCTTGTATTCGTTCCAAGGCTCCACTTTGTCGGCCGGACGGTACTCTATCCACTCCTTACCGTTCTTCAAAAAGTAACCGCCGTTGTAGGTTACAAGTGCTGTAGTCTGTGCTGTAAGCGACACCATGCCTGCAACAGCAAGCACCAGTGTCAGTAAAATTTTCCTTTTCATTGTTATATTGTTTTATAATTTGTTTCTGTTATTCAATAGAATGCCATCTCGACGATTGTAATGAGGAGAGATCCCTCGTCGCTTCGCTCTGTCGGGATGACAGGTACGCGATTATTGTCATCAGTGCTCTATCATCTGTACATAGCGTTATTGAGATCCTTGACTTTAGCCCCTTCGGGCGTCGACCGTTGGTTCGCTGCGCTCCAGGATGACAGGTACGCGATTATTGTACTCTGTACTCTGTTCTCTGCACTCTGTACTCTGTACTCTGTTATCTGTACTCTATTCTCTGTACTCTATTCTCTGTACTCTATTCTCTGTACTCTATTTCGAGAACATCCTTGCATATCCGAAGTCAATATGCACGCCGTTCTTGTGCGACTTTCCGGCGAAGAAATATTCATCCTCGGTAAAGTGTATTCCGTATGAATTGTCGCTGAGGTCACTGTTGATTATGATGTTGCACTTCTTCGCAAAGTCCTTCTCGCCACCGAAGCAATATTCATTCACAGCCTGCTCAAAGCCGCTTACACCGCCGATTATTATGCTCATGTGGAAATGCTTATCGGCAGGAGAGTCGTAGAGGCACATAAGTATGCCGCCTTCGCCCCATAACTGTACAAAACGCTTTCCATTGTTCTCGTTGTTTTGTGTCACTTCGAGCCCCATTACCTTCTCGCCCGGCTTGCGGCGGAAGAAGTCACCGTACTCCCTCAACATCTCATTGTAACCCTGTTCATTCTGCGAGAAGCTGTAAAGCACAGCAGGCATGCTGCCCTGATACTCAACAGCTGCAAACTCCTTGTATTCAATCGTAAAGCCGTCATCATACCATTTGTTTCGCGGATAATGCCTGATGACATACTGCTCTGCAATATCCTGCGGGGTTATTATGCACGAGATAATATCAGTGAGACCAAACTTGTAACCGGCGATGAAACTGTTATAACTATTTATCCAGTCGTATATGCCCTTTGCTGCGTATGGTTTCTGTTTCCCCTTCAAGTGAGCAGGAACCTGGGGTATTGCCACATAGTACTCATCGCTGCCAGATATTATTTCAATGAACGAGGGCACATCAAGTTCGGCAAGTTCCCTCTCAAGGTCATCGAGATTCTCTTTTGCTTCCTCTATGAATGCAGCAATCTCCTCAATCAGTTCTTCGCGTTCTTCTTCGCTTTCAGCCTTGGCAAGCCTGCTTTCAAGCAGTTCTGTATTGTCATTGAAAATCTTTCGTGCAAGCGCCATTATCGACTCGCCGTCAGCACTCGGGCAATAAGGATTATCGGGGTGCCTGCTAAGTTCATCCATATTTGTATGTACCCCGAAGTCCATTCCTCCGAACATATCAACATCAACAAAATCTTCAGTGGTCATCTCCATCACCGAGCGCATCGCATCCTGCACTCTCTCCATAATATTCATGGTTGCATAAAGAATCATGACATCATCGCCGCTATCTCTTACAAGCAACGTGTGACCTTTGCATACAAAAAGAGACTCTTGTTCTCCATCTTCGCGTTGGCATGCCATTAGCGGGATACCGAATATATCCTCCGACTCCTCATCATAATACTTTTCAAATACGCCATTGATAAGGTTGTAACCGATATTGTCTTCAGACATTACTGATACGTAACGGAATGTTGTATCGGAAGTTTCAAGGCCGGTTACAGACATATTCTGTCCATTAACCTCTAAAACAAGAAGGTCCGAAGGATATTCAAGATATGTATCAGAGCCGGAATTTTCATTCACACAAGTCACATGCTCACCATTGAGAGCCTTGAGTTCAGCAATGAATTTCTGCAACTTATCCTGGTCTACGACCTGAGCATAGGCATTTGTGGCAAGCAAGAGTGCCATCATGATATATATTGTCTTTTTCATAATACCATTCTATTATATTTCATAATCCGATTTCTATTCCATTCTCGCCTAGAGCCTTGAATGAATCGTAAGAAAGCCCGGCAATGAATACCACAGATAATTCATCGCCCTCATCATTTATCACAAGTGTGTTCCCCGAATCTCCGTATATTGCGGTCATTGTTCCCCCCTCTCTGTTCAGCGCCATAAGTTTCATACCCATTACACTCTCCTCTTCTTGCAGGAATGGGTCCATGGCCTTTAGAAGCAATGCGTAACCCTCGGGGCCTGTGGCTGTAAATTGCCGCATGCTCCTTATTGATGTCAACTGCAAGGGAACATCATTCAACTCCGACTGTAAATCTGCCCCCAGCATATTGAACATCTGTCTGAACATGCTCGACGAGATATATGCGTAATCAATCTCATCAGACTTTATTTTTGCCACTTTCTTTATATATGTCTCGGCCTCGCTTTTTCCATCACTTTGCGGTATATGCCCTATGGCAAAGGCAGGACCTACAAAAAGCACGAGTGCAAACAATGTTGTTAAAATGTACCGTTTCATAATTCCATTATTGAATGTTTATTTTTATCATATTTTTATACGGAGCAACAGCCTTGTTCAAGTTGTTCTCCATTTTGCGTGAATTTTTGTGTGTTGTATTTACTACCAGCATCATATTTTCAAATGCGCCCTTGAAACACTCCATTGCATCCTCGGGATTGTCGAATGTATCCTCCTCGGGAAGCTCGGCCGATGCCGTAACCTGAAAAGCCGGTTCAACTGCAGGAGAGTGCACGTTCTTATCAATGAAAATGTAGCCTACAGCCAGCACAGCAGCGGCAGCAGCACCACGCCACACAAAGCGTGGAATCTTAAGCACAGGCCGTTTATCTTCCTTCACCGTCGTTTTCTGCGGGAGTTCTTCTGTTTCATCGGCAGCAAGAGAATCGAGCATCGCTTCAAGGCGCGCCTCGGCACCCGAGGGCAGCTCCACATCAATATCATCACCACAAAGCGCAATTATCGCCTCCTTATCCTTTTGGAGACAGGTAGGAACATCGTTCTCGCGGAGAAAACGGTACAGCTCGCGCTCCTCTTCAACAGAGAGCTCCGCATTGAAGAACTGCTCTATCTTTTTCTTAAGGTCCTTTTCTTCCATAATCACCCCTTATTAATATAATATTGTCTGAACTTTTTTCTTATTCTCGATATAATCACCCTTATATTCACTGACGAGAGCCCGGTGACGCTTTCAATCTCCTCGAAGCTGCATCCGTTCATCCTCATCTGCATCACCCGGCAGTGCTGCTCCGGAAGGCCGGCCAGAAATTTCTCCAGGCACTCATCGGCCTCGCGCCGTTCAATATCAGGTGGGGAATCGACAACAATATTGTCAGTCGGCAATTCACTGACCTCGTCATGCATTCTCATTGCCTGCCAACGGTCGATGCATATGTTTCTCAGCAATTTGCGGCAATAAGCCTCGGTCGCAACAATATTTTTAAGTTCCTCCTTTCTCTCCCACAGACGCAGATAGAGATTCTGCACAGCATCCTCTGCCTCAAAACTGTCGCAAAGCATACGGTATGCTTCGCGATAGAGCATCTTTTGCAGCGGCAAGAACCGCCTTTTGAATTCTGCGTGTGTCACTTTATCTCAATATTTGCGTAAACTGCGAACATAGCCTGCACTCGCTGTGAAAAACATTAAAGCAAGCTTTATGTTTCTCGCTCGTTTGTGTCTATATTTGAGCTAATGCTCGAATATTTTCTGCACTCGCTGTGATAAATATTAAAGCAAGCTTTATATTTCTCGCTCGTTTGTGTCTATATTTGTGGTTCAGTGAGTGTATCTTTTTTATCACTCCTCATTCTAAAGACGGAAAAAATGCAAATTTGTTACAAGCAAAACTGAAAAAAAATAAAAAAAGAAGGAAATCGATGAAAAAACAAGCTATTCGCATCAAAATATGACGAGAATAGCCATTGTAATCACTTCACCTTATACCCAATACTGATAATGTCATTTAAAGCAGCACACTCAAACTCAACCATAGAGAAAAGCATAGTACCACATCAGCATAAAGTTGGCTACAATCAGCAGGCATAAAGCAAGAGCAGTGCCAATAGTCCAAGCTATCTTCTTTTTTCTACCCTCTTTTTCAAAAACTGCAAAATGAATCAAATAGCGGTCATTCTTCCAATATACCAATTCACCTACGATCCATGAAGGGACAATTCCCAAACCGACAACAAGGAGCAAGTGCCTTCCTACAATGTCATATGCTTGTGGCCCATAGCAAATCATCCAAATATTAATCACCAAATAAAAAGGTAAAGCAAACAACAGCAATGCAAGACCGGCCAGACAGTATAGTGTAAACCCCGATGCAGGGTGGTCTAAGGTCTTATACAACCCGCTTCTCGTCCAATCCTTGTATTCCTTGAATGTATTAATTCCATATTTCTCTTTCAATCGCCTCTTCCAGAAGGGCAAACAATACAACGGTCGTTGCACCAATAATTCAACTGCTGCATATATAGGCAATCCGGAGAAATACATCAGATTGTACAACGAGTACAATAACCTGTTCAAGAATTTGTCTATATTGTCTCTCATTTCTATTCTTTCTTCAATGCTTTTATAAGGTTTTCTAAAGCATCAAGGTTACGAGGGTCTGCATTGACATCGAGCAAATTTCCGTTGCGGTCGATGAGCCTGTATGTGGGGTAACTGTTTACTCTGAGGAAACGCTCCACAGCACTCTGCTGCTCGCCGGGCAGATTGTAGTGTACCACGTTTTCGCCAGTGACATTGTACTCCTTTATTACATTTTTCCAACTATCCTCATCGCTACGGTTGGCAAGGTAAAGGAACACCATATCATACGGCGCCATTCTCTCATACAGTTCCTTACTGTGCGAAAGAGCCCGTTTGCAGGGACTGCACCATGTTCCCCACACATCGACCAATACAAACTTGCCTTTGTATGGCTCGATGAGCTTGCGTAGAATCTTCTCACCGTCGCTCATTTCCTTAACCTCGTCGTTGGTTTTCAGGCTTTCGCCACCTGATAGCGCACGATGTTGCAAAGCAAGATATCTGTTCTGCATCTCCAGCACTGTGTTTATTGCAGCCGGTGTCGATATATTCTCCTCTGCCCACTCTATCACATCTGCCGGTAGGGGAATGCGGCGGTTGTTTATTTCGTTCCAGATGATTCCGGCCATATAAATATCGTATATCTCCTTGTTGTTTGGCAGGCTACTTATCGCATGCTGCGGAATCTTTACAGCAAACTCCCTTATTATTGCATCGGCATTACTGTTCCACACATCGTTTATAATATAAACAATTTCGCTATTATTGAATTCGCTTATAAGTTTTTCTCTCTCCGCGTCATCGTCAAGTGTTGCAAGTTGTGCCTTCATCTTTTCAAGTTCACTGTCGTAACTATTCACAGCACAGGCCTGTTTCTCATCGAGCGAGATTGTTCCACATGCTGCAAGACGTTGCAATGTCTTTCCCACAGAGCCTTCCTGTTCTGGCATATTCTGTACTTTATAATTCATATAATCCGTCAAGAAACGGAGATAGTCGCGATAGAGGCTTTTAGGGCTGCTCAACGTTGAAAACCCATCGGTGGATAATGGTGCAATCATACTGTTCCAAAGAGAGTCGGCAAAAGCAATATATTCTGCCGGCAGTTTGTCGCCTTCAACACAGTACATCCCCTGCATAAGGCTCTCGCCCATCCCTGCACTATAATAGCCTGTGAGATAGTCGATATATCGGCGCGACAACATGGGGTGCTCCTCTACTCTCTTTTGCAGTTCGGCATTATATCGACGTCCGCACTCCTTTACGTGCTGCAAGAACTCCATAGCCTGCTCCTGCGTGGCAGGGTCGTGCTCTATGCGCTCGTTCATAAATGAAGCCGGATAGGCTGTCAACTCATTTTGCAGGCGCACATCATTGCCCATAAAGAGTTTCTGCCCAGTGCCGAAATCGTGGAGAAAGAAATATGTCTCCCCAGGCTCAAGCACTGTACTCACCATTGTTCTTTTCCAATCAACAAACACCTGCGAGGTATTCTGTAACGGCATTTTTAGTGTAAAACGTCCCAATGAATCCATTTTTGCATACAATGACAAACCGCCGGGTTCGCGTGTAACAAAATTATGTACCATTACCTCGAACTCTTTTCCGCCTCTTTGCAAGGCCTCGGCAGGCATATCCTTTAGCCAGCCGATTATTGTAACGCTGTCGCCCATTCGGTAGCCGTTGTCCTTGATGCCCACGCGGTTGTCTTTTATTGGGTAATCGGGCAATGTGGCGGTGGTTATGGGGCTGCACTTAACAGCCTTTGAATTGCCTACGGTGATTGTGCGTGTGCCTTTCTTCATCTTGCCCACCTTTATGCCAAGCACATCGTCGCCATTGACAACGGTGAGAGTATAACCACCACTTTTCTCTGTCATTGACTTTATATCCCAAAAACGTGAATCGTAGATAACATGCTCGCGGGCAAAACCAATGAGCCAATCACCTGTGACATTGTTACGCCAATAGGTGTTTGCTATTTCCTGTGCAAAGCCACATAGGGTGACAAATGCAACGATTAAGGTTAAAAATAGTTTTTTCATTGTATTTTATGGTAATGAACTATAATACTCAGCGCAGATGTCATATCGACCGTATGGGAGATATCTCATAAGTTGTTTTAGAGATCCCTCACTGCGTATCGGGATGACATACTCGCTGGAGCAACTGCTATATTGTTGTTGTATTTTATAATTAAATTATAATCTTTCTTTTAGTATCTGTTCTACCTCCTCAGCGGTTGCTCCTATTGCAAGAATAGTGCCATCTCTGTCAACAAGGAAAACCTCTCCGGCGCCTCTGACACCATAACGTTCCCAAATATTTTCCACACCACGCAGAGCAATCAGATTGAGCCAAGGATATCCATCTTTCTCCACTGCAAGCCTCATATCTTCGCTTTCCAATTCGCTTGCAACTCCAACGATGGTAAATCCTTTATCCTTGTACTTGTTATACAAAGGAATAAAACTCATCGACGTCCGTCTGCAAGGTCCGCACCACGATGCCCAGAAGTCAACAATGGCAATCTTACCCTCAATCTCTTTCGAGAGCGTGTGTGCTGCACCACTTAGGTCGGGAAGAGTAAAGTCAATTATTCGTGAACCCACACGTACATCCATCGACGACACCCAATTTCGCATGTTTATTGCCATGTTGTTTGTAGGGTATTTTGTATCATATATGTTCTTGAATAAATTCACGTATGGCTGTTTTGTCGCATTATCCTTGTTGTAAAGTCGATGTCTTGCCTGATTGAGCAGATAGAGCCCTACTATGCCGGAGTTGTTTGTAATATAATCAAGTTCGTATGCATACATCTCTTTCCTTAACTCTTCGCCTTTTTCCATAAATGCTTTGTATTCCGGTGTATAAAGGCGGTTATCCTTTTCCAATTGCTCAATCTTTTTGCTGAGATTCCTGAGTGAATCGCGGTCTTCGCATTCATCGTACAGTTTCTTGAGCGCAGCACCCTCAACGGTCAAAAGTTTGCCTGCCTTCTCTAAAGCCTCCTCTTCTTGTCTCATTGGAATGTAGAATCTCTCTTCTATACTTTTGTTATAGGCAAGCAACTCTTTGTTGAGTGGTGTCTGTGAATGCAGTGTAGGACGCGGAGCATCATCTATTGCATAGCCGTAGAATGTAGCATAAACATCTCCCTCCTCGGCAAAGAAATCCAGCGCCATCCAACAACCTTTGTTGTAATCTTCACAAGCAAACAACTGATAGAATTCAGGTTTTTCAACATAAAGGTCATGAGAGAAATGCCCATCCTTTACCAAGATGGTATCTACGGGCACTACCCTTGGGTCGCCGTCACCAATAATGAGCAGTATGCGGGTGAAAGTGCTCTCCTTTACCTCGCCCTCAATGTGGCAATGGAGTTTCTTGTTATTGTTTATGCTCTCCTGTGCAAAGCCACATAAGGTGGCAAATGCCATAGTTATGGCAAATAAAAGTTTTGTAGGTTTCATATTGCTTGGTTTTATCACATTTATACCTATAAGACGGATGAGTTGCCCAATTGTTACAACCTCACAGCACAAAATTATGCCATACAATCCGCGAGTATTCTCTTTTTCATTGTATGCCAGATTTCAGGTTTTACTTACAATTATTCCACAGTGCCGCTCAGATGTTCCAGAATGACTCCTTCGCCATAGCCACACCATTGCTCTAAAATATATCCGTCGGGAGAGATAAGGACAAAAAGCGGTATACCGTCTCTGTCGCTACGGTAACGTGCATAGAGAGCACTGCCGTTATAGCCGTCATTCCAGTTATACCAAGAAACGGGATGTTCTTTAAGCGCCTCGCGCCATACCTCTTCCGACTCAAGGTTTACACTCACTACACATAGCTTGTCCTTGTACATCCTGGCAACTACGGCAAGTTCCGGAAGTGCTTTCACGCAGGGGCCGCAGCCGTTGGCCCAAAAATCGAGCAGAATATATTTGCCTTTCAGTTCGGCAAGGGTATGCTTCTTCCCATCAAGGTCAATCATCTCGCCATCAATGGCCTTCTTGCCGCTCTGTGCCTGCTCTTGAGGATAGAGATTAACATAGGCCTTTTTGGCAAGATAATGACTGCGTTGCTCAGTCGTCAGGCCTCCATACAGCTGTCTCAACTCATCGGTATACGTGAAATCCTTGATATTTTGCATGCAGAGTGTCGCAAAATAGAACCTATCCATCCATATGTCATCAACAACGGTCTGTTTCATTATTGACAAATCATTTGCACATATACGCAGTTTCAAGGAGTCGAGTTCGCCATTAATCCGTTGTATACACTCAACCGCCCTCTCATCCGTATTCCCCTTTGCACTCAAGCTTCTCGCTTCGGCCGAGAGAGACTCATAACATTTCCACTCCTCAAATGATTTCTTGATGTATCTTGCCCAAACCGTATTCTCTGGTGCAGGGCCTGTAACTTTCCAGGTATACATCAGTTTGTCTTCACCCTCCACAAGGACACAATCACCGGCCGAAGCCCACAAAGGTGTCACCAGCATTGAAAAGCCCTCGTTAATAAAACCTCCCAAAGCCAGTTTTTCACAATCATCACTCTCGGCAACCAACTTGAAGTAGAACTCACCATTAGAGATTGTATCGTTGCCGACAACAACGCCATAGTCGGTATTGAATCTCATCAGACACAGCACCGTACCGTCAGGCACATTCTTTACTTTGCCCTTAATCTCATAGAACCCAGGATTTACAAGGTCGCCATCCTGCGCAATGACACACAGAGTGGCAAATGCAATAATGATGGTTGATATAAGTTTCTTCATATTCAGTTTATGTTGTTTATTGCTTTATTTCAAAAGTTCCTCTATCCTCTTTTCCAGGTCGGTATTTGTGTAATGCTTATTATCGACATTGCCGTCTGTGTCAATGAGGAATGTTGACGGTGTTGCCGAGAAGTTCAGGAATCCCATCAATGCAGCCCAGTCATTGGGAGTAATGAACAGCGCTTCACCTTCGATTTCTTTTTCACTCATCCATGTACGCGCAGTCACAGGGTCATCATTTTCTGTAGATGCAATATAAAGAAACTTTACAGGCTTGCCCTTGAAGTGCTCAACGACAGGCTTCTGCTCTATCATTCCTTTACGGCAAGGGGCACATCCCATAGACCAGAAATCAAGGAACAATACATTCCCTTCGTATTCCGAAAACAAGCGCCTTGCCACATCACAGTCGGCAATATTCTTTACTGCCGGCATCTTGCCCTGCCTCTTGCAAAACTCTTCAAAATGGTACTTGACAATGGGGTTGTCTATCAATCGGGAGAAACCCTTTACCTTGTCATCAAAATCCTCTTCAGAGCCATATGCAGGAAAATGGTTTACAAGCATCAGTTGAGAGAGAAAACAGTCGGGTGAAACACCATACATCTTCTGCACCTCTTGCAGTGCTGCGAGATTACTGTCAGCAAATAAGGCAACCCTGTCATTTCTATAATATTCCTCCTTGTCATTGGCGGGGATATAAACATGATTCATCATTGGCCAATAGACAGAGAACTGGAGAAGATTTAAGGGAAGCCAGAACTGTACATTGTGGAAAAGCAGAAGCGGATTATCGAACAATTGTTTTTCATGTCTGGCAAAGAAAGCCTTTACCGGTTCAAGGTCAAGAGGTACAAAATCCTCATTAGGGCGCGCAACAGAGTTACCACTTAATGTGTCGGTCTCAATGACATGCATTCTGGTATTATGTTTACAGATTGCCCCTGCAATGTTAGTGAGTCCCACGAGCATTACGTCGTTCTGTACAATCTCGCGAAGCATCGGATGAAAGTCAGCAGGGAAGTCGAATGCACCACTTGCAATTTCTGCAGCTGTCTGTTCCATCACCTCCATGTTACGTTCAATGTAAAGTTGCACGCTGTCCTTGTTTCCATTTTTTATGTAAGGATAAGGATTGCTCAAATCACCATAAGGACTTTTCCTGTAACGACTGATTTCTTCCAAAAGAGAACGTTCGCCCAGTATGCTGTTCATACTGCTGTTTGGCACATATTTTATTCCCGAGGAAGTGAGCACCACCTCTATTGTATCGCCTGGAAAAAGGAATGGACCTATTTGTGTTACACCCGCATCTACCATACACATCTGCCCGTGCGGAACGTGCACCTTACCGCAGAATGTGCCGTCAGCGTTGACCTCAACAAGCTGGTTATCCTCTTCCATTGTAAAATAGTTGCGCACCATGGCAAGTATCTGTTTTGGAAGCGAATCCTGCGGATAGCCTTTGAAACACCCCTTCAATACGACATTTCCACTATGAAATATGCCCTCGTCTAAAGCTACAGAAGTGTTCTCCTGTGCAAAGCCACATACGGTGGCAAATGCGACAATGAGGGTTAAAAATAGTTTTTTCATTATGTATCTTTTACTTTTGTTGTCTAACCAATCATTCCTTATCAATATATTCACCTATCTTCTGCTTCAAACTGCCTTTGCCGTAACCTGTCCATTGTTCAAGAACAATGCCTTCGGGTGAGATTAACGTATAGTTGGGAATAACGCCCAGGTCATATCGAGAATAAATCCCACTTTGCCCTTTATGGTCATTCCAATTGTTCCAACTCATACGGTGTTCTTCAGATGCCATCTCCCAAGTATCCTTGTTGTCGATGCTGATGCTTACAATGTTCAGTTTATCCTTGTAGGTTGTGGCAAGTTCCTCCATTTCGGGAATGGCCATAATGCAGGGACCGCAACCGCTTGACCAGAAGTCAATCAAGATGTATTTCCCTTTCAACTCGGCAAGTGAGTGGCTGTTGCCTTCAAGGTCTAAGAGTTCTGCATCGGCCATCTCCTTGCCTACTTCAACTTGTTGTGGAGGAAAGAGCATTGCATGTGCCTCCTGTGCCAATTTGTGCTGTTTCTGTTCTCCGCTCAAACTGTTGTATAAAGCAATGACCTCTTTCCTATAAGGGAAGTTCTTGCGATATTTGACTTCCATTGCCAGTACATTGAGTTTCTTCATCCAGATAGCATCTACTGCCGATTTCTTCATCCGACGGATTTCATTGGAGTAGATTTGACCCGTCAGCATCTCATCATCTTTTAAAAGGCTGTCAATTTTTTGTCTGATTGTAATTTTTTCCTCTTCTGACAGGTTCCTTGCTTGAATCCTTAATTCATTTACCAGTATCGAATTACGTTGGGTTTGGTTCCAAAGTTCACGTGAATCATTGAGGTAGGCTTGCCAAGAGATATTCTCCTGTGGTCCGCCTTCTACTTTCCAAGTGAAAATCAGGGTGTTTTCACCTGTAACCTTTACCTTATCACCAGGCGAAGCCCAAAGCCTGAGGCCCATCGCAGGGAAATCCTTGCAAGGAAAGCAACTAAGGTCTAATTCCTCCTTTGAACTGACGGGATTAATCCAGAAATGGAATCTGCCATCAATGATTGTGTCATTGGCGAAAGACCTTCCTACGTTACCATCAATACGGAACAGCCTGATAACGGTACTGTCGGGCACATTCCTCAATTCGCCCATTATCTCATAATAACAAGCATCAGCTGGCTCAACATCCTGTGCAAAGCTACACAGGGTGGCAAGCGCAAATAAAATGGTAAATAATCTCTTTTTCATATTGTGTTTTGTTTTTCAGTTTAAATTTCAAATACAATTATGTCATTTCAATTATAAGACGGACAAATTGCCCAATTGTTACAGGCGAA
>CALCEC010000084.1 GCA_937900095.1 uncultured Bacteroidales bacterium | reverse complement strand
ATACAACAGCCAAGATGAATATCCGTCACCGATAAAGGGTGCGGGTAAGCGAGTGAAATAATTTTGCATTGTGCTCATAAAAATCCACACCTTTTTGCTACTGAACCGTGAAAACAGATATTTTCTTTGACAATGAAGACTATTTTTAAAAAAAATATCCAAAACAGGCGTCAACATACAATAATTTAGGTAACTTTGTGGGAGAAGAACACGAAGGAGGGTCTTGATGCCCTTTATCGCACGGAAGACAAACACAATAACTAACTACAAATATTATGCTAAAGCAAATTATCAACGGTAAAATCCTCACCCCGCAAGGCTGGTTGAAGGATGGTTCGGTTATCATCCGTGATAACAAGATTCTTGAAGTGACAAACTGCGACCTTGCAGTAATAGGTGCAGAAGTTGTAGACGCCAAAGGTATGTACGTTGTACCCGGCGGTGTTGAAATCCACATCCACGGTGGTGGCGGCTGCGACTTCATGGAGGGCACAGAAGAGGCTTTCCGTGGTGCCATAAAGGCTCATATGAAGCATGGTACTACAAGTATCTTCCCAACCCTCTCTTCTTCTACAGTACCTATGATTGAGGCTGCCGCCGAGACTTGTACAAAGCTTATGGCTGAGCCAAACAGCCCTGTACTCGGTCTTCACCTTGAGGGTCACTACCTGAACATGGCTATGGCCGGCGGACAGTTGCCCGAAAACATCAAGGATCCCGATCCAAACGAGTACATACCTCTTGTAGAGAAATGGGATTGTATCAAGCGTTGGGATGCTGCTCCCGAGCTCCCCGGCGCAATGCAGTTCGGCAAGTATATCACATCAAAGGGCATCCTCGCATCTGTGGCACATACACAGGCAGAATATGACGACATCCATGCAGCACGCAAGAACGGCTACACCCACGCAACACACTTCTACAACGCGATGCCTGGTTTCCACAAGCGCCGCGAGTACAAGTACGAGGGTACAGTGGAGAGTATATACCTGCACGAGGATATGACTGTTGAGGTTGTTGCCGACGGCATCCACGTTCCACCGACAATCCTGCGTCTTATCCACCATATCAAGGGCGTTGAGCGTGCCTGCGTAATCACCGATGCTCTTGCTTGCGCCGCAAGTGACAGTACAACAGCATTCGACCCACGTGTAATCATCGAGGACGGTGTTTGCAAGCTTGCTGACCGTACAGCTCTTGCAGGTTCTGTCGCTACCATGGACCGCTTGATCCGTACTCTCGTCCAGAAGGCTGAGATTCCTTTGGAGGATGCTGTACGTATGGCTTCAGAGACACCTTCAAAGATAATGAACGTATACGACCGCAAGGGTTCATTGCAGAAGGATAAGGATGCAGACATCATGATTCTTGACGACGATTTGAACGTACGCGCAGTATGGGCTATGGGCGAGCTTGTTGAAGGCACATACAACCTTTAACAAGAAACAACACACTGAATAACGGCAAGGCTCCCGGCTATCGGGGGCCTTGTTTTGTATATCAACAGCTGACAATGGCAGCTCTAAAAATCATTAACTATATTAAAATTATCAAAACAGAAAGAAGAAGTCAGGACATAATTGATTAATTTTGCGTTATTATATGCGTACACATCTTATAATTGCTTATGCAAACGACTGGTTTATGCATGATACAGCATACGAAACAAATAACGACAACAGAAATGAACAACAATACAGAAGAGAAGAACCCCTTATTGATGCCGTTCGGTACCCCATTCGGCGCCGTACCATATGACCGCATAACACTCGACCATTATGTTCCGGCCGTGGCGGAGTGTATAAGAAAGGAAGAAACCATAATTGAGGAGATATGCAGCAACACCGGGAAGGCGACATTCGAGAACACTATAGCACCGCTTGACTATGCGGGAACAGAATTGAGCATCGTGGTATGTGCTTTCAATGCGCTCATAAATGCGAGGAGCTATGATGAGATTCTTGCGGTTGAGGAGCAGATACAGCAGATGTGCACTGTACACCAGAACAACGTATCACTCAACGAAAGGCTTTTTGCACGTATAAAAGAGGTATATGAGGCCGACAACAGCCACCTTGATACAGCGCAGAAGAGACTCCTGGAGCAGACATACATGATGTTCGTACGTGGAGGAGCAAACCTCAAAGGCGAGGAGCGCGACACCTATCGCGAACTGACCGAAAAACTCACTGCGCTGTCGCTGAAGTTCCAGGAGAACAGCATCAAGGACACAGACGGGTTCACCCTGTGCATCACCGACAGAAATGACCTTGAGGGGTTGCCCGAGGATGTCATCGAGTCGGCAGCCAACATTGCGAAAGAGAGCGGCAAAGAGGGATGGATATTCACACTGCACCGTCCCAGCTATCTCCCGTTCATCACCTTCTGCCGTAACCGCGAGTTGAGGCGGCAGATGTATATGGCATACAACACAATAGGTGCAAAGGGCAACGCTTACGACAATCGGGCGATTGTGACCGATATTGTAAACTTGCGTCTGGCGCTGGCCAAGTTGCTTGGTTACAATACATACAGCGACTACATCCTTGCCGAGCGCATGGCACAGGATACCGACGCCGTATTCTCCATGCTCGGCAAACTCACATGGTCGTACCTGCCTGCCGCGCGCAAGGAGATGAAGGAAATTGAGGATTATGCCCGCCGATGCGAGGGAGAGGATTTCGATTTCCAGCGCTGGGACTTTGCCTACTACTCCGAGAAGCTCAAGGAAGAGAAGTACAGCCTCAACGATGAGATGATACGCCCCTACTTCGAGCTTAACCAGGCTATTTACGGAGCATTCTACCTTGCCACACGCCTTTACGGAATTACCTTCAAGCAGAACCATGACATTCCGGTATTCAACCCCGATGTAAAGGTGTGGGAGGTATACGACTATGACGGACGTTATATTGCACTGCTATACTGCGATTTCTATGCACGCAAAGGCAAGCACGCCGGTGCCTGGATGGACTCTATCAAGCCACAATACAAAGATAACGGAGGTACCGACCACCGCCCGCACATCACATTGTCCACAAACTACCGCAAGCCTATGCCTGGCAAGCCCACCCTGCTGAACCATGACGAGTTCAACACCCTGATGCACGAGTTCGGACACTGCCTGCACGGCATACTCTCCGATGTAACCTATCCCGGACAATGCAGCCCGAATGTATTGTGGGACTTTGTTGAATTGCCATCGCAGATAATGGAGAACTTTGCCACAGAAGAGGAGTTCCTGGAGCACTTCGCTTTCCACCTCAAGACAGGTGAAAGCATGCCGAAGGAGACACTGCAGAAGATAAAGAGCGCACAGACCTTCAAAACAGCGTACCAATGCATACGCCAGGTGGGACTTGGACTCATCGACCAGGCCTGGCACAACATATCGGAGCCGTTTGACGGTGACGTACTCGAGTATGAGCAGTCGGTAACGGCAGCATTGAGGCTGATGCCTGTAATAAAAGAGACCGGAATAACACCGCAGTTCGGACATATAATGTCAGGCGGCTATGCTGCCGGATATTACAGCTACAAATGGGCCGAAGTGCTTGATGCCGATGCTTTTTCAAAATTCAAGGAAGAGGGTGTCATGAACATGAAGACAGCCCAGTCATTCCGTGACAACATTCTCTCAAAGGGTGACAGCGAGCACCCCATGGAACTGTACATACGTTTCCGCGGACGCAAACCACAGATAGAGCCATTACTCGAACGTGACGGCATAGGAACCATTTGTCCACATTTATAATATATTAACAATGAAAACGTTTGCAAAAAAGACAACAAGAATTATCTTTGTGTTTTTTATGTTGCTGACAACCATTGCCTGTACGCAGGGAGATGACATAAATGACATATTCGAAGAGCGTGAATGGACATTGTCTTATATCCAGGAGGGAACTACAAAGCGTTACAGCAACAAGAAGTATAATGTTATTTTCGCCGGAAACAGTTTCAATGCCACAACGCCGGGAGGAGCCAAGATAAGCGGCAAATGGGAAGCTGACGGCAATAGCCGCAAGTTCCAATGCCTTGATGTGCGCAGTTCGGGCAGCCTTAAGGGCGACACCATCGCACAGAAGATGCTACAGATATTCACCGATGCTACAGCATACGACGGCGACACAAATTGGTTGCAGATTAAGCAACAGAAGAACGTATTCATGCAGTTCTACAGCAAATAAGAGCTCAAACAGCTTCTGATTATGGAAAACAAAGATAAGAAACAACACGAACTTGACCTGCGATACATGCGTATGGCAAACATCTGGGCCGAGAACTCATACTGTGAACGCCGTAAGGTGGGCGCTCTCATTGTAAAAGACAAGATGATTATCTCCGACGGTTACAACGGGACTCCGTCGGGTTTCGAGAATATCTGTGAGAACGAAGAGGGATTCACCAAACCGTACGTGCTGCACGCCGAGGCAAATGCAATAACAAAGATAGCCCGCTCCAACAACAACAGCGACGGAGCGACAATGTATGTAACGGCATCGCCATGCATCGAGTGTGCAAAGCTCATAATACAATCGGGCATAAGACGGGTGGTATATGGCGAGAAGTATCGCCTTACCGACGGCATCGACCTCTTGGAGAGGGCCGGCATCGAGACCGTGTATCTTGAGTTCAACAAATAACAGACACTATTGATGAAAAAAGCATTACCGATACTGGTTGTGCTCATCCTTATGATAGGGTTCTTTATCGGAAAGAGCTTCAACAATGACAGGAGGGGCATAACGACAATCGTTTTGAACAACGACAACAAGCTATCACAGATATTCGGCATAATCGGTAACGAGTATGTCGACGAGACCGACATTGACTCCATTATTGAACGCAGCATACCAAAAATACTTGAGGAACTGGACCCGCATAGCACATACGTCCCAAAGGATGAGGTTGAGGAAATGACATCCGACCTGCAGAGCAGCTTCAGTGGAATAGGAATACGTTTCACCATCCAGGAAGATACCATTGACATCAGCGAAGTCATCCGTGGCGGCCCATCCGAAGAAGCCGGAGTGCTCGACGGTGACAGGATCATCACCATCAACGACTCGCTCTTTGTAGGCAAGGATGTATGCACCAACCAGGCAGCCATGAAAAAACTCAAAGGCCCCAAAGGCAGTTTTGTAAAGTTAGGGCTGCAACGCTTCGGCGAGAAAGAACTCGTTGAGGTGAAGATAAGACGCGACGACATCGAGGTGAAGAGCATCGAGACAGCTTACCTTTTGAACGGCAAATGGGGATATATAATGATAGAACGCTTTGCAGAGAACACCTTTGCCGAGTTCATACAGGCAATGATTGAGCTTGCCAACCAGAGAGCGCAAGGTTACATCATTGACTTAAGGGGAAACGGTGGCGGTTACCTTGGAGTAGCACTTGAGATGGCAAACCAGTTCCTTGGCGAAGACGAGGTCATCGTATACACCGAAGGTGCCAACATCGAAAAACAGATTGAGAAAGCCAACGGCTACGGATTCTTCCAGGACGTACCACTCGTGATACTTGTCGACGAGACATCTGCATCCGCAAGCGAGATTATGGCAGGAACCATTCAGGATAATGACCGCGGAACAGTAATAGGACGCAGGACATTCGGCAAGGGACTTGTGCAGAAGCAGATGGACCTAGCCGACGGTTCCATGATGCGTCTGACGATAGCACGCTACCATACCCCATCGGGCCGTTGCATACAAAAGCCATACACCAAGGGTGACGGTATGAGCTATGCCATGGACCTCATCGACCGTTACAATCGCGGAGAGTTCTTCTCACAGGACAGCATCCACCAGAACGAAGAACTCATCTTCAAGACCAAGAACGGGCGTACAGTATATGGAGGCGGTGGCATAATGCCCGACATTTTCGTGGCGAGCGACACAACCCATGTCAATACTTATACAAAGGATCTCTTCAACAACCGGGTGATAGCACAATACACATTGAACTACTGCAAAGCAAACAGGCAGTCGATGAAGAAATACATGACCTACGAAGAGTTGACAACATACCTGAGCAGACAGCCCGTGCTTGACGGTCTCATCAGCTTTGCCCGCACTAAAGGCATTACCCCAAAGGGGAATGAAATAGCAGAATCGCGAGAAGTGCTAACACGCTCATTATATTCGAACATCATCTACCACATGTTGGGTATGATGGAGCATATAAAGTTCGTGAACCTCAAGGACCCAACAGTTCTCAAGGCAGTTGAAGTCCTTGAAAGCGGGAAAGCATTCCCGGAAATTGAAAGATAAACGGATTAATACAACAATTCAATCAGGTTTTTGTCAAAACAACAGTTGGATTAAAAAGAATTGTTGTATCTTTGCACACGAAATCCGACGCGGTAGTAGCTCAGTTGGTAGAGCATCAGCTTCCCAAGCTGAGGGTCGCGGGTTCGAGC
>CALCEC010000083.1 GCA_937900095.1 uncultured Bacteroidales bacterium | reverse complement strand
TCATTGACTCGTTTTGCTTTTCGCAACCCAAACGGCATAACCTACGGCTATGCTACGTTTGACCTGTTGCTGCAAAACTCGCCGATAACAAAACTTTGTTTTGTCATTCTGAGTGCAACGAAGAATCTCTTCTTTCGTGTTTCTTGAGATCCCTCATGTTCATTCGGGATGACAAGCTCGCGTTATTTAGATGCTTCGCTTCGCTCCGGCATGACAAAGGCTTATGTATTATCTGTTCTCGTTGAATACCCTTTCAATAAGCTCCTTGTCGGTAAGGTTAGGCAGGGTTACCTTGAGCAATGGGGTGCGTTCCATCTGGCGCTTGATTGCGAACATAGCCCCCTCGTTACGTGCCCAGCTGCGGCGTGCGATACCGTTGTTCACATCCCATAACAACATCTCCTCGATGTGGCGTGCCGAGTCGTCGCTGCCGTCAATCACCATGCCGAAGCCGCCGTTCATCACCTCGCCCCAGCCTACACCGCCGCCGTTGTGTATTGACACCCATGTGGCACCGCGGAACGAGTCGCCGATGACGTTGTGCACTGCCATGTCGGCACAGAACTGTGAACCGTCGTAGATGTTCGAGGTCTCGCGGTAAGGAGAGTCGGTACCCGAAACATCGTGGTGGTCGCGGCCAAGAACCACAGGTGCCGAGATCTCACCCTTTGCAATGGCCTCGTTGAATGCAAGGGCAATGCGTGTGCGGCCTTCGGAGTCGGCATAGAGGATGCGCGCCTGCGAACCTACCACAAGCTTGTTCTGCTTTGCCTCACGAATCCAGTGCAGGTTATCCTCGAGCTGTCCGCGAATCTCCTGCGGTGCTTCGGTGAGCATCTGTTCAAGCACCTCGGCTGCAAGGCGGTCGGTTGTTTCAAGATCCTTCTCGTTACCCGATGTACATACCCAGCGGAACGGGCCGAAGCCATAGTCAAAGAACATCGGTCCCATAATGTCCTGCACGTATGAGGGGTATCGGAATTTGCCGTCGGCGGCAAGGATGTCCGCTCCTGCGCGTGACGACTCCAGCAGGAACGCGTTGCCGTAGTCAAAGAAGTACATTCCGCGTGCTGTCAGTCTGTTGATGGCTGCCACGTGACGGCGCAGTGACTCCTGTACGCACTCGCGGAAGCGCTCGGGTTCCTCTGCCATCATACGGTTGCTCTCCTCGTAGCTGTAGCCCACAGGGTAGTAACCGCCTGCCCATGGGTTGTGCAGTGATGTCTGGTCGCTTCCCAGGTCAACATTCATCTCCTCGTCGGCAAGGCGCTCCCAAAGATCGACCACGTTGCCCACGTATGCGAACGATACAACCTCTTTCTTCTCGACAGCCTCCCTGATGCGCGGAATCAGTTCGTCGAGTGACGAGTGCAGTTCGTCCACCCAGCCCTGCTTGTAGCGCTTCTCGGCTGCTGCAATATTTATCTCTGCTGTTACGCTAACAACGCCCGAAATATTTCCGGCCTTTGGCTGTGCGCCCGACATTCCGCCCAATCCGGCGGTCACGAACAACATTCCCTTGAGGTCGCTCTGTCCGGGCTTCATACGCTTGCGTGCGGCATTCATCACCGTGATTGTAGTGCCGTGCACAATGCCCTGAGGACCGATGTACATATATGAGCCGGCAGTCATCTGGCCGTACTGCGATACACCCATTGCGTTGAAACGTTCCCAGTCGTCCTGCGACGAGTGGTTGGGGATTACCATACCGTTAGTGACGATTACTCGCGGAGCATCCTTGTGCGAGGGGAAGAGCCCCAGCGGATGTCCGGAGTACATTACAAGTGTCTGCTCGTCGGTCATCTCGGCAAGGTACTTCATGGCCAGGCGGTACTGTGCCCAGTTCTGGAATACCGCGCCGTTGCCTCCGTATGTGATGAGTTCGTGAGGATGCTGTGCCACAGCCTTGTCAAGATTGTTCTGAATCATGAGCATTATGGCCGCTGCCTGGCGTGAGCGTGCAGGGTACTCGTCAATGGGGCGTGCATACATTTCATAGTCAGGGCGCAGACGGTACATATATATACGTCCGTATCTCTTCAGCTCGTCCAGGAACTCCGGTGCAAGCTCGGCGTGATGTTTCTCGGGGAAGTAACGCAATGCGTTCGCAAGCGCCAGTTTCTTCTCCTCATCGGTTAGGATGTCCTTGCGTTTTGGGGCATGGTTCGCACTCTTGTCGTACTCTTTCTTTGCAGGCAATACATCGGGTATTCCTGCAAGTATATCCTTTTGAAAGTCGGTCATTATATTATGTTTTTTTCAGTTTGTTTTTGTTTTTTCTAATAGAACTGTCATTCTATATTTGCACTGTCATTGACTCGTTTTGCTTTTCGCAACCCAAACG
>CALCEC010000082.1 GCA_937900095.1 uncultured Bacteroidales bacterium | reverse complement strand
CATACTGAACAAATGTACTTTTTCATAATTCTATAATTTTTTAAGCCGTTAATATTTTGTATTATCTTTATTTCAATTCTTTATACAGTTGGGGCACAGGCCCTTGAGGTAAAGCTGGGCATCGGTTATCTCATAGCCGTCAAGACCTTCGACAAGCGACAGGAAATCGTTCTTCATCTTCAGATCTACAATCTTGCCGCACTTGTTGCAACGGAAATGAGCATGATTGCTACGGTTACCGTCGAAGCAACGGAAGGTGTCGTCGATGGTGAGCATCGAGATGAGTCCCGCGTCAACAAACAGCTTCAAAGTGTTGTATACCGTTGTGAGCGAGAGCGAACCGAGTTCATCGCGCAATGCCTCGTAAACAACCTCGGCAGTGGGGTGCTGACAACTTTGACGTACATATTCAAAAATCGCCAAGCGCTGTACCGACGGACGTATACCTGCACTGATGAGTTCTTGTTTTAGTTCTGCTCTTGAAATCTCCATTTTACCTCTGTTTTTGTTTTTTTCATTTCTGAAATCATTGCAAATATACAAAGATTTTATTTACTACAAAACTTTTTGGAGATTTTTTTTAAAAATATTTTTTGAGCGGCGGTTTTTAAAAAGCGCCAAATTTATAAGGTCCTAAACCATGTGTAATATGGAATGTATAAAGAACATCATTAAACATTAAAGAGGGTAACCGTTCGCGAACGGTTACCCTCTTTAATTCGCAGAACTTAGAACATCACCTTCTTGCCGTTGATGATGTAAATCTGGCCCTTGAGCGGTTCTGATACTCGACGGCCGTATACATCATATATATATCCATTGTTAAAGCCGTCAATAACATCGCTTGATATCTTTTCAATGCTGGTCTCATTGCCGATGTACACCGTTACAACAGAGCCGGCGTCAGCAGTGCCGACAAAATATGCACGGTATGGCAATACAGCATAGCTACCGACAACCTTGCTTACCTCGGCCTTCTCTGTTGAGAGAGCATAATAGTTGCCTGAATTTGCATCAACTGTCTGCTTGGTAAATGAACCGACTGTTTTCCAGCCGTCCACTGTGTAGTTCTCAACATCCGTTGATACAGCTGTCTTGCCACTTGTAATGGCTACATTCTCCTTACCATCACGCAAAGTGTAGATGTACGGAGTATTGGCAACAGGCTCGGCAACCTCCTCAAATCTCATGAAGCCTTCGCCACACTCTGCCAAAGCATAGAACGCATAATGCTCAAGACTCTTGGCATCAGGAGCGAACGGCAACAGGATTGTGCCGTAACTGCCCTCTGCCATTCCACGGATGTATGATACCGAAGCATACTCCTTTGCAGAAGGAGCAAAGTCCTCGTGACGGGCATCGACAATGAGCAGTGTCTCCAACGGGTCACCGAACTCCTCGGGAATCTCAACACCTGCACTGATGTCATCATACTTTGTCAAATTCCTGAAAATGAAGTTTGCTCTGTCTGTCATCCATTGCTGGCTTCTTTCAATCGTAGCGACATAATCCGTATAGTTCTTCTCGTTTACATTGGCATCGTTGTTATGCGCGATGCTTGCCAATGCGAACTCAGTATAGTCCTGGATATACTCATTGAGTTCGTCGATACGACCCTCGGCAACAAAGTCGAGCCACTCCTTGTAATAGGCACGCTTGCCGGCCTCAGTGTTACGCAGGGCATTGTAGAAGTTATATCCGGCCTTGCCGCTGCGACCGCTGTAAAGGTCCTCGGTTGCACCTGTATTGAAGTAAGAATATGACTCCTCGTAGCCGAATGCCCAGTCGAAATCCCATGCAGGACCGAACTTCCACAGACTACCTGCGGCAGGATTCTCGTTGAAGAGGTAACAGCTCTTGGGGTGATAGGTCTCTACATTGCGCACAAGGTCGTTGACAAGCCAGAACTTTGCCCATGATTCCATGTCGATGTGCTGTGTAATGTCACCGCCATAATAAAGGGTTTCGGTGAGGCTGTTGAACGATGCCTTTACATCATCGAAAGTGATGACGCGCTCATCGTCTTCCTCGGTAAAATCAGGGTCCTTCACGTTGACGGGGAGATTGTAGATATCATCCCTGAACCTGAAGTCCTCGTCGTAGTAGTCGTCGAGCTCAAGCAGACAGCCTGTAGTCTCATCAATCGCAACACTGTTGTCGGCAATACCTATCTTCTCGGTAAAGCAGTACGAACCACGATAGTGACCGTTGACATAAAGGTCGATAGGTATCATGTGGCACAGTGCCTCACCGTCGACCATGGCTGCAATCTTCTGTGCAATTGAGTTCGTTGTCATTGAACCGTTCTGCTTGTTGGCTATGAACACCCACTGACGGTCCTCGGTAAGATTGAACGGAGACTGCTTCTGCTTCTTGGGGAACTTGATGCGGTATGGGTTCTTGCTCATGTGTGTCCATGACCAGCTGCTGTTACCGCGGCCACGTATCTCACAGCCCTCTACGGTCTCGATATCGGGCCATATGCCTGCACCGTCAAGACGGAATGTACAATCCTCGATCCACTCCTCCTTTGTATTGACGGTTGTACCGTCCTCTAACATGATTGTCTGGCCAATCCACTGGCTATCGTCCCATGTCACACCATCACCGAATGTCAGGTAAACCGTAGGTATCTTATATTCACCTGTAGCATAATCGGTAAGGTACTTCACGCTTACCTTGCAAGGACGGCCGAATGGCTTGAAGCAGCCTGCAACCTGAGGCTTTGCAGGCTCCTTATCTACAGTTGTACTCTCCTTCTTCTCACACTTATAGAGCGAGAGGTCCGCTATTACCATATAGTTCTTGTACGATGCCTTGGTAAGCTCAAAACGTATTGCCGAGTAATTCTTGCCGAGGTTGTACACAGGAGTTGTGTACTTTGTGAGGCCCGACTGGGGCAAGCCATGCTTGTCCTGCTCAAGAACGCCAATCTCGTCCCACTTTCCGGTTGTTTTGTCCATCGCATAGATACACCAACCCTGCGGGAACCGGTTGTTCTGGGCAGATGTCGTATAAGAGAGACAGAATGTCTCAAGAGCCTCGGGAAGCTGGATCTCGATATAAGGCCACTCTGTCCAACCGTCACCCCAATAGCCACCATCGTACCAATTGAGCTTGGGGTATGTCATGTTATCGCCCCAAGTAGAGTGGTAATAGGTATCGTCGCTATTGTCCCACACATGACTCAAATCCTGTGTTTCAGGATAATTGCTGGGAGCATTTGTTGTCGTACCTGCCGAAATGTCGAGTTTGGTATAGTTCCACTCATCGGCCGGAACGTTCTCCTCACCCTCTTCGGGTTCAATGACCTTTACCTCATAAATCCAATGCTTGGGCTCGGCCATGGTGTAAACCACCGGCTTGGTAAAACGCTGGCTGCTCTGCCCGCTGATCTGCTGTTCACCGTCAACCCACATTGTAAAGCCATCACTTAAAGTGAAACTCGGACGCAGGCGCTTGCCGATGACCGGCACGTCTGCCGTAACATATACAGTGTCACCCTCTTCGGTTATCGTTGCAGCAACGTCGGCATATACCTGGTCGTTGTCGGCGTGTGTGAAGCCGAAAGACAACAACTTTGCAGATGTAACGTCATAGCTGTCACTCACACTTGCGACATTATCCTTAGAGTAGGTAAATGTGTTGCCACCCTCCAGATGAAGTACACAGACGTCATCCTCAGTAACCTCGTCAAGGATGTGCTTTTCGGGAATAGCGACTACCTGACCGTCGGTCATTACAATATAACGCGTTGCATCAGATGCCTCTTGCGCATGAAGTCCTATGCAGGAAAACACCGCAAAAACAATTAAAGTAAAAAGATGTTTCATGGTATCAAATGTTGATGGTTATCAAAAAATACGTGTATACATTATATATTACACCTCACAGGGCAAAAATAAAGATTAATTTTACAAATCATACAAAAAAAGATATTAAATTGTATTTATTTTTAAACAAAAGGCACATTTGTATTTCTCACGTTAAAAGAGTACCTTTGCGACCCGGATTTATACATTATAAATAACATATAGGAATTTTGCTTTCGATTGACAACATAAGAGTGGACTTCGGCGGGACCAGCCTGCTGCACGACGTCAGCTTCATCATCAACAAGCGCGACAGGATTGCGCTGGTAGGCAAGAACGGTGCAGGCAAGAGCACGCTGCTGAAGATCATAGCAGGAATGCAGTCACCCACAGAGGGTGCCATATCCAAACCCAAAGAATTTACCATCGGCTATCTGCCGCAGGTGATGCAGCATACCGACGGCCGTACAGTATACGAGGAGGCTGAACTTGCTTTCGTGCATATACACGAAATGGAGGCACGCCTTGAGCGTATGAACAACGAGCTTGCCGAGCGCACCGACTATGAGAGCGAGGAGTACCACAAACTCATAGAGGAGTATACACACCTGAACGAGCAGTATACAATGATGGGCGGCAGCCACTATGAGGCAGAGATTGAGCGCGCCCTTACAGGACTTGGATTCGCACGCGAGGACTTTGCACGTCCCACAAGAGAGTTCAGCGGAGGATGGCGCATGCGCATTGAGTTGGCAAAGCTGCTGTTGCAGCACCCTGACATACTGCTGCTTGACGAGCCCACCAACCATCTTGACATTGAAAGCATACAGTGGCTGGAGCAGTTCCTGGCACGCAGCGGCAACGCTGTGCTGCTGGTGAGCCACGACCGCGCATTCCTGAACGCAGTGACAAACCGCACGATAGAGATTTCCTGCGGCAGGATATATGACTACAAGCTGCCCTATGACAAGTTCATGGAGGCACGCAAGGAGCGCCGCGAGCAGCAGCTGAGGGCATACGAGAACCAGCAGAAGGAGATTGCCGACACCAAAGAGTTCATCGAGCGTTTCCGCTACAAGCCCACCAAAGCCGTGCAGGTACAGAGCCGCATCAAACAGCTCGAGAAGATGGTGCCCATTGAGATTGACGAGGAGGACACAAGCCGACTGAGACTGAAATTCGCACCGGCGACACGCAGCGGCAACTACCCCATCATATGCGACGATGTTGCAAAGAGTTTCGGCAGCCACACGGTATTCAGCGGAGTGAACTTCACCATCAACCGTGGCGAGAAGGTGGCATTCGTGGGACGCAACGGCGAGGGTAAGACAACCCTTGTGCGATGCATCCTGGGCGAGCTGGACTATGACGGGGAAATCACCATCGGGCATAATGTGGAGACTGCATACTTTGCACAGCACGAGGCACAGCTTCTTGACGAGAACCTAACCGTGTTCCAGACGATTGACAATGTGGCAACAGGCGACATACGCCTGCGCATACGCGATATCTTAGGCGCATTCATGTTCGGCGGCGAGGCATCGGACAAGCCCGTGAAGGTTCTCTCCGGTGGTGAGAGAAGCCGCTTGGCAATGATACGCCTGCTGTTGAGACAGATGAACCTACTTATCCTTGACGAGCCTACAAACCACCTCGACATGCAGTCGAAGGATGTGCTGAAAGATGCAATTCGCGACTTTGACGGCACGGTAATCATCGTAAGCCACGACCGCCAGTTCCTCGACGGGCTGGTGACGAAGGTATATGAGTTCGGCGAGGGTAAGGTGCGTGAGCATTTGGGCGGCATATATGATTATCTTGCGGCAAAGAACGCAACCAACATAAATGAGGCGCTCGCACTGAGCAAGAGCCCCACACAGGCGGCAGAGACACCGAAGCCTGCCAACGAGAACCGCCTGAGCTACGAAGCCGAGAAACAACTGCAGAAGCAGCGCCGCAAACTCGAGAAGCAGGTAGAGGAGAACGAAAAGGCTATCAACGAGCTCGAAGGAGCCATTGCTGCCCTTGAGGTTCTGATGAGCACTCCCGAGGGAAGCACGCAGGAGAATTTCACAAAGTACGCCACACTGAAGAAACAGCTCGACGACACAGTCAGCGAGTGGGAGAAAAGTATGGAAGAACTGGAAAGTATATGATGTTTAAAGTGGAATGTGCAATGTGTAAGGGACATCATTAAACATTAAACAACAATTAATCATTAAAATATGAAGAGAATATTTATCTGCACAGCCTTGGCAGTGAGCCTGGGCGCGTGCACAACGAATGAGACTATGGAGACAAAATTGATGGCGAACCTGGACACTACCCAGGACCCTGGTACCGATTTTTTCCGTTACGCTACCGGCGGTTGGCTGGACGCGAACCCACTGACCGACGAGTATGCACGTTACGGACAGTTCGACGCACTGCGTGAGAAGAGCCGCGAGCAGCTCAAGGAACTTGTACTTGAGCAGGCTGCCAAGGAGAGCGAGCCGGGCAGTAATGCACAGAAGGTCGGCGACCTCTACAAGATGGTCATGGACAGCACAACACGTAACGCACAGGGTGTTGAGCCTGTAAAGCCATTGATGGACGAAGTCGCTGCGCTGAAGGACAAGAGCGGGATTATCCCCCTTATGGCAAGGAATACACGTGTAGGTATCGGTGGTTTCTTCGGTACAGGTATCGGCACCGATATCATGGACAGCAACAGCAACCAGCTCGGCCTGTACCAGGGCGGCCTATCACTTCCCGAAAAAGAGTACTACAGCGACAATGACGAGATCACACTCAACATCCGCGCAAAATTCCAGGAGTATGTTGTCAACATGTTCAAACTGCACGGATTCGAGGCTGCTGCAGCACAGAAGAAGATGGAGGCTGTGATGGCAATCGAGACACGTATCGCAGCAAAGCACCTGAGCCGTGTAGAGCGTCGCAACCCGTTGAACAGCTACCACAAGATGACATACGCAGAGCTCAAGAACACAATCCCCGGAATCAACTGGGACGAGTACTACAGCATCCTGGGTATCAACGGTATAGAGGTTCTTAACCTTGCACACCCCGAGGCTATCAAGGAGGTTGCGGCTATCATCGCCGAGACTCCGCTGGATGACCTCAAGGCATACCTCGAGTGGAGAGTCATCCGTTCTACATCGAACGAGCTTACCGACGACATCGAGGCCGAGACATTCGCATTCTACGGCACAGTATTGAGCGGAAAGAAGGTACAGCAGCCACGTTGGAAGCGTGCCGTGTCAACCGTTGACGGTGCACTGGGCGACATCATCGGCGAACTTTATGTTGCAAAGCACTTCCCCCCTGCAGCAAAGGAGCGCATGACACAGCTTGTAAAGAACCTTCAGGTGGCTCTTGGCGAGCGCATCGACGCACAGGAGTGGATGAGCGAGGAGACAAAGAAGGCTGCTCACGAGAAGCTGAACACATTCACTGTAAAGATAGGTTACCCCGACAAGTGGGACGACTACAGCGGTCTTGTCATAGACCCTGCGCTCAGCTATGCCGAGAACTGCCGCAGGATGTCGGAGTTCGGTTGGAACAAGCATGTCAACGAGAAGTGGGGCAAGCCTGTTGACCGCGAGGAGTGGCACATGACACCACAGACCGTGAACGCATACTACAACCCTACAACAAACGAGATATGCTTCCCCGCTGGTATTCTCCAGTACCCGTTCTTTGACATGGACGAGGATGATGCGTTCAACTATGGTGCCATCGGTGTTGTCATCGGCCATGAGATGACCCACGGCTTTGACGACCAGGGCCGTCAGTTCGACAAGGATGGCAACTTCGCCAACTGGTGGACCGACGAGGATGCAGCCAAGTTCAACGAGCGCACACAGGTTATCGTGGACTTCTTCGACAAGATCGAGGTTCTCCCCGGCCTCAACGCAAACGGCAAGCTCACATTGGGTGAGAACATTGCCGACCATGGTGGTTTGATGATCTCTATGCAGGCATTCAAGAACGCTACAAAGGAGAACCCTCTGCCTGTAATCAACGGTTTCACTCCCGAGCAGCGTTTCTACCTCTCTTACTCAGGCGTTTGGGCAGGCCACGTACGTGACGAGGAGATACGCAACCTCACAAAGAGCGACGTACACTCACTCGCACGCTGGAGAGTAAACGGCACACTCCCCCATATCGACGACTGGTACACAGCATTCGGCATCACCGAGGAGAGCCCCATGTTCGTACCACAGGAGGAGCGTCTGAAGATTTGGTAAGGGAACTTGACTATGCCAATAAAAGTTCCTGCCGGATTGCCGGCTTTGCAAGCAGTTATTGACGAAGGAAACGCGGTAGAAATCCTTGAGAAGACTACCGCGCGCACCCTTCGCATAGCACTGCTGAATATAATGCCCATGAAGGAGACCACCGAAGCCGACTTCATTCGTCTGCTTGCCACATCGGACGAGGAGATAGAGCTCACGCTTATGAAACTCGATACCCACACGCCCAAGCATGCAAGCCCCGAGCACATGAGCAACTACTACCGTGGCTTCAATGAACTTAAAGACGAGCACTTTGACGGACTTATAATAACCGGTGCTCCCATTGAGAAGATTGAATACGAGGAAGTCACCTATTGGCCCGAGCTATGCACAATCTTCAATTGGGCAAAGGAGCATGTCACCTCTACTCTCTTCATCTGTTGGGCAGCCCAAGCAGGGCTGTACCAGAGGTTCGGCATCCAGAAACATCTGCTACCGAAAAAGATGTTCGGCATATTCCCGCACACAATTGCCCGTCCCGGGCTACCGCTGTTCCGTGGCTTTGACAGCACTGTCTACGTGCCTCACAGCCGCCACACCGAGCTGCACCGCGAGGATATCGTCGCCTGCGACAGGATTGAGCTGCTGTCGGAGAGTGATATCTCCGGGGTGTACATAATGCAGGAAAAGGAGACGCGTGATTTCTTCATAACAGGGCACTCCGAGTATGCACTTTACACACTCGACGGAGAGTACAAGCGCGATGTTTCAAAAGGGTTGCCAATTGAACTGCCGCTGAACTACTACCGCGACAATGACCCTGCCAACGAGCCTGTCAACCTGTGGCAACACACAGCACGCAAGCTCTTCGGCAATTGGCTGAAATATTATTGCAAATAATAATGGCGACCGAAAGGCCGCCATTATTATTCATTTTCTATTAAGCTCGGTCGCCATTATTATTTACCTGATATTCAGATCAAACGGCACACGTGCCTGGATGGGGGCTATGTTACGTATGTTACGGACAATTCTGATGCAATCATAGTATTCGCCCATTGTCTCACGAAGTGCACTCTCCATATAATCCTTATCGTCACCCTCAAGGAGTTTTGTCATAAAGTCGCTTTCTGCAGGATAAGATGCCACGTTATACTTACTTACCTCGGCCATACGCGCTGCAATCTCTATAGCCTTGTCAAGGTCACCGATCTCATCCACGAGCCCCAGTTCCTTGGCCTTGCTACCTGTCCACACACGTCCCTGACCAATCTTGTCAATATCCTCTACGCTCATCTTACGACCCTCGGCACAACGTTTCAGGAAGAGGTCATAACCGTCATTGACATAGTTCTGCAGTATGGCGCTCTCTTCGGGATTGAATGGACGTGACTGAGAGCCCAAGTCGGCCAGTCTGTTGGTCTTCACGACATCAAAATCAAGGCCTATCTTCTCTTTAAGCAATTTCTCGGCAACCGGGATCATACCGAAAATACCGATAGAACCTGTAAGGGTAGTACTGTTGGCAACAATGCAGTCAGCAGCACATGAGATGTAATAACCACCCGACGCCGCATAATCACCCATTGATACAACCAACGGTTTGACAGCACTCAGCATATCCACCTCACGCCATATCTGTTCTGAGCCGTATGCACTGCCGCCCGGAGAGTTCACGCGGAGCACAACAGCCTTCACATTGGAATCCTCACGCAACTCGCGCAGTTCCTTGATTACCTTTTTGGAGTTTATACCCTCATCTACAGATGTAGAGCTGTCAATATCGCCAACAGCGTAATATACAGCAATCTCCCCTTCACCTGCATCCTTAACGACATCATCAATCTTTATCTTTTCCTTCACATCCACCAATGTAGCAATCTCCAGTTTATCGTCATAACCTATTCCGACAAGACCTTTCAGATAATCCAATACTCCATCCTTGTAAAGCAGGGTGTCGGCCAAACCGCACTCCACATACTCCTCGGCCTGGCAGAAGTCCATATATCTGTCGGCATACTCATTCAATCTCCCGGCATCAATGCCACGCGACTGCGATACAGCATTCACGACATCATTCCAGATAGAAGCGATATACTCGGAAACCTGCTCGCGGTTGGCATCGCTCATCTCTGTTGCGATGAACGGCTCCACTGCCGACTTGTATGTTCCCACCTTGAATATCTGCATTTCTACGCCCACCTTTTCAAGAAGGTCCTTGAAGAATATCGGCTGGGAAGCCAGGCCGTGCCATGAGATGCTGCCTTCGGGATTCACAATGACTTTGTCTGCAACTGAAGCCAGGTAGTACAGCCACTGTGAATACTGGTCGCCATAAGCAACCACGAATTTCCCGCTCTCCTTGAACGAAGCAAGTTCGCCACGGATCTCTTCAAGTGAGGCAAACTGAATCTCCATCATACCTGCCTGCAGGTATATACCCTTTATATCAGGGTTCTTCTTTGCCTCCTTGATGGAAGCAATCACATCCTCGAGCCCGTAAGAGTTCAACCCGTCACTCATCAGTGAAGCGAGAGGATTGTCATCGAAGCGTTCTCCAAATGTACCATCAAGGTCCAACATTAAGACCGAGTTCTCCTTGATTCCTTTGTCTTCGCTACCCATTGATGCTACAGAGCCTATCAATGATACCAGCCCGAATACAAATAAAATACCGGCAATTATGATACCTGCCACACATGCCAGCATCGTTTTAAAAAAAGATTTCATTATTGTAATTCTAATTAATTGTTGTATATATTTTATAACAATGGTCATCATCTGCCCGATTCCACCCAGGCCTTATACCCATTATCAAGTTCCACCACATTATAGCCCATCAGGGAAAGCATTTTCGCAGCATCCTTACTACGGTTTCCGCTACGGCAATAGACTGCTACGGTATGTGCCTTGTCCAGCTCTTTGGAAGCATCCTCGCCGAAGTGTCCTGTCATCACATCAATGTTGACACTGCCCGGTATGTTGCCCTCCTCGAACTCCTGCGGAGTGCGCACGTCAACAAGCTGTACTCCGGGCTTGGAGATTGAATCGGCAAAAGCCTCGACGGACACCAAAGAGTACTCTCCCTGGCCCTGCACACTCTTCTCAAGCGAGCACATGCAGGAGGCAAAGAGCAACGGCAAGAACAACAAATATAAGTATCTGCATCCGACAATTCTGTTTGTATCCATCATCATCTCCTTACATTCCACATTTTGTTTGTACCGTCGGCATTGAACAGCACGTCGATGTTGGCACCGTTCTTGTCCTTGATGATTTCCCACGCACGGAGCTGGATGAACTGGTCTGTTGTAAGACCGAGCTCCTCCTGATAAGCCTTGTCGGCGATAGCACGCTGACGCTCGGCAGCCTCACGCGCAACAAGCATCTCACGCTTCGACTCCTCGGTGCGCTTTGCCTGTGTTGCGGCAGCCGTTGCATCCATCTCGGCCTTCTGGCGCTCGTTGGGGATAGCACGGCCAACAACGACATTAACCACATCTATGGGCAACTCGCCCTGCTTTGAACTTAGCATGGCAATGTAGCTCTGCATGTCTTTCTTGACAAAGAGGTTTATGGAATCGAGCACCTCGCGGTTACTCATGAGATCGAACGGGCCATACTTTGATATGTAACCGCGCACAGTGTTGCGGTAAACCTCCTTGATGACAGATGTATACCAGTTGACACCATAGTTCTTTACAAGCACCGGCGACATATTGTCCTTAACCTGAAGCTGGATCTGTGTATTGAAGTCGAGCAGAGTGTTGTCGTTTGATGTTGCATCGTCAAGGTCTTCATCATATGCCTGCGGCAACATATTCACAATGACATAGTCTGTTGAGAGCCATGTATATTCCAGACCTGTCTCTACAGGTGTCATATCTACGCCACCGGTACCGAAAACCCAAGGTTTATGTACCTTTACACCCTCTTCACCGGCCTCAGGCGCAACAGTCGTACAACTGCCGAGCATAATACAAGAGCACAATACGCTCAATACAAAAATGTTTTTCATAATATCCTGTTTTTATAGTAGTTTTATAAGCTCTTCTTTTGATATGCCAAGCATCTCGGCTTTAGCCTTGAACTGCGGCAACTCATTATTGACAAACTCCTTTTTCACGTTCTCCTTTATACGCTCAACGGCCCCACATTTTACAAAGTAGCCCATGCCACGTTTGTTGTATATTATCTCCTGCGATTCGAGCATCTGATAGGAACGGACAATGGTGTTGGGATTCACGCCCACCAAAGCGCCCATCTCGCGTACCGAGGGGATACGCTCCTCCTCGGGCCACTCGCCACGCACTATCTTCTCCTGCATAAGGTCTACATTCTGCAGATAGATGGGTTTATGTTCGTTATACTCCATAATAAGAAACTTCTCAATAATTTACT
Source organism: uncultured Bacteroidales bacterium (assembly GCA_937900095.1). Classification (GTDB taxonomy): domain Bacteria; phylum Bacteroidota; class Bacteroidia; order Bacteroidales; family Bacteroidaceae; genus HGM04593. The sequence continues at coordinate 96,842 of CALCEC010000082.1, read as the reverse complement.
TTCTTGATGCGGAAATAGGTAATGACCAATGTCACAGCGATAACGGCCATGTAGTACAGAGTTGTCAAGCAATTGTAGAGAGCCATAATCTCATCCGGTGTATGCGCGTTGAAGAAACGTTCAAAACTGCGAGCGAGTTCCATCCAGAACTCCTGGTCTGTACACTGCACAAATATAATCATAACGAAAGTGGACAGGAAACCCAATGCCATATTGAACAATACAGTCTTGATAATCTTGTTCTTACGGAAGATAGAATTGAACATCATAGCAACAGTTATTGATGATACCGATGCCATTGCAATACTGCCGACAGGTGCATCATATTCATCAAAAACAAACTCAAAGGAACTCTCAAACGGATTGTAGAAATAGAATTGCAGGAACTCTCCTATGCCGATGGACGAAAGGGCATAGAGCACCGCATCGGCAAGGGTCAGTGACACGTACACGGCCACCGGAACAACAAATATTGATACCAGAGTCATTGAGAGCAGCTTCTCGAGCGTGCTTGCGGGTATCATTGCATAGCTATAACCCCTTTTCCTGTTGTTCATATCCTTGTAGATGAAATAGGGCGAAAGGAATATCGCAAGTGTGTAAAGGACTGATATAATATCTGTCCTGTCGCGTAGCGGGAAATCCAATGCTATCGTAAGCATCCATGCAGCGAATAATACGCTTGAGAAGACAACTAACCCTTTCATATAACGTGGCAGGTAGTTCCTGCACTCATAGACAAAGAGTTTGCCGAAACGGCCGAAATCAAATATATCGTTCATAATCCTTTACTTTTTAGAGTTGATGTAATTGAACAGGAGCTCGATGTTTATGCGGCTCTCCTCGCCCGTATTGTTCTTGCTGATTGAGCAGCATCCACCGAGGCCGGGCTCAACATAAAGTGCATCGGCAGGAGCAGTCACCGAAATGTCGAAAAGATACTCGCTCTGTATCTCACTCACACTCTTGTCAAGCAACACCGCCTGCTTGTCAAGGATCATGATATGGTCGAGCAGGTTCTCCACATCCCTTACCTGATGGGTAGAGATAATGATTGTGCGGTTGTCATCCATCGCGGCAGCCACCATCTTGCGGAACTCTGCCTTGCTTGGGATATCAAGACCGTTGGTGGGTTCGTCAAGGAACAGATAATCGGTCTTCAACGAGAGTGCCAGGGCAAGGATTGCTCTCTTGCGTTGTCCCAGCGAGAGAGAAGTGAACTTGCGGTCGGCATCAATCTCGAACTCGGACAACAGACGGGCAAACAGAGTGTTGTCATAATTGGGATAGAACTGCGATACCCCGGCTGCATAGTTCCTTATAGTCATATCAGGACCCTCGAAATCCTCGGGGACATAATATATCTTAGACAAGAAACTCGGCTTGCGGCCGGCAGGCGAGCAACCGTCGATATCAATCGTGCCCTGCTTTGTTGTAAGCAAGCCACATAACAACTTGAACATAGTGCTCTTACCCACACCATTGGCCCCGAGCAATCCGTATATTCTACCCTGCTCAAAGGTGGTACTTATATCGTCGAGCACCTTATCTTTGGAATAAGAAAATGATAAATTCTTGACTTCAATCATAGTGTATTAGTTTATTAGTACACCACAAATATAAAACACAAATTTCATACTTTCCAAATATATTTCAATGTTTTTTCAAAAAAATATGTATTTTTGTAGGACTTCATGTATTTGAACATAAAAGTCATTAACTTACCATAAATATGAAAAAGACTATCACAGGTGCGCTCGCCCTTTTATTTTTTTACGCGTGCGCGCACGTACAAGAACCTATCACTGAAAATTGTGATGTGCTTCCCATACCACATAGTGTTGAACTGACAAGTGACCGCTTTGCTTTTGACGGTGATGTGGTGCTTGAGATTGTAGCCGGCGACGAGGACAAGAGAATCCTCAACGACTACCTTGAGGCATCACCTCTCGCATTTGCCGAGAAGGGTAGCAAGAGTCTTACTCTCGAAATCGAAGCCGTTGAGGGCATTACCTCTCCCGAGGGTTACCGCCTTGAGACCACCGAAGACAATGTAAAGGTTACCGCACAGAGCGGTGCCGGACTTTTCTATGGTGTGCAGACAATTCTTCAGCTCCTTGACGAGAAGGGCACAATCCCGACAGGAACAATCACCGACGAGCCACAGCTTGAATACCGTGGTCTCATGCTTGACGTGAGCCGTCACTTCTTCGGCAAAGAGTTCGTGAAGAAACAGATTGACGCTATCGCACACTTCAAGATGAACCGCCTGCATCTGCACCTCACCGACGCAGCAGGCTGGCGCATCGAAATCAAGAAATACCCACGTCTGACACAGTTCGCTGCATGGCGCAGCAAACCGCTGTGGAAAGACTGGTGGTTCGGTGACCGCCTCTATGCCGAGGAGGGAAGCCCCGAGGCTCACGGCGGTTACTACACACAGGACGACATACGCGAACTTGTGAAGTATGCAGCTGACAGATACATCACCATCATCCCCGAGATTGAGATGCCGGCACACAGCGAGGAGGTGCTTACAGCATACCCAGAACTCTCATGTACACACGAACCATACAAGCAGGCAGACTTCTGTGTAGGCAACGAGAAGACATACGAGTTCCTTGAGAACGTTCTTACCGAGGTCATGGAACTGTTCCCATCGGAGTATATACACATCGGTGGTGACGAGGCCGGCAAAGCATCATGGCCCAATTGCCCCCTTTGCCAGAAACGTATGAAGGAGGAGAATCTCGCGGATGTGAACGAGTTGCAGAGTTACCTTATACAACGCATTGAGAAGTTCGTGAACAGCAAGGGCCGCCAGATTATCGGTTGGGACGAGATTCTTGACGGCGGCCTGGCTCCCAACGCAACCGTGATGTCATGGCGCGGGACAGAGGGTGGACTCGCAGCTGTGAACAGTGGCCACAAGGCCGTGATGACCCCAGGCGGATACTGTTATCTTGACTCTTACCAGGATGCTCCGCACACACAGCCCATGGCTTTCGGTCCATACATGCCATTGCAGAAGGTTTACTCATACAACCCCACCGAGGGGCTCGACGGGGAGCAGGCAAAGCTCATCTACGGCATTCAAGGCAACCTATGGGTTGAGTATATCCCCACCGAGGAACTTGTGGAGTATATGATTTATCCACGTATACTTGCCATTGCCGAGATTGGCTGGAGCAACCCTGTAGAGCGTGACTACGACAACTTCAAACAGAGGGCAGTGAAGGCTGTCGACGCACTGCGCGAAAAGGGCTACAACGCTTTTGACCTCTCAAAAGAGTTCGGTCCACGCAAGGAGACATTGAGCGAAGCCGACCACCTTGCAAAGGGCAAAACCGTGACATACGCCGAAAAGGCTCCTTTCAACGATAGCTACAATGCCGGTGGTGCTACAGCGTTGACCGACGGTGTACGTGGCGGCTGGACATATACCGACAAGAAATGGCAGGGTTTCATCCGCGGCGGCGTTGACGTTGTCATAGACTTGGGCGAAGAGAAGGAGATAAGCAACGTAGCAGCAGATTTCATGCAGATGTGCATCCCGGATGTGTGGTTCCCTGCAGAGGTCATCATCTCCGCATCGTGCGACAGCGTGGAGTTCAACGAACTCACACGCATCGTGCACACCGTGGTACGCGACGAGGGACTATCCTACAAGAACTACGGATGGAGCGGCAAGAGCAATGCCCGTTACATACGATATCAGGCAAAGAGCGGTCCACAGCGTGGCTGGCTCTTCACAGACGAGATAATCGTGGAATAATAACTAATTAACCAATAAAACTTATGAAAACCAGTAAAATCCTTAAAAGTCTGCTGGCCTTGGCTGTAGCACTGCCCATAGGCCTCAGCGCACAGGTTGCCGTAAACAGGGAGAAATACCCTGATTACAGCGACAAACAGAACCCCGATTGGTCACTGATGGAGAAACATCCGATGCAGAAAAGCGGAGCACGTACCGAGCAACGTCCTGCCTACGTGAACAATGCGGAGCTAAGGTTCTTCCCCCCTGTATTCAACCAGGACGGCGGTTCATGTGGTTCAGCATCACGTATCTGCTACATGTTCACCTATGAGCTGAACGCATACCGTAACTTGAATGGAAAATTGCCGAAGAACTATTATCCTTCTCACTTCGTATGGTTGCTCACCAACGGAAACTCCGGCAAGGACCAGTTCGTGACAAGTATTGGTGTACCTTCAGCTTCGACATATGGCGGACAGACATACTCTCCGCTCTTCGGTAACCAGGACTGCGCCGACAATGACTTCGGTTGGATGCAGGGCTATGACAAGTGGTTCGAAGCCATGCACAACAGAATGCTTCCACCGGCACATTTCCCGTTGCACGTGGGTACAGAGGAAGGACGTGAGGCAGTAAAGAATTGGCTGTGGAACCACAATGGCGACAACAGTTTCCAGGCCGGAGGTATCTGCGGTATCGGCGTTGCCAGCAGCGACGGCAACTACGACGGTGTAATCCCAAGTACCACAGCAAACAGGGCTGCCGGTGTAACAGGAAAGAAGTACTTGAAGGCATGGGGTACACAGGTTGATCATGCCCTCACCATCGTAGGTTATGACGATCGCATCGAGTTCGACCTCGACGGCAACGGCGTAGCCGGTGAAGTAGAAAAGGATGAGGTAGGTGCATGGATCATCGTTAACTCATGGGGTCAATGGTGGGGCAACAACGGCTTCATCTACTGTCCTTACGCATACGGTGGTGCGTCATCAAACGTTGTAAATGGCAAGAAGGTGTTTGCCGGCAATTGGTGGACACCAGAGATTTACAAGGTAAGAAAAGACTACCGTCCATTGCGCACCATCAAGCTCGAGATGGAGTATTCACGCCGAAGCGAGATCAAGCTCTCGGCCGGTATCTCAACAGACATCAATGCCACAGAGCCTGAGAATGTCATTGACTTTGAGCACTTCAAATATGCCGGTGACGGTAACTATGGAAACACAAACCCGGCACCCGAGATTCCTATGCTCGGACGTTGGGCCGACGGCAAGCTCCACAAAGAGCCTATGGAGTTCGGTTATGACCTCACAGACATGAGCGCAGGCTATGACAAGAGCCAACCTCTGAAGTATTTCTTCATTGTTGAGACAAAGAGCTGGGCACAAGGCAAGGGTAAGATCAATGCGGCATCTATCATCGACTACGAACATGATACTGACGGTGTAGAGACACCATTCGTCATTCCGTCTGACGGTATCACAATCAAGAATGCCGGTGATAAAACAATTATCTCCGTTGTAGTCTACGGTGAGCCATTCCACGCACCACAGAATGTCAACCTTGCAGGAAAGAACCTCGTATGGGAAGCTCCTGTCAACGGAGGCAAGACTATCGACAAATACAACATCTACCAAGGTTCAACAAAGATTGCCGAAGTCGATGGTAAGACAACCGTATATTCCATCCCCGAGACAATCACCATTGAGGGACAGTTCGGTGTGACAGCACTCTACAGCGAGGGCTACGAGTCTTATATGACAACAGTAACCGCTCCTGTAGCCGAGCAGACAGAGAACAAGACCTTGAACCTCAAGGTATCAGGTATGGGTTTCCCTGGCATATTCGACAAAAAGTATGAGAATGCCACAATCGAGTTCTGGATAAAGCCAAACTCTGTAAAGGCATGGAACCAGAGTGCTGGTCCGGGATGGGGCACATTCATGATGCACGCCGAGAGCAACGGTGGTTTCACTGTAGGTTGGGATACAAGCAACCGACTGACAACAGGCGCATCAACATTACAGACAAACCGTTGGAGACATATTGCCATTGTTTTCAAAGGCAACTTGCTTACAGTCTTTGTCAATGGAGTGCCAAAAAAATCTATAACATCAAAGACTTACAGCGGTATCGGCGGCTTCGGCGAGCTTGTCTTCACAGCCTCATCGTCAAACAACAATTTTACCGACGGCAGTTTCGACGAGATACGTTTCTGGGACAAGGCACGTACAGCCGAGGAGATCAAGGCAAGCTACAACGCACAGTTCTCGGGCGACCTGATGCCGGAAGGCCTCATCGGCTACTACAAGGGAGACCTCATCACTATCGACGGCGAGGAGAAGCTCCGCGACTACATCGGCAGCAACCACGCAAGAATACTCAACAGCAGCTACAGCGTCGATGACAACACACAGACATTCGGCAGCAGCACAGCTGCGCTGTCTGCAGAGATCAACGCACCGGGCAGCGATATTCATGTGGGCACACCGGTCACTTTGTCGGCAAAATACAGCGACTCTGTAAAGAAACTCTATTGGAACATTGAGGATGCAGGAATAACAGACCTTCATGTTATCAAACCTACCGTAACATTCAAGACCGCCGGTGAGCATAAGATTACCGTCACTGTTGAAGACAGCGAGGGCAACAAGTCTACAAGCGAGCTCACTGTGAATGTTCTTGCCGAGAAGCCTATCGATGCAACATTCCGTGCAAGCAAAGACCCCATTGTCATGGGCGAGAAGGTACACTTCATCGTTGAGGCCCCTGCATTCGGACAGCTCTACGAGTGGTCATTCCCGGGTGCCGAGGTCGAGAAGTACACAGGCCTGCATGCAAGCGCTATATATAAGGTACAGGGCAAGCAGACAGCTACACTCAAAGTCACATCCATCGCAAGCGGCAAGAGTGCCACATCATCTATTGAGGTACAGGTCCTTGAATCGGAGCCAGTAGCTGCATTCAGCATAAGCCCCGCCGTTATCCTCAAGGGCGAGAAAACATACCTGAATGATGAGTCAAAGTACAACCCCACCGAGTGGGAATGGACTGTCGAGAGCAGCAAGAACTGCTATGTCATCAACGGACAGAACAGTAGCTTCACACCCACAGCATGCGGTGTATACAACGTGACACTCAAGGCAAGTAATGAGATCGGTTCTAACAGCTACACACGTGAGCGTGCCCTTATCGTATGTAACGCCGACAGCAAGAACGGACTCAGCTTCAGCGGCCGTGAAAATGCAAGGGTTACTGCAACTACCAACGGATTCTCGGGACAGAGGAACGTTCTCACCGTCGAGTGGTGGATGCGTCCCGACCAGTTGAAGAACAACTGTCTCGGACTTGGTGAGTCAACATCAACATTCATGATACACGCTGACGAAAAGGGTATTATGCACACATCTGCAAGTGGCTATACAGGCAAAAGCCAGCAGAACTATGTAATCCCCAACGAGTGGCACCACTATGCAGTAATATTAGACAACGGTTTTGTAGACTATTACCGCGACGGCGAGCACTTCTCTACAAGCTTTGTATCGAACAGTGCATCCATCCCGTCATTAAGCAGTTTCTCTATCGGCCTTGAGAATGCCGTCATGAACGGCCAGATTGACGAGTTGCGCGTTTGGGGCAAGATTGTAAAGGACGCTGACCTCCTTGCCGTCTGCAACGTGCCTATTGAGAATCCAGCCGAGTACAGCGACCTGTTGCTCTACTACGACTTCAACCAGAGCGGTGGTGATGTCATTGACCGCACAGCTAACGGCAACAACGGCGTACGTAGCGGCTTCGGTCCCGACGGTGATGCATGGGGCTTGTCAAAGGGTGTATTCTGCCTGGACACAGAAACAACAGAGAAGAGCGGTGACGTTACAGACGAGTACCTCACAAACTACAAGGCTTCGTTCAAGTATGACGCGAGCAATCAGGTAAACAAGAACATTGCCAACCGTTTCTATGCCATCAACGATTGGACTATAGAAAATGCTCCTGTATCGGGTACTATCACAACCGGTGCACACGTAGACAAGAACAAGGGCTACTGTATGACCTTCACCACAACATGGGACGGTTTCGGTTCATTGAACGACCACAAAACATACCAGACAGTGACACTTCCTAAGGGTAACTACAAGTTAACCGTCAACTACCACAGCACTTGGGAAGGCCAGTGCGGCAACAGTTATGTTGTTGCAGCCAAGGGTGAAGGACTCCCGAACACAGCCGACCTTGATAAAGCCATAGCACACACGAAGATGGTAGATAAAGGCAGCACAATGTCCAACTTCATCGAGTTCAGCCTTACCGAAGAGACAAAAGTTTCTCTCGGTCTGCTGGTGAACATGTCAGGCCAGAGCTGTATGGCAATCCAGAGTTTCGTGCTTGAGCGCGACAACACTGTATATATTGACGCCGACGGTGAGACTACCTCTATCGGGTGCATCACAGAGATTACAGAGCAGTATGGCAACGGAGCAATATACGACCTACAGGGCCGTAAGGTTCTCCAGCCACAGAAGGGCGGAATCTACATCAAGAACGGCAAGAAGTTCTTTGTAAAGTAAAGTTCTTATAATAAAAACACAAAAGGTAGCAGTTGACTGCTACCTTTTGTGTTTTTATTAGTGCCAATAAATAAGGTCTAAATGGTCTTTAGTGAGTTTATTGGGCGCTTATAAAACGTGTAACGTTTAATGTGCAACTATGTTGTTAAACTTTATCTCTTCCCCTAACCTCGCTCATTAATCGTTAATCGTTCATCATTAAACGTTATCCCTTTTAATGTCCGAATCTTGAAGTATCAACCTTCTTCTCCTCTTTCTTCTTGTATCCGCCGAAACGGTATGCTACAGAAAGTGAGAAGTTGCGTGTGTGGAAATCATTCCTGTTTATCAGGTTCTGCCCCTTGTAGTTCATCTTCATGTCACCGATGGTTGAGTTGAAGATGTCATTATAGTAACAGCTGACAGTTCCCTTGCCCTTTGCAAAGTTCCACTTAGCGCCGGCCGACACGCTCCACATTGTCTCGATGGAGAATGTACCCTGCGTGGCAGGAGTCTGCACAAAGCCGTTAAGTTCAAACACAAGGTCCTTGTTCACACGGAAGCTGTTGTCCATGGTGAGCATACCGACAAAACTATTGTCCTCAAAGCCGATATCGAAGAAGTCGTCACACCTCTGCGATACGTAGACACCCACAATGGTGGCACGTGTATCGAACCACTCCACAGGCTTGTATGGAATAACAGCCAACAGACCCGTCTGCGATATATAATCCCAGTTGTGGGTCTGGTATATGAGTGCCAGACGCTCTTTCGACTGGTACATTGCCTGTGCAAACATCTTGTGGTTATATGTCATGAAGGCACCGAATACATATTTCTGCCTGAAGATATAGTTGGCATTGAGCGAGTAGAGCTTCGACGGCTCAAGGCCTGATGTGTTATGCAGCTCGGCATAACCGTCGATGTACCCGACAGCATCCTGCATCTGCCAATATGACGGATAGAGTTTCTGCACCTGCAATGTCCCCTGGAATATATGGTCGGGATTGCTCATATACATCAGTGACGCTTGAGGGTAGACAGTCCAGCGCTCCCTGTTGTTGAGTTTGTAGAACTCGGCTGTTGCCGACAAGGTAAACGAGAGACCCATGGGCGACTGCCTGCCCACCGACAGATAACCCTCGGCCGTATGCTCCGACAGCGAAGCATCGACAGCAGTACCCGTTATGGTGCTTTCCGCTGCATATCGCTGATAGTCGTCGCTCTCGCTGTTACGGTACGACGCACCGTAGCCCAGTGTCCACCCCTTGCCCAAAGAGTGCGTCTGGTCGGCATACGCATTGAGTGCCCGCACCTTCTGGCCCGCACTCTGGCTCATCGATGCCACATTACCGTTGAGGTAGTCCACGTTCATCGTCTGCCTGCTCCTGCTCTCATATAGAGTGTAGTCGACACCGGCAGAGAGCCCGAATCCCAACAAAGTCTGCAATGAGAAGTTACGCATATCGTCCTTCTCAACATCTTTCACATTATCGGTCACCTGAAAGTTTCCCTTGGAGTGCGTCCTTGCATCAAGGTCACTCTTGAACTGACGGTTGTAGGCCAACGAAAGGCTGTTCTTGTCATTGAAGCTGTACTCGTACGACGCACGCACATTATGCAGCCATGCCTCGCCACGTATCTTCTGTAGCTGGCGTATGTCGTACACCACCCCATTCAAGGTGTGTAGCGAGCGCATATCAACATCCTGCACGTCGGAGAGACGGTTGGCACTATACATGATGTCGAACGCCTGCTCAGGTGTTGCAGCACGCAAAAAGGCGTGTGCTTCACCCTCGCTGTAGAACTTGTTGCGGTATGTGGCACCCACCTCACCCTGCAACGAGTACTGCGTGTCCTTTTTAAGAACAATATTTATCACTGCGCCACGTGTGTGGTACTGCGGAGGAGCGCTATACATGACCTCGGCCTTCTCTACACGCTCCACAGGCGTACTCTTGAGCAAAGCAGTCACCTGCTCCTGCGTCATCGTCGTCGGCCTGCCGTTGATAAGCAACGTGAGAGAGCCCGCACCGGCAAGGGATAGTTTCTGCTCCTTCTCAATAACACCGGGCAGTTTTGTCAGTGCCTCGTAAGTATTGTTCGCCACTTTATCCTTTGTCAACTGCTCAAGGTCATAGGCAAGCTTGCCGTCCTCTACCCTCACCAACGGACGCTCGCTGCTTACCACAAGGTCACCGAGCTCCACATCAGACGGCTCAAGTACAATGTCCCCTACATCGGAAGTATCGGTCACAAGCTCCTTGCTTCGGTAGGCCAGATGATGCACTACAAGCCTGAACCTGTCAAGCGAATGCACAAAGCTGAAACAGCCAGCCTCATCGGTAACAGCCACATCCACAAACGAGGAGTCACTACGCTGCAACACTACGTTGGCATCGCGCACAGCCTCGCCATGCGAACCCACGACGCGCCCGCCGATGCCCTGGGCCGCAGCACAAATACACACCATCATCATCAACAACAAAAGGACACTCTTTTTCATATTCATTATAATATATTATTATAGCGCCATTTTATAAAGGCCTAAAGGTCTCTAAAGGCTCCAAGGTCCTTAATGGGCGCTTGTAAAACGTTTAGCATTAAACTTTGGACATTCACCATTCTACGCAAATGTAGTAAAATTTCTCGGTAGCGTAAAACATTTTTACCCCCCCCATTTTTTAACAGTCATTAACAAATGGTTCGCCTATTTAAAGAATAAATCTACCGCAAATTGTTTTTTTTCAAAAAATAGTGTACTTTTAAAAATTGTTTGGATTCATATTGCCAAACACACTGTTTCTTAGAAGCTACACACATATCAGACGTCAAAAACCTTAAAAAACTACACATATGTACAAATTCAAGCCCATTTTAAAATCAATGTTGTGGGGTGGTGACAAAATCATCCCTTATAAAGGAATTGTTTCTGACGCAAAGTCAGTTGGCGAGAGCTGGGAGATTTCAGGTGTAAAGGAGAACGAGTCGGTTGTTGCCGAGGGCCCCGATGCAGGTATGCTGCTCCCTGAACTCATCAAACGCGACGGTGCAGCCCTGCTTGGCAAGGCCAACCTCGAGCGCTTCGGTGAGGAGTTCCCGTTGCTCATCAAGTTCATCGATGCACGTCAGGACCTCTCAATCCAGGTTCACCCCAACGATGAGCAGGCATGGGAGCGCCACCGGTCAAAGGGAAAGACCGAGATGTGGTACGTCGTTGACGCCGACCCGGGCTCAAGCCTCCGTTCAGGCTTTGCAAAACAGGTGACACCCGAGGAGTATGAGGCAAGCATTGCCGACAACACCATCACCGACCTGCTTGCCGAGTATGACATCAAGGCCGGTGACCTCTTCTTCCTGCCTGCAGGACGCATCCACTCCATAGGTGCCGGCGCCTTCATTGCAGAGATTCAGCAGACATCGAACATCACCTACCGAATCTACGACTTCAACCGTGTGGATGCCAACGGCAACCCACGCGAGCTGCACACCGAGCAGAGCAAGGCAGTCATTGACTACAGCGTGCAGGATGACTACCGCACACACTATGTGGCAGAGAATGACAAATGTACCGAACTTGTATCGTGTCCCTACTTCACCACATCACTCTACAAGCTCACCAAACCCTACGAGATGGAGCTTGCACAGCTTGACTCTTTTGTAATAATCATCTGCACAAAGGGCAACGGTACCATCACCGACAACGAAGGCAACTGCATGACAGTGCGCCAGGGCGAGAGCATCCTTGTCCCCGCCACAGCAACAGCCCTCAAGGTTACCCCTGAAAGCGACATGGAGCTGTTGAGCAGCTGGATTGTATGATGAGACTACATATTATACCGACAGCGGAGCACCTTTTTTACGGTGCTCCGCTGTCGGTATAATGGCTATTGGTAGGTAATGTGTAATGAAGAGGGGTACAACTTTCCCTTACTTGTCACCTATAGCCCCAAACATTCCACATTAAACATTCCCCACATACTCCTTTGCAGCCATTGCGCAACGCTCGCCGTCGACCGCAGCCGAGACTATACCGCCGGCATAGCCTGCACCCTCGCCGCAAGGGAAGAGTCCTTCAATGGTAACATGTTGCAAGGTATCATTGTCGCGCACGATACGCACGGGCGAAGAGGTACGTGTCTCTACACCTATCATGGTAGCATCGCTTGTCAGGAAGCCACGCGACATGCGTCCGAACTGCTCGAAACCGCGCTGCAGGCGCGAAGAGACGAACCTGGGCATCCAGAAGTGCAACGGCGAGGAGATGAGCCCTGGAGCGTATGAGCTATGCGGGAGGTCGTAGCTGAGCTTACCACGCACAAAATCGGTCATGCGCTGTGCTGGAGCTGTCTGCTTGCGGTTACCCATGACCCAACAGATATGTTCCAGCTGCTCCTGAAAGTTCATAACACGCAACGGGGAGTCATCGGGCACGGGAAGTATATCCTCACAATCTATTTTCATATCGGGATGCAGTACATCCTCGGGGTTTATCTGCACAACCATTCCCGAGTTGCTCCATTTGCCGCCGCGGTGAGAAGGCGACATTCCGTTGACAAGCAACTCGCCTGCCGCCGATGCCGAAGGCACCACCACTCCACCGGGACACATACAGAAGCTGTAGACACCGCGTCCGTCGACCTGTGTTGTGAAACTGTACTCTGCTGCCGGAAGATACTTGCCGCGTCCATTGGGCGAGTGGTACTGTATGCGGTCAATGAGCTCCGAAGGGTGTTCAAGACGCACTCCAACAGCAAAGCCCTTTGCCTCAAGAGCTATGCCCCCGGCATGCAGGGAACGGTAGACATCCTTCGCCGAATGACCAGTAGCGAGAATAACAGCAGGCGCAAGTATCTCTCCTTTGTCGGTACGTATTCCGCACACCCTGTTATCCTTGATGAGCAGTTCCTCCATGCGTGTCTCGAAACGCACCTCACCGCCACACTCAATTATGCGGTTGCGGATGTTCTCGATGATACGCGGGAGTTTGTCGGTACCTATGTGAGGATGGGCGTCGGCAAGTATCGTGGGACTCGCTCCATGCTGGCAGAAGATATTCAGCACGCCCTCTATGCTACCGCGCTTCTTGCTGCGTGTGTAGAGCTTGCCGTCGGAATAAGCTCCTGCACCGCCCTCGCCGAAGCAGTAGTTCGACTCGGGATTCACCTTGTGCGTACGGGATATCTGCGCAAGGTCGAGTTTGCGTGCGCGCACATCACGTCCACGCTCCACAACGATGGGGCGGATACCGTTCTCAATGAGCTTGAGCGTAGCAAAAAGACCCGCAGGACCGGCGCCCACCACAATGACAGGCTGCCTACCCTCGACATTGCCATACTCACGGCTTACATACTCATCCATCTGCGGCATCTCATTGACAAAGACACGCACGGTAAGGTTCATATATATTATGCGCTGACGGGCATCGATGCTGCGACGCAGCACGCGCACCGCCGTAATGGTGCGTTCATCCATGCCCTTCTCACGGGCGATATAACGCTTGAGCGACTGCTCATTGGCAGCCTCGTGCGGCTGCACTCTTATCTGAAATTCGTGTACCATACTATTAAACGGAAAACGGAAAGCGGAAACGTGAAAACGGACCTGCATTTCAGTTTTCAGATTTCACATTTCAGTTCCAAAGACTTATCCAAATACCAGGCGAAAGGCCTCTTCTACCTTGCTCACGGGGAGCACCTCAATGCCGAAGCGCGCCGTATCAAGGCGTTTGGTATTGCTCTTGGGGACAACAATCTGCTTGAAGCCCAGCTTCGCAGCCTCGGCAATACGTTGCTCAATGCGGTTCACGGGGCGTATCTCACCCGAGAGTCCCACCTCGCCTGCCATACATATTGTAGGTTCAATCTCAACATCCATATTGCTTGAGAGGATTGCACTGATTACCGACAGGTCTATTGCAGGGTCGTTGACACGCAGGCCTCCTGCAATGTTCAGGTAGACATCCTTCTGCGCGAGCTTGAAGCCTACACGTTTCTCAAGCACTGCAAGCAGCATATTCATACGGCGTATGTCAAAACCTGTTGCAGAGCGCTGAGGCGTTCCGTATGCCGCTGTGCTCACGAGCGCCTGTGTCTCGATGAGAAACGGACTCACACCCTCTATTGCCGAGGCTATGGCCACACCGCTCATACCGAAATGACGGTCGCTCAACAGCAGTTCCGACGGATTGGTGACCTGTCTGAGCCCCTCGCGGCGCATCTCATAGATACCCAGCTCGGCTGTGCTGCCGAAGCGGTTCTTTATCGAGCGCAGCACACGGTATATATGATGCTGGTCACCCTCGAACTGAATTACCACATCCACTATGTGCTCCAGAATCTTAGGGCCTGCGATGGCACCGTCCTTTGTTATGTGACCGATGAGGATTACAGGGACATTGTTCTCCTTTGCGAACTTCAGAAGCATTGCAGTGCACTCGCGCACCTGCGACATGCTGCCGGGTGACGAATCCACAGCCTCGCTGCACATAGTCTGTATAGAATCGACGACAAGCAGTTCGGGAGCCACATTCTTTATATGTGTGAACACCGTCTCAAGAGAGGTCTCGCATACTATATGGCAGTTGCCACGCTCGTGCGTTATGCGGTCGGCACGCAGCTTTATCTGCTGCACGCTCTCCTCGCCCGACACATAAAGCACCCTGCGCGAGGGCATACCCAGGATTGTCTGCAACACGAGTGTCGACTTTCCGATGCCAGGCTCACCGCCCAACAGCACAAGAGAGCCCGGTACAAGACCACCGCCCAGCACGCGGTTCAGTTCGGCATCGCCCAGGTCAATGCGTGGCAGGGCATCGGTAGCCACATCATCAATGAGCACCGGCTGCGACAAAAGACGGTCGGCCTGCTGTGAGACTCCGCGCGAGGCAGGAGTGTTCCTCACCACCTTCTCGACAAAGCTGTTCCACGCGCCGCACGAAGGGCATTTACCGGCCCATTTGGGTGACTCGTAGCCGCAACTGTTACACAAGAATATACTTTTTTCCTTTGCCATATCAATGAGGAATTACATTATGGGAAACCATATGAACACAGCCACGTCCCATAGTGCGTGTGATATTATGATGGCCGCGAACCTCTCCGGGAACAGGCGATAGAGCAAGCCCCACGCAAAGCCCGCCACAAGGGCGGCCATAGTGAGCATGAAGTTGAATGACCCTGCGTGCACAAGTGCATATATGGCTGTAGTGACGACAAAGCCTACATTTGCGTTCCAACGCTCCGTGAGGCTCTGCTGCACATATCCGCGCCAGAAAATCTCCTCGGCAGGGCCTATGAGGAAGAGCATCAGCAGAGTGAGCAGCAGCGGCGACTCACCCTCCTTCATTCCGTATATCGTATCGACTTGCGGACGTGCAAAGTCGAACATCAGCTGCGACAGTTTGTCGCCCACCCAGAAGACACCCCACAGTGCGACGGCAATGAGCACGCCCCACATGATGTTCGCCGGGGTTATATGCACCCTGCGCCACCACCCCGGACGGAAGAGTGTCGCAAACAGGGAGAGCACGCATGCCGATGCGGTCATCATCCACCAGAAGTTGACGTGCGGGGCTGTCCACGGACTGAACATTATGGTCCACAGCACAAAGGCAAGCACTATCGTAAAGACGAGTCTCTTCATCATAGCAGCTTATCTATAAAGAACGACACTGTAAACAGCAAGCTGAAAATAAGCTGCAGCTGGGCTGTCTTCTCGTCAACGCCCCTGAGAGCCTCGATACCCTCGGCCGGGAAGCGCATTGCAGCACTCGCATTATCGGCAGCAGGCTTCAGCGCCACGAGCACCAGCAACGACCACCATGGGAAGATACCCACAGCTGCGGCAACAGCTACCCACACAAAAGGCAGCAGCACCTCGATGCAATATACTACAGCAGACGCCTTAGCGCCAATGAGCATGGCAAAGGTGTATATACCGGCACGTCCGTCGTGCTCGATGTCACGGCTGTTGTTCACGTGCAGTATGCCCACTGTAATAAGACCTATCGGCAGGGTAAGCCACAACACAGATGTGTGGAAACAGCCTGTAGCCACGTATGATGTTCCCAGAATCGGCAACAGCGAAAAGGTGAGGAAGATATCCACATCACCCAACGCGTGATATTTCAGCCATGGATAAAGCACTATAAGCAGACAGCCCGCCAAGCCAAGATAGAGTGTGGGCAGACCGGTACAAAGCAACAATGCTATACCAGAAAGCACCGAAACAGCAAGCAGTCCCATGGCAAGAGCCTTTATCTCGGACGCCTTGAACTCGCCGCTTGTTATTGAGACGCCTCCGATGGTATCATCGCGGTCAACCCCTTTCTTGTAGTCGAAATAGTCGCTCCAGCAGTTAGCCGCAGCATGAAAGAGGATGACATTGACAAGTGTCCATATTCCTACCGCCCAATCCAACGGCAACCCTTGCCAGAAGAGAAAGGCTAGCGCGACGGTTATGGGCATTGCCGAAGCAGGGAACGACCAGGGACGTGTTGCAAAGAACCACGCCTTGAGACTATGAGTTTTCTTCTCCATGATATTGTTCTACTAAATTATAATTATATTATATCATTAGGTTTATATTGTACAAAGATAATCATTATTCCATATTTTCCGGCAAAGAAACAGTCCCTATTTTGCCCTGCGCACAACACTAAAAAAGTTAGCAGAAGAAATTTATTGCAGGACAATTGTTATTTCAATATTAAGTTGTACATTCGTAACGGCCGGACACAAGACGGCAACATAAAGCCATGAAACAGTACACCGACATATCAAACATATACCAGGGAACATCACTGTCGTTTTTCCTCATTGAGGGAGAGGGCGACAAGGCGCTGAACCGCTACATACGAGGGAACCTGAAGAGTATCGAGAAACATCTGGCACAGCGTGGTGTCCATTACGCAGCATTCAACACTGTACATAGCTCGCTGTTCGGCACACGTTCGTTGAAAAACCTTGTCTTGCGCCAGTGCCCCACATTAGACAAGGAAGAGCTCAACGGCCGTGTGAAAGAGATAAGGGAGAAATTCAAGAAAGAGGCAAAAAGCCGCCTGATTTACATATCTGGCGTAACACATACAGCTGACGGCAGATACAGCGCAGAGATTCTGTGCGAGGATGACTTCAACCGCGATGGTGATTACCTGACTACACTGTACAAATTCCTTGACAATGTGGTACGGTGCGACATCGCACGCTACAGCAACGGGACATATACAGAAAACAAATTCAGGATTCCACAGGAAGATGACGAGGAAGACCTGCCACATTGGGACAACAGCGAATTTCTGGGATGTGACCTTCTTGCCGATAATCTCTCGTGTAAAAAATGTAACACATTAAGCCCCATCTGTTTCGACAACATGTTCAACATGAGTCTGCCACTCTACCCTCAAATAAACATAAAGCTGGAGCCGCTACCCAAAGCTCTTTATATCCTATTATTGCAACACCCAGAAGGCATAATCCTGAAAGAGATACATGACTATGAAAGCGAGCTCAAGAAAATATACTGCACAGTATCGGGTCGCAAGAATCCCACCGTGGTCAACCGCATGTTCAAGGCACTGACCGACCCGAGTTGCAACCCGCTCCACAAGAACCTGTCGATTATAAGGAAATGCTTCTTGAGCAAATTGAGGTTCGACATTGCCAGCAACTACATTCCGGCTCATGGCCGCACCAAAGCGCATCATATACCCATCGACAGCGCGCTCATAGAACTGCCGGAAATAATTAAAGGATAGGGGTTATTGTTTAAAGTTGAATGTTTAAGGTTTAAGGTTCAAAGTTGAAAGATGAAAGTTGAAAGATGAAAGTTGAACAGTTAACGAGTGAGGTTAGGGGGGATAAGGTTTAACAATTTCGTCACATTACACAATTAAACATTAAACGTTTAAAATACCTTATTAATTGGCGCTTAAAAATCGCTCGCACTTAATAAAAAAAGCGAGGTTTTCTGTGAAAACCTCGCTTTTATACGTTCTTGACGCAGATTATCTACGCAAGCCGAGCTTAGCCACGATAGCACGGTAACGGTTGATATCACGATCCTTAAGATAGTTAAGGAGTGAACGACGCTTACCTACCAACATTGTCAAAGCTCTCTGTGTGCTATAGTCCTTACGGTTAGCCTTAAGGTGCTCCGTCAAATGTGCAATACGGTATGAGAACAATGCAATCTGGCTCTCTGCTGAACCAGTATCAGTGCTAGACGTTCCGTATGTGCCAAAGATCTCTTTCTTTTTTTCTGAATCCAAATACATGATTTGAGGTTTTAAAAGGTTAAAAAATATCTTTTGGCCGACAAATGAATGCGCAAAAGCGCACTATGTTGCCAACGCGGGTGCAAAGATACAACCATTTTTTGGATTAGCAACCACTTTGCGGTATTTTTTCACCACGAAACAGGAGCATTCCTTTGAGAATGAGAGCAAAATATGATTTAATATATATAAAGAGAGTAATCTTTAGTACAATTTCACCGTTTTTGTTGTAACTTTGCAGACGTTCTTGCAAAGCAAGACATTTTAATCAGCAAAAGACATTATATGCAGGATATCCGTAACATTGCGATTATCGCACACGTTGACCACGGCAAGACAACCCTTGTAGACAAATTGATGCTCGCCGGAAACTTGCTCAAGGAGCAGGACAATGACAAGCTCACACTCGACAACAACGAGCTTGAGCGTGAAAGAGGTATAACAATTCTTTCAAAGAATGTATCGATACGATATAAAGAGACCAAAATCAACGTTATCGACACTCCGGGTCACAGCGACTTCGGCGGCGAGGTCGAACGCGTGCTAAACATGGCCGACGGCTGTATTCTCCTTGTCGATGCCTTCGAAGGCCCCATGCCACAGACACGCTTTGTATTGCAGAAGGCATTGCAGATCGGTTTGAAGCCCATTGTTGTGGTAAACAAGGTGGACAAACCCAACTGCCGCCCCGAAGAGGTATACGAGATGGTCTTTGACCTTATGTTCTCGCTTGAGGCAACAGAGGAGCAGCTTGACTTCCCGGTGCTTTACGGCTCGGCAAAGAACAACTGGATGAGCACCGATTGGCGCAATGAGACAACAGACCTCACAGCCCTGCTCGATGCAATCATAGAGCATATACCCGCCCCGAAGAAGCTTGAGGGCACACCACAGATGCTCATCACATCACTTGACTATTCACCATACACCGGACGTATTGCCATAGGACGCGTTCACCGCGGCACACTTACCGAGGGCACAAGCATCACGTTGGTGAACCGCAACGGCGAGGAGAGCAAGATGAGAATCAAGGAGCTCCACACATTCGAGGGTCTTGGACGCAAAAGAGCCGAGAGCGTTTCATCGGGTGACATCTGCGCTATCGTAGGACTTGAGAAGTTTGAAATCGGTGACACCATATGTGACTTCGAGAACCCCGAGGCTCTGCCACCGATTGCTATCGACGAGCCCACCATGAGCATGCTCTTCACCATAAACGACTCACCGTTCTTCGGCAAGGAGGGCAAGTTCGTGACATCGCGTCACATTCAGGAACGCCTTGACAAGGAACTTGACAAGAACCTTGCTCTCCGCGTAAAGAAAGACCCCGAGGAGGATGCTTGGACAGTATTCGGCCGCGGTGTACTCCACTTGTCGGTGCTTATCGAGACCATGCGTCGCGAAGGCTATGAGCTGCAGGTGGGACAGCCACAGGTTATATACAAGGAGATCAACGGTGAGCGTCACGAGCCAATCGAGGAACTCACCATAAACGTACCCACGGACTACTCGAGCAAAATCATCGACATGGTAACACGCCGCAAGGGCGAGATGCTCTCAATGGAAGCACAGGCCGACCGCGTGAACATCGAGTTCAATATCCCTTCAAGAGGCATCATCGGACTGCGTACGAACGTGCTCACAGCTTCGGCCGGCGAGGCCATCATGGCACACCGCTTCAAGGAGTACCAGCCATACAAGGGTGAGATTGAGCGCCGCACAAACGGCTCAATGGTGGCAATGGAGAGCGGAACAGCCTTTGCATACGCCATCGACAAGCTCCAGGAGCGCGGCAAATTCTTCATCAACCCACAAGAGGAGGTATACGCAGGCCAGGTTGTAGGCGAACACATCCATGACAATGACCTTGTCATCAACGTGACAAAGAGCAAGAAGCTCACCAACATGCGTGCAAGCGGAAGCGACGACAAGGCCAGAATCATTCCACCAACGATATTCTCACTTGAGGAAGCGCTTGAATACATCAAGGAGGACGAATACCTGGAGGTAACACCAAAGTCAATGCGTATGCGCAAGATCATTCTTGACGAACTCGAGCGCAAGCGTGCAAACAAGCAGTAAAGCAATGAAGAGGTACTTTATATTCACATTCCTACTGGCACTGCTGTTCTCCTGCGGCAAAGAACAACCGTACAACGTGTACACCATCGAAGGAAAGACAGATTTCCCCAACGGTCTGGTGTACGTGTTCGGAACCGACAAGCGCTACGAGAGAATCGATTCGGTGCGCTGCGACGACGAAGGCAGCTTCATGCTCTCATTGCAGGTTGACACACTGACACCAATGTTCCTTGTCATCCCCGAGACCAGGGCGATTCCCCTGTATGCAGAGCCCAGGCTTACAGCTACCCTAAAGAAAGACAGTACCCTCAAAAGCGGCTGGTGCATAGAAGGCGGAACAACACAGGCTCTGCATGACAGTATATCAAGAGTGCTTGACACATGTCCTGCCGGCAATACACAAACAGAAAAGATTGACAGCTTCATACTTGCACATCCCATAAGCGACGTATGTATCGAGATCATCCGCAGGTACATAACAGAGACTCCGGACCCGATTACCAAGGATGTCCGTTCACGCATAAGCAAGCTTGGCGGCATACTCAAGGACTGCGAATATATCGTAAACCTAAACAAGAAGGCTGACAGCAAGAACAGCAATGTATTGCATAGGTCTTTCCCAGATTTTGAATACACAACAATTGACAGCATCAAGGTCACCCAAGAGAGCTACCTGAGGAAATATACTCTTATAACATTCTGGGCTTCATGGGACAAGAACAGCCACAACAGGATGAGAGAACTTGAGGCAATAAAGGACAGTGTCAAGAGCGAGAGCTTTGCAATACTGAACATTGCGTTCGACTATGACTCGGCACAATGGAAAAAGTTCATCACGGAGGACAGCATTGTGGGCGACAACGTGCTTGACAGGAAGATGTTCCATAGCCCTCTTGCAAAACAGTTCAACATCAAGTCACTGCCATTCACAATGCTTGTCAGCCCATTCCATAGGGTAATCGACTACGATGTAGAGACAGAGAAGTTAGGAGAAAGGATAGACTCTTTGGCACGCAAATATGACAGAGACCAGGAGAAAAAGAAGAAAAACAAAAAAAAGAAATAAAGCATGCTGGTAAAGGTTCTTGCCGCGGCAATACAGGGCATAAACGCCACACTGGTAACTATTGAGGTCAATGCACTGCGAGGTATCAAGTTCTACCTTGTAGGCTTGCCTGACAATGCCGTAAAAGAGAGCCACCAACGTATAAACTCCGCATTGCAGTACAACGGTCTGCGTTTCCCGAGCAAGCAGATAATAGTGAACATGGCGCCCGCCGACATAAAGAAGGAGGGCTCGGCATATGACCTGCCCATTGCTGTGGGTATTCTTGCAGCAGACGAGGTCATATCCACAGACAAGCTCAACAGGTATCTTATCATGGGAGAGCTGGGGCTTGACGGAATGCTAATGCCAATAAAAGGCGCCTTGCCCATAGCCATCAAAGCAAAAGAGTTAGGCTACGAAGGCATCATTTTGCCAATGGGCAACGCAGCCGAGGCTGCCGTTGTCAGCGGCATAACTGTATATGGTGCCGAAAATCTGATACAGGTGATACAGTTCCTCAACGGCGAGGAATCCATGAACCCATACAAGGTGGACATTGAGGACGATTTCTACTCAAAACAGAGTAATTTCCCGTTTGATTTCAGCGAGGTACGCGGACAGGAGAGCGTGAAGCGTGCCTTTGAGGTTGCCGCCGCAGGCGGCCATAACCTCATTATGGTTGGCCCTCCGGGCAGCGGAAAGTCAATGATGGCAAAGAGGCTGCCGAGCATACTGCCACCACTCACACTCAGCGAGAGCCTTGAGACGACAAAGATACACTCGGTCAGCGGCATGATGCCAGACGGTTGCTCGCTCATCACACAACGTCCGTTCCGTAGTCCTCACCACACTATCTCATCAGTCGCACTCTGCGGAGGAGGCAGCAATCCAAGGCCCGGAGAGATTTCACTTGCACACAACGGAGTACTATTCCTTGACGAGCTCCCCGAGTTCAGCCGCGACGTACTAGAGGTGATGCGCCAGCCGCTCGAAGACCGCAAGATTTGCGTAGCACGTGCCAACTACAAGGTGGAGTACCCCGCCGGTGTGATGTTCGTGGCATCAATGAACCCTTGCCCTTGCGGCTACTACAACCACCCCACAAAAGCCTGCACATGCAGCCCGGGACAGGTACAGCGTTACCTCAACAGAATAAGCGGCCCGCTACTCGACCGCATAGACATACAATGCGAGATTGTCCCCGTTCCTTTTGAAAAGATATCGGACACAGCACCCGGCGAGCCCAGCGCAGCTATCCGTGAGCGCGTTATTGCTGCACGCAAGATACAGGAAGAACGTTTCAAGAACGAAGAAAGCATATATTGCAATGCTCAGATGACACCCAAGCTCATTGCAAAATACGCAGTGCTTGACGAGACAAGCCTTGCAATGCTGAAGACGGCAATGACAAGGTTTGACCTTTCGGCACGCGCCTACGACCGCATATTAAAGGTCGCGCGCACCATTGCCGACCTTGACGCAAGCGAGAATATACAGTTCCAGCACATAGCCGAGGCTATCGGCTACCGCAACCTCGACAGAGGTAATTGGGGAAATTGAGTCCTTATCAAGTTATATACAACCAATATGCCACACATACATATCAAATTGACTGTCTCGGAATGGGATATCGGCGGCAAGAGCGACACCACATCATACGTTCTTGACAGCGAAATAACAGAAGTAGGCGAAATGCTTGTCGTAAACAAAGTGTTTCCCAAACGGTATACATTCATAGTGAAAGGTATATCCGACACGGAAATATGCCTTAGCTGCGAATGTCCTCCCATGTACTTGCACCTTAAAAAAGGTGAGCCCTACAATACTGTATACAACATCGAAGGTTACGAGGACCATGACGGTTGTGTTTGGAACGGCGAGGACGAGTATCTGACCATTGAGTGGCAGCAATGAAAAGCGGAAATTCCCGCGAACAACAGAACTACAGACAATGGAAGTAAACAATATATGTGTATACTGTGCATCGAGCAATAAGGCGGCAGAGGTATACGGCGAAACTGCATACAGACTCGGGGCACTCTTGGCCAAAGAGGGTATCACAGTCATCACCGGCGCGGGCAGCATAGGGCTGATGCGGATGGTTGAGGACGGTGCGCTCAACAACGGCGGAAGGGCCATTGGAGTAATCCCGCAGTTCATGGTGGACCAAGGGTGGCACCACACCGGACTCACAGAGCTGCGCATTACAGAAAGCATGCACGAGCGCAAACAGACAATGGCTAATCTGAGCGATGCCGTCATTGCACTGCCGGGTGGATGCGGCACCATTGAGGAGCTGAGCGAGATCATTACATGGAAGCAATTGGGGCTCTACTTCAACCCCATTGTAATACTCAACATAAACGGTTATTACGACAATTTCATTGCCCAGTTGGAAAAGGCTATCGAGGAACGTTTCATGGGTGAGATCCACGGCAAGATATGGAGCGTGGCTTCTACACCAGAAGAGGCTTTGGAAATAATAATGAACACACCACGTTGGGATGCGTCTGTAAGAAAATATGCAGCACTATGACAAATACCCCTGTACCTTACAATATAACGAATGATAATACAATAATGCTCCTTTTCATCATTAATATCATAGGCATGGCCTATGTATTGATGATGAATGGCACAAGCATTATGGAACGTGCAAAAGGCATCTTTTACTACCAGCGTAATTCAACACCCTTCAACGACAGAACGCACATTACCAGAATCTGCAATGCCCTGATGTATGCACAAACGATTTTTTACCTCACAATCATAACTCTGTCTGAATTGCAAAAAACCGTTGACCTTTCGCTCGACAGGAATGCCTTCATATACACCTGTACTTTTGCACTGTTCTTTGGCATTGTGTTACTTGCCAAGAAGTGGATATATGACCTTGTAAACAACATCCTCTACACCAAAAAGGAAGCCCAGGAATTCAGAGAGATATATTTCTTCACAGCCAAGACGTCTGGGTTCATACTTGCACCGGCTGCGATTGCGCTACTATTTGTTCCTTCAATAAAAATAAGCTATGTGAACTTTTATCTTGTTTTGGCCATAATCGCATATATTTATACCATAACTATTGGACTTTTTAGAATCATTTTCAGAAAAAGAAGAAACTATTTGGAGATTTTTTTATATCTTTGCGCACTTGAATTTTTACCCATCGCAATGGTGTGGAAATCGGTACTACAACTGAGTGAATTTATAACGATTAAAATTTAGGACATTGAAGGTAAGTAAGATTCTGGTTTCACAGCCAAAACCAGCTACAGACAAATCTCCATATTTTGACCTTGCGGAGAAGCATAACGTGCAGATTGATTTTTGTTCTTTCATCAAAGTTGAAGGTGTAACGGCAAAGGAGTTCCGTCAGCAGAAGGTATCAATCTTGGACCACACTGCCATACTGTTTCTTTCGCGCCATGCTATTGACCACTTCTTCACACTATGCAAAGAGTTGAGAGTAACAATCCCCGATGACATGAAATATTTCTGCTTGTCGGAGACCATCTCGCTTTACATCCAGAAATATGTCCAGTACCGCAAGCGCAAGGTATTCTTCGGGAAAGGCCACATTCAGGACCTTGAGGAGATCTTTGCAAAGCACAAGACAGAGAAATACTTTGTGCCGACATCGAACGTACACAACGACGAAATCAACGGGATTTTTGACAAGTACGGCATCGCACATTCACAGGCAGAGATGTACCGCACAGTAAGTACCGATATCGCTCCTGACTACATCAAGTCATATGACATGCTCATTTTCTTCAGCCCTCACGGTATCGAGTCCTTGAAAAAGAATGTGCCCGAATATGAGCAGGGTGAGCAGTTGATTGCCTGCTTCGGCAATGTAACGGCAAAGTGCATAAAGGAAAACAACTTGAGACTTGACCTTGAAGCACCTACGGCAACTGCGACAAACATGCCGGCAGCACTGGATGCTTATCTTGCAGCAAACAAGTAACGATCATACAGCAGCCCTGTCTTGCCGACGGGGCTGTTTCATTAAGAAGCCACACCGACAATGAAAAGAAACACATTCCCTTTGAAAGAGCACCTCAAGAGCAAGAGAGTGATTGAGAGGCTGTATGCCGAAGGAGCGTCGGTAACGGCATATCCTTTGCGTGCAGTATTCATCGAACAGGAGGAGCAGGAGCCTACGGCGGCAATACTCATCAGTGTAGCAAAGAAGAGATTCAAGCATGCCGTAGACCGCAACCTTGTCAAAAGACGCATACGCGAAGCATACCGCACAAGCAAGCACCCGTTCGTGGAGGCATTGCAGACAGGCGGCAAGAAACTGGCTGTAGCGATACTCTACATCGACACCCGCCACAACAACACAGCTTTCATCAAGCGCAAAATGGAAAAGCTCCTTGCCGGAATAACTGCCAAATGCGGAATACAATGAAACGGCTTATTGCAAATATCCTTATCCTGCCCATCAGGTTCTACCAGAAGTGCATATCACCCCTGACACCCCCATCATGCCGTTTCACCCCTACATGCTCACAATATGCCATTGAAGCCCTGCGCAAGCATGGTCCCATAAAAGGACTGTATCTTGCAATCAGGCGCATACTACGTTGCCACCCTTGGGGAGGCTCGGGATATGACCCCGTACCATAATTCAGAAATGAAGTTCATAGACATACATACCCACAACAAAAGTGAAGAAACGGCATACGCAATCTTCAACAGCAACGGAGAGCCCACAACCGGATGCGCATCCGTAGGCATACACCCGTGGGATGTGGACAACAACTGGAAACAGAAATTCCGGGCAATCAAGGAACTTGCAAAAACCCCCGACATAACAGCAATTGGAGAGTGCGGAATTGACAGGGCGCATCCCGGAGCAACTCCAGAACTACAGACCGAGGTTTTCCGTGCCCTCATAGCCCTTTCCGAGGAAGTGCGGAAGCCGCTCATCATACATTGCGTAAAGGCATTCGACAGCATTATCGCACTTCATAAGGAATACAGGCCACAGCAGGCGTGGATAATACACGGTTTCCGAGGCAAGCCACAACAGGCAGAACAGTTGACCAGAGCCGGTCTGAGCCTGTCGCTTGGCGAGCATTTCAACGCAGAGAGTGCAAGGATTATTCCGGCAGAGAAACTCTTCATCGAAAGCGACGAAAGCAAGGTCCCAATAGAAGAAATATATGCAAGGATTGCAAAGGCAAGAGGGTGCAGTATTGAAGAGTTGGTATGGCAGATATCTGCCAATGCCACACACTGCGGTATCAGTTTCATTTGACGTTGCACCAGAGAATCTCACCAAAATATACACGACGTTTGCACAGCTTACAATAAAAAATCGTATATTCGCACATGACAAATAAACGGTGAAAGAGAGCAAGAAGAATAAGGCACGCATTATCCCGCTTGGCAAGATACGAGACAAACGTGGTAATTTATCAGTTATAGAGGACAACAAGCTATTGCCCTTTACCATTGCGCGCACATACTGGGTATACGATGTCCCCGGTGGTGAGTCACGTGGCGGACACGCCTACCACAAAAACGACGAGTTCATCATTGCCCTCTCGGGAAGTTTCGATCTCTACATACACAATGGAGAAGAGGAGCTGCTTATCCACCTTGACCGATGCAACAAGGGAGTATATATTCCTGCCGGCACATGGCGCAGGATGCAGAACTTTGCAACAAACTCCATTGCATTGGTAATATGTTCCGCTCCTTACAGCCCACGCGACTATATACGCGATTTTGACAGATTCATCCAACTCAAAGAGAGCAATGCACTATGAGGACCACAGTTGACGACTGCCGCATCATTGAGCTTGGCAAACACCACGGCGCAACGGGGAACATCACCGTTGTAGAGAATGGCAGAGTAATTGACTTTGACATAAAACGCATATTCTACATCTATGACATACCAGGCGGCGTGACACGTGGCGCACACGCGCACAAGACCTTGCGCGAGCTCATAGTTGCAGCTACAGGCAGTTTTGAGGTGCGAGTCTTTGATGGAGAGCGCGAGAAAGTGTTCCAGCTGAACCACCCTTCAAAGGCACTTTATCTGCCCTGCGGTGTATGGGAAGAGCTCCGCAATTTCTCATCGGGCTCAATAGCGCTTGTACTGGCATCAACACCATATACCCCCGAAGACTATTTCCGGGATTTTGACGAATTCCTAAAGTACAGAAAAGAGCTATGATACCATACCTTCCGCTCAACGGAATAAATGCACGCTACAACCCGGAACTGCAAGAGACCATAAACCGAGTAATAACCAAAGGTATATATCTTTTGGGTGAAGAAACACGGTTTTTCGAAAAAGAGTATGCCGAATACATAGGTACGCGCCATTGCGTAGGTTGCGGTAACGGTTACGACGCCTTGTGGCTTATAATAAGAGCCTACAAGGAACTTGGAGTTTTTTCCGAAGGCGATGAAATCATCGTTCCGGCAAACACATTCATAGCATCAGTGCTTGCCATTACACAAAACGGGCTGAAGCCGGTATTTGCAGACCCAAACCTGCAGACAGCAGTCATCAACCGTAAAGGAATTGAAGAAGCCATCACTCCACGATGCAAAGCGGTGATGTTAGTGCACCTCTACGGCCGCAACTGCTACAGCGAGGAGATTGCCATGCTATGCCGTCAAAAAGGGTTGAAGATAATTGAAGACAATGCGCAGGCACACGGATGCCAATACAGAAGCAAGCGTACAGGCTCCCTCGGTGATGCTGCAGCACATAGCTTTTATCCCGGGAAGAACCTAGGAGCGTTAGGCGACGGAGGAGCAGTGACAACAGACGACAGCAAACTGTACGAGACAATCCTTACCCTACATAACTACGGCAGCATGGAGAAGTACCGCCACACGCTTGAAGGAGTAAACAGCAGACTCGACGAGCTCCAGGCGGCAGCCCTTCGCGTGAAACTGCGCCACCTTGATTCCGACAACAACCGCCGCAAGGAGATTGCGAGAAGATACATTGCCGAGATTACCAACAACGCCGTAAACATTCCCGTGGTTGAGGAGTTTGACGGACACGTATTCCATATATTCCCGGCATTCACCAAGCAACGCGATGCACTGCAGGCACATCTTGCAGCAAAGGGGATACAGACACTTATACACTACCCTATTCCATGCCACAAGCAGGAGTGCTACAAAGAAGCCAATACACTTGTTCTTCCAGTTGCAGAGGAGCTTGCATGGACAGAACTGAGCCTACCATGCCACCCTGCAATGAGCGACAATGATGTCACCAGGGTAATCATGTGCGTGAACAGCTTCCGCGGATGAAAGTTATACAACAAGCCGGAAGCATCCAAAAGCCGGCCGGACAACACTTTCCAGCCTGCACTACAATCAAAAACAACCCGAAAAGTTTGGCATTTACGTTCAAATGCACTACCTTTGCACCGCTCTTCAAAAGAGAGCAAAGAGGATTGTCCTATGGTGTAATGGTAGCACAACAGGTTTTGGTTCTGTTTGTCCTGGTTCGAATCCGGGTAGGACAACACAAAAGAAGGTCAGCATTTGCTGACCTTCTTTTGTATATATATCACTCCGGCTCCTATTGCGGATAGTTCAAATTCTCCTCTGTTGCACACTCAAGCACCTCTTCAAGATACTTTCGCGCCTCCCAACGGGCCTCGGGCAGGTTCATGAGCAGGTAGTTGCCGCAGTCACGGGCTGTAGCACCGGGAACAACGCCCTCGTATGATGCAACAAACTCAAAAGCCTCCTTTACAAGCGGCAACACATCGGCCGATGTGAGGTTTCCTTTCACAATCAGATAATTGCCTGTAAGGCAACCCATAGGCCCCCAATATATAATCTTATCGGCCCACACAGGATGGTTGCGCAAGTATGTCGCCACAAGGTGTTCTATGGTGTGTATTGCACTCGGGCTCAACACCGGCTCGCGGTTGGGCTCTTTCATGCGTACATCGAAGGTTGTCACCGTCTCGCCGCCGACAACATCCTTACGCGATACGTAAATGCCACGTTTAAGACGTATGTGGTCTATTGTAAACGAAGGTATCTTTTCCATATAAATTATAGGTTAGAGAGGAACTGACGGGTCACACCGAAAGAGCGGTTCGCCATCTCGCCCCAGAAATTCTCATACTGTTCAATATGCTTGTCAACACCCGGAGTATCGCTAATTATGCGGAAACTAACAAAGGGGACACCGTAGATGTGACATGTCTGCGCAATTGCAGCCGATTCCATATCAACAGCAAGCCCAGAAGGGAAGTTCGACTTAATCTTATCGAGTTCGTCGCGGTTGGTTATGAACTGGTCGCCGGTACATATAAGCCCTGCGTGTATGCGGGTTATGTTATCGGGAGAACCATTGAGTGCGACTGCGCTTTTCCACAGGCTCTCGGCCGCAGGAAAGACAGCCGGCATACCCTGTACCTGGCCATACTCGCAACCCATACCGCACCACACATCATGGTACACTATCGATGAGCTCACCACTACATCCATGACACCCAACGAGACATCAATGCCACCGGCAACACCCGTGCTCACCACAGCGTCGGGAGAGAAAGAACGGATCAGTTCAGCTGTACCCACAGCGGCATTAACCTTGCCTATTCCACATTGGCGCAATACAATCTCATTGCCACCCAGACGGCCTGTCATGTAATCCACACCACCCTTTTCACACTCTACAGCACCTTCAAGCAACCTGACGAGCTGTTCAAACTCTGACGACATTGCCGTCAACACACCTATTCTCATCTATCAGAAATTATATCAGAGTATAAAGCACAAACATCCAATGGGCTGCTATTCCTGCTATAAAGCCACCGATAGTGTGAGCAAGAATAGCCTTTGAAGTGAGACGACGGTAACCTAAGGTGTCAAGCATAGCTGTGTGTGTACTCAAGTAACCGCTCCAGCACATACCGATAGCAGTGAACACAGCAATGGCATTGCCGTCGATCCAACCCTCCGCCGCAAAGTTAGGAACCAGACCAAGGGCAGCACCCACTGCACCGAGAGCTGTAATGGGAAAAGCGATAAGGTGAGGATCAGTAAAACCGAAGAGCCACTCAAAGATAAAGCCGAGTTTCTCACCAACCCATGGTAAAAGCTGAACACCCTCGTACGCTGCGCCTGTAAACTCGCCGCTTGTAGAAGGTCCGAAAGTGAAAAGCATCACAAGTGTAGAAATTATGAGCACACCGGGAATGATTGCAAGACCTACGTCCACACCGGTACGTCCACCATCAAGAAGAGAGTCGAGAATACGCTGGAACATTGGTCTTGTGTAATGTGCTTCTGTCTCAATCTCTGTCTTTTCGGCTTCAGCGGCTACTTCATCCTTGAAACGCGGATAAGCCTTGAGAGTAAAACGTTGCATCAGCCTTGTAGAGATTACGCATCCTGCAACCGCTCCGAGAAGACCGATGAAAGGCTCTGCAAAATATCCCTGACCTACCATAAAGACAATAACAAGAAGGCCCATACCGAATGCTGTTCCGAAGTTTGTCAAAGAGATGAACTGGTACTTCTTGAAATATGTAGCGAACCTCTTGTCCTGAGCAAGCGAAATGATTGCAGGATTGTCTGAGAGGAATGTAAGCACTGCGCCCAAAGAGGCCACACCGGGAAGGTTGAAGACAGGCTTCATCAAAGGCCTTAATATTTTTTCAAGAAGGTTTACCACACCGAACTCAACGAAAATCTTGCCGATGGCACCGGTAATAACGCATATCGCCATAAGATAGAACACCGTGTTGAGCAACAGGTCGTGCGACGTGTTCATTATGGTGTTGAGCATATTTGCCGTACCCATCTTTGACGCCAGATAGCCGAACAAGGCAAAAAAGATTACAAGACAGATTATTCCGGCCGGAATCCATCCAAAAAGCTTCTTTAAGCTATTCTTTACAGTTCTCATAGTAATTATGTTTAAATTTCAGTTATCTATCCAAATACACTATTTCACAATTATGCAAAATTATATTTAAAATCTGAAAAAGACAACTATATGCAGATTTGTTTACAACCGCATTATCTCATAAGTACAGAAAAGTAAAAAAAAGGCACCTCATTTTGTTTTTGAAATAATTTGCCGTATCTTGCGATAGTATAGTGCAGGCATAGCGCCCTGCCGGAGAACAATAACATTGCAAACACATTTAAAATCACCATATATGATTCCAGCAGAATATGACGAGATCCGTCCCTACCTGCCCGAAGAGCTACCGCAGGTATTTGAAGAACTGATTGCCGACCCCGAGTTCCAGGCCGCAATGGGCTATGCATTCCAAGGTATGCCTTTTGAGCAGATTGCGGCAGCAATGCGTGCCTCAAAGACCAACCTTGAATTCCAGAAAGCCCTTGTCTACCCATTCATCAAGGGAGTTATCCAGAAACTCTCAAGCGGCATCACCATGAGTTATGACAACAAGGAGAATATGGCTAAGTCACTATGTATCTCGAACCACCGCGACATAATCATGGACTCTGCATTCCTGTGCATAGTCTTTGTTGAGACAGTGGGCAATACAGTTGAGATTGCCATCGGTGACAACCTGCTCATACGCCCATGGATAAAGAAGCTTGTACGTGTGAACCGTAGTTTCATCGTACAGCGCTCGGCATCAATACGCGAGATGCTTGCATCGTCAAAGAGACTCTCATCGTACATACACCACACCATCACCGAGCGCAACCAACCGATATGGATTGCTCAGCGTGAGGGCCGTGCAAAGGACAGCAATGACCGCACACAAGAGGGCCTTATCAAGATGTTCTCAATGTACAGTGGCGGAGATATCATTGACGCACTCAAGGTATTGAACATAGCTCCTACCACAATATCTTACGAGTACGACCCGTGCGACTACCTCAAGGCAAAGGAGTTCCAGCAGAAACGTGACAATCCTGAATGGAAAAAGTCACCCATGGACGACCTCATCAACATGAAGGCCGGTATGTTCGGCTACAAGGGCGGCATACACTACCACATTGCCGACTGCATCAACGAGGAGATTGATGCCATTGACCGTTCTTTAGGCAAGAACGAGAAGACAGCCGCCGTAGCACGCATCATAGACAAGCACATACACAGCAACTACAAGTTCTGGGCTATAAACTACTACTTCTACGAATTGCTTACCGGCGACACACGCTTTGCCGACAAATACACAGCAGAGGAGAAAGCAAAGTTGGACGCATATCTGCAAGGACAAGTCGCAAAGGTTGACCTCCCCGACCGCGACGATGAGTTCTGCCGTACAAAGATTCTGGAGATGTATGCAAACCCGGTCATCAATTACCTCAAAGCAACAGAAAAGTAACTACACATATAAAACAACAAAAAAACGGAGCCGCGGCTCCGTTTTTTTGTTTGGACAAGTTTCATTATTACACTCCGTACTTATCCACTATCTCATCGAGTATCGACATCAGTTCATCAACCTTCTCGGCACGCAGCATGGCAATACGTAGAGGGCGAAAGTCAGTAAGTCCCTTGAGCAACGGTGTCGCAGCCAGATGACGGCGCACGTGCAGGATTCCCGGGCGCTCACCCAACCACTCTACACTGTCACGAACCTGCTGACGCAGTATATCCATGCACTCAACGAAAGTAAACGGCTCTGCAGCCTCACCGTGTTCGAGATAATGCTTCACATCGCGGAATATCCACGGCTGTCCGAAGCTGGCACGGCCTATCATCACAGCGTCGACACCATACTTGTCGAAACACTCCTTGGCACGTTCGGGGGTCTTTACATCGCCGTTGCCGATAATGGGGATGTGCATCCGCGGGTTATTCTTTATCTCACCGATAAGTGTCCAGTCGGCATCACCGGTATACATCTGGGCACGAGTACGGCCGTGGACTGTGAGTGCAGCTATACCGCAGTCCTGAAGACGCTCGGCAAGTTCAACGATACATTTGCTGTTCTCGTCCCAACCGAGGCGTGTCTTCACTGTAACCGGAACCTTGACCGCATCAACAACCGCCTTTGTTATCTCAAGCAGCTTGGGGATATTCTGCAACATTCCGGCACCGCAACCCTTACGGGCAACCTTCTTCACCGGACAGCCGAAATTTATATCCAGGATATCGGGACGGGCAGCCTCCACTCTCTTGGCAGCCTCAACCATAGGCTCTACCTCGTTACCGTAAATCTGTATTGCAACAGGGCGCTCCTGGTCATATATATTAAGTTTGCGCAAGGTGCTGTTCACATCGCGTATGAGTGCATCGCTTGAGACAAACTCAGTGTATACCATATCCACGCCAAAGCGTTTGCACAGCAGGCGGAATGCCTCATCTGTAACATCTTCCATGGGCGCAAGGAATACGGGATACTTTCCAAATTCAATATCAGCTATCTTCATCTTAATGCCGTCAAGTTTGTTATTTGAGCACAAAGATAGTATATTTGTACCATAAATTAAACCTTATATGCAGTACAAAAGAAGCGATTTTGAGATAATGGCACCCGTAGGCTCAAGAGAGAGCCTGTCGGCAGCCATACAGGCAGGAGCGAACTCCATATATTTTGGAATAGAACACCTTAACATGCGCGCCCACTCGGCAAGTGCATTCTCCATCAATGACCTGAGGGAGATTGCACAGATTTGCGATGCACATGGCATAAAGAGCTACCTCACGGTAAACACCATAATATATGAGGATGACATTGACATGATGCACAGAATCATAGACGCTGCAAAAGAGAGCGGGATTTCGGCCGTGATAGCATCGGACATTGCTGTAATGCAGTACTGTAACCGTGTGGGAGTTGAGGTACATCTTTCAACACAACTCAACATAAGCAACAGCGAAGCAATGAAGTTCTACGCGCAGTTTGCCGATGTTGTGGTGCTTGCACGCGAACTGAACATGGACCAGGTAGCAGCCATACACAAGGTTATCATAGACGAGAACATCTGCGGACCGAAGGGAGAACTGCTGCGCATCGAGATGTTCTGCCATGGCGCACTGTGCATGGCAATATCAGGCAAGTGCTACCTGTCGCTGCACCAGTTGGGACGCAGCGCCAACCGCGGACAGTGCATGCAGGTGTGCCGTCGCGGATATATTGTCAAGGACCGCGAGAGCGACATTGAGCTGGAGGTTGACAACAAGTACATAATGTCACCCAAGGACCTCAAGACAATACGTTTCATGGACCGCATGATAGAGAGCGGTGTGAGGGTATTCAAGATTGAGGGTCGTGCACGCGGACCCGAATATGTGCAGACCGTTGCCGGTTGCTACAACGAAGCACTCGAGGCATACCTTGCAGGGGAGTTCACCGAGGAGAAGAAGGATGCCTGGGACGAGCGCCTGAAGACGGTTTTCAACCGCGGATTCTGGGACGGTTACTATCAGGGACAGAAGCTTGGCGAGTGGAGCAACATCTATGGTTCACAGGCAACAGAACGCAAGGTTTACATAGGTAAGGCTATCAAATATTTCTCGAACCTTGGTGTGGGAGAATTCCACATTGAGGCAGGTGAGGTAAAGGCCGGCGACAAGATACTCATCACAGGCCCTACGACAGGCGCCGTATACATTGAACTCGATGACCCACGTGTGAACTTGGAAAGCGTCGAGACAGTACGCAAGGGCGACAGGGTATCGTTCAAGGTACCCGGAAAGGTGCGTCCCAGCGACAAGCTCTACCGCATTGACAAGACAGAGCACGGCTGTTGCGATTAATCCTCAACCGGCCAAAGCCAGCATACAAAAAGGATATGACAGTCATTTGACTGCCATATCCTTTTTGTATTATACCGGTATAAATCAGTTACCCATCTTTGCCTTGAAAGCCAGCGCATACAGTCTCATCTGCTTTATCATTGCGACAAGTCCGTTGCTGCGCGTAGGAGACAGATGCTCCTTGAGGCCGATAGCCTCTACAAAATAGGGTTCCGACTCAAGAATCTCATCGGGAGTATGTCCCGAATAGACCTGGATGAGCAGAGATACAATACCTTTTACAATAAGGGCATCACTCTCGGCACGGAACAGGACCTTGCCGTCCACAAAATCGGCCTGCAACCATACACGGCTCTGGCAACCTTCGATAAGGTTATTGTCGGTTTTGTACTCCTCGGGCAGTGGTTCCTGCTCATTACCCAAATCAATCAGCAACTGGTATCGGTCGAGCCAATCCTCAAAATCACTGAACTCCTCTATAATACTATCCTGTATCTCGTTTATAGTAGCCATCACTTCTCGTTATAAATAACATTCAATACTGTCTGTCCCACAGCCTTGAGGGTTTTGGCATCAATCCAATCCATATTGTCCTTTATGGTATGATGATAAGGTCCGAAACCATTGGGACTTGTTACATCGCAATTTATAATATCAATACAAGGAATACCCAGTATCCTGTTCACATGCAAATGGTCATCGGTAATCATTCCACCTTCAGACATACTGAAATATTCAGAGTAACCCGAGCGGTTGGCGCAATTCCACACTTTTGCCATTATATTGCGTGCATAGTACATTGAGTAACCCTCAAGACAGAACTTTGAATTAGGCGCCCCAATAATGTCAAGCAAAATGCCGAAGCGTGCATTGTAACCTTTGACATGCGGGTTCTGTGCCCAATGTTTTGAGCCCAAAGCCCAAGTCTCCTCACCTTCAACCGCATCTCGCCACTCATCGGCATGACGGCCATAGTCTTCGGCATCGAAGAAGATAATGTCAATACCCAGTTCTGTGGGGTTCAATGACAACTGACGCGCAATCTCAAGGAGGGCACCTACACCGCTACCGCCATCATTGGCACCATCTATCGGAGTGTATCTCATATCCGGATCAGGGTCGGAATCAGCCCATGGGCGTGTATCCCAATGAGCACACAAAAGGATGCGCTCGCCCTTTTCGGGCTGGAACTGCGCTATGATATTGCGTGCCTTAAGGACATCGCCGTTATATGCAGTAATATCCACATTCTGACTTATGACAGTTGCACCGTATGAAGCCAATTTCGATTCAAGATAATCACCGCAGGCCTTGTGTCCATTGCTGTTTGGTACACGTGGGCCAAAAGCCACCTGAGCTTCAACAAAGTTGTATGCACTGTCGGCATTGAATACGGGTACATTCACCTTGTCGGCAGGTTTTGCCACCTCTGCTGAGTTCTGCACCGAATTCTTTACAGCATCGGCCTTGCTACCCGACGGACTACTGCAACCGGCAAAAAGCAACAAAGAGAACATTATTGTAAGAAAGCAACTGTTCATACCCTTATCTGTTAAGTTTCCAGGTTGAGCCATCCTTACCGTCCTTGATTTCAAAACCGAGCGCAGCAAGCTCATCACGAATCTTGTCGCTTGTTGCCCAATCCTTGTTTGCCTTGGCCACCTGACGCTGCTGCAGAAGCATATCAACGACCTTACCGAATGCCTCCTCACGGCCACTGTCGGAACCACGTTCCTCCTTTAGACCGAGAATGTCAAAAGCGAATAGACGGAAGGTCTCTTTCAGTTCTGCAAGGTCAGCCTCGCTGATGGCAGCCTTCTTGTCGGCAATCTGGTTGATAGCACGGCACGCATCAAAGAGATGGGAGATAACCTGAGCCGTATTCATATCATCGTTCATGGCATCGTAGCATTTGCCACGCAAATCCTTGACATCGGCAGTTGTCTCACCTGATGCTGTAATTCCGGAGAGAGTCTTGTATGCCTCGAGCAAACGCTGCATACCCTTCTCGGCAGCCTGCAATGCCTCGTTGCTGAAATCTACAGTGCTGCGGTAGTGGGCCTGGAGAATGAAGAAACGTATTGTCATTGGGCTGTATGCCTGTGAAAGCAGTTTATGCGTACCTGTGAAGAACTCATCAAGAGTGATGAAGTTGCCCAAAGACTTGCCCATCTTTGTACCGTTGATGGTAATCATGTTGTTATGCATCCAATATTTGACCACGTGATGCCCCATAGCTGCCATGCCCTGGGCAATCTCACACTCATGGTGTGGAAATACAAGGTCCATACCGCCTCCATGGATATCAAACTGCTCGCCAAGGTACTTGCGGCCCATTGCAGTACACTCACAGTGCCAACCTGGGAAACCGTCGCTCCAGGGCGATGGCCAGCGCATGATATGCTCGGGCTGTGCACACTTCCACAATGCGAAATCCGCAGGATTACGTTTCTCTTGCTGACCGTCGAGTTCACGCGTAGTGTTGAGCACATCATCAAGATTACGGCCGGACAAGATACCGTAGTTATGGTCCTTGTCATACTTTGCCACATCAAAATATACTGAACCCTCGCTCTCATAAGCATAACCATTTTCAAGAATCTCCTTAACGAGCTCAATCTGCTCGATGATATGCCCGGACGCATGTGGCTCAATACTTGGAGGAAGCACGTTCAAGGCATCCATAACCTTGTGATAATGGAGTGTATACTGCTGTACCACCTCCATAGGCTCAATCTGCTCCAGACGTGCTTTCTTTGCAATTTTATCCTCACCCTCATCGGCATCGTGCTCAAGATGCCCTACGTCAGTGATGTTACGTACATAACGTACCTTGTAACCGAGGTTCTGCAGATAACGGAACAGTACGTCGAATGTTATCGCAGGACGTGCATGACCCAGATGTGCAGGGCCGTAGACCGTAGGACCGCACACATAAAGTCCCACGTTGGGTGCGTGCAATGGCTCGAACAACTCTTTCTTACGCGAAAGAGTATTGTATATCATAAACTTGTTTTCCATATATATAATACTATTTTATCAATAACATTTTTTGTCACTTGAACTTGCGTGTAGCGTTGCGGTTCATCTTCTTACGTTCCTTATCAGGCTTCTGCTTTGTAATCTCAAGCGGTTTCTGCTTGTCAAGCGGAGCATTTATGTCCCAATCGTCCTGGGAATACTCGAACAAAGCCCTCAAATCGAGTGAATGCGGATAATAATAAACCTTTTCGGGTTGAAGAGCCTGCTCGAAAGAGCCGGTATCCCACTTACCGTTGTTGTTTTCATCAAGGATGAGACGTAGATAGTATTTACCCGGCTTTATGAAATAAAAGGCGCAGCGGTTATCTTTGCTACGCTCCTGCATAACAACTTTATCCGATGACAAGAGTTGCACCAAGGCATTGTTCCCGACACCCGGAATATTAAGATAAAGCACTGCATACTCATCGAGTGTACGGAATTGCATATCGCGAGTCAAAGCTTCGGAAACACCGCCATAAATGCCTTTGAAAGCGGCTGAATCCACCGTAAGCTGGTACTTTAGTCCAGGGCGCCACTCGGCAAACAGTTCATACTCCTTTATGTTATTGTCGCTACGGCGGAAGACATATTCCATCGGCACCAGTAGAGAATCTACAATCTGATAAAGATGTATAGCGGAACTGTCTGCCACCGCCAGAGGCTCATCGAAGACAAAACGGCAGTTTCCGTTCACGTCCATCGTGGAGTTGCCCGAAAAACGTAAAGGCAGTACCTTTGCCTTGGGCACAAACGGGGGAGGATTGTCCTTATCGTAGCCCTCCTTTTCGCTCGCCTGACGCAGGAATTTCGTCTTCTCCTCATTATATATCTTTTGCTGCAACTCCTGCACCTTCGCCCACTTTTTCTTTGGTACAAGATCAAGAGTGTCTATGCGGTCAATCATCATTCCCAAAGAATCGGAAACTTTATATGTAACGGATAGTTTCAATGTATCGTTCCTGAAGAGCATTGAATCATTCAGCCAATATATCAAAGTATCCATCTTTTGAGAAGACTCAAGCTGATACTTTCCATCAATATCAAAGCCTAAACCTTTAATTGACGGCAACTCTTCATTGGGAGCGGCAAAGAAGAGAGTGAACTTGTGATGTTCATCGCGCGGATTCTTTACAAGATACTGCACATTCATCTCCTCGGCAAAAGCACGCAGGACAAGGTCATCAGGCTGGAAACGGGTATACTTCACATCCATTATCGAGTCAATGGTAAGAGTATCGCGCCATATTGTATCCTGACGTATTGCCTCTGTCGCAAAAGGAGAGACGTATGTATCCATAAAGGCAATCTTCTCACTCTTCTGGTCAAAAAGGTAATTCTGGTTCGCATCAGCCAGGGCATATACCCTGTATTTTCCGGGAGCAATCCCCTTAATGGTAAAACGTCCCTTGGAGTCGGTACGCGACACTCGTTCAAAGGCCCTCTTTGTAAAAGCCGAATCATCAAGACAGGAGTGTAGTCCCACGACAATGCCTTTTATCGGCTCAAGGTCTTCGGCATTGAGCACTGTTCCCGACACGGCAAGGGTATCTACTACATCACCTGTTGAGAACACATATGCAAAATTCTCATATGGATTACCTTCGTTGTTGTCCACAACTGCATCGTTGAAGTCTATTGAGTATGTGGTATTCGGAAGCAAGGAGTCGAAAAGTTCCACAGTCACCTTCTTGCCATTGTAACGTATCTCGGGCATCTGCATCTGCGGAGGTGAGACCACAACTTTCTCGAAAGCATTCTGCAACTTGATATTCTCGTCGAACACAATCTCGACCTTTCCATTATCAACACCCGTTGCATTGATGCCGGGAGTGGATTTCACAAGCACAGGCGGCTCCTCGTCATAGGGACCACCATCAGGGCTACCGATGCTTGCGCAAGCCACCGGCAACACAAGGAGAAGTGCATATAAGAAAATATCCTTTATTCTCATTCTTATCTGTTCATATTCATCAGTTCCTCAATATACTGTCGACTGTTGCTCAGACGCGGGACCTTATGCTGGCCGCCCAACTTGCCCTTACTCTTGAGCCAGTCACTGAAAAGGCCTTTACGGGCAACGACAATCTCAAGCTGCTGCATGGTCTTGTTCTTGTAACGTTTGGCCTCATAGTCGGAGTTAATCTGCTGCAAGGAGAGGTCAAGGATTTCGGCAAACTGCCCGATTGATGAGGGTTCCTTGGCAAACTCTATGAGCCACTGGTGACGGCAATGCGCATTACTGTCCATGAACACAGGAGCTGCTGTATACTCAAGTACCATTGCACCGGTCTCCTCACAGGCCTTCTGCAAGCCTTTCTCGGCATTGTCTACCACAAGTTCTTCACCGAAAGCATTGATAAAGTGCTTGGTACGGCCGGAAATCACAATCTTGTATGGATCCTTGCTTGTAAAGCGCACAGTGTCACCTATCATATAACGCCAAAGACCGCACGATGTTGAAATCAGCATCGCATAATTCTTGCCGACCTCAACCTCCCAAAGAGGAAGTACACGCGGATTGGGTGAGTCAAACTCATCAAAAGGTATGAACTCATAGAAGATGTCATAGTCAATCATGAGCAGCATTGCAGGGTCGGTCGGGTCATTCTGTATTCCGAAGAATCCCTCGCTGGCATTATATGTCTCCATGTACTTCATGTCATCCTTACGGATTATCTGCTTGTACTGTTCACGGTAAGGGGTAAACGCCACTCCACCGTGGAAGAAAACCTCAAGATTGGGCCACAACTCCTCGACACCTTTCTTGCCTGTAATATCGAGCATATGCTTGAGCACTGCCATCATCCATGAAGGGACACCCGAGAGGTTTGTCACATTCACATTGCTTGTAGCACGTGCTATGCGGTCCATCTTCTCCTCGAAATCACTCAACAGAGCTATTTCCTTTCCCGGAACACGCATCATATTCACGAACGGACTGCAGTTCTCAATAAGGATTGCACTGAGGTCACCCACAAGGCTTCCGGGCAGATTGTAATTTGGAGCATGGCTACCGCCAAGGATAAGTCCCTTGCCCGAGAATATACGGCTTGCGGAATTGTTTGCAACATACTGCGCCACAACATCAAAGCCACCTTTATAATGGGCATTCTGCAATCCCTGTGGAGTAACAGGAATGAACTTGCTCTTGTCGTTGGTTGTACCTGATGACTTGGCAAACCATTGGCAACGTCCTTTCCAGAGTACATCCTTCTCACCCTGACGCATACGGTCTATGTAGCCTTTGAGAGTCTCATAATCCTGTACTCCTACAGACTTTGCAAACGCCTCATAGTTCTTTATGCCGGCATACCCGTGCCTGATACCCCACTCTGTGCCCGCAGCGCTGTTTACAAGACGCTGCAATACAGAACGCTGTATATTCTCGGCATCTGTGGCATACCTTGCAATCTTTTTGACCCTGTGGTTGAACACGGGTTTCATGAATGGTGTCAGATTCATACCCAACTCTTTTTATATGTAAGCCCGACAGGCTTATGCCTGCCGGGTAGATTCATCATTATTCTTTTGAAGCTCTCTCCTCGTAGCTGTCAAGACCGCCCTCAAGGAAACGGATATAAGCATCTACATCAGGATTGTAGCTGTAAGGAGAAGCAAGAGGATCACCGTGACCGTCCACAATCACATAGAACGGCTGTGCACTACCACCGAACTTGAAGTTCTGCAGATATGTCCATTTTTCACCTACAGTTGTAATCCATATCTTCTTGCCATTCTCGCCCTCAACCTGGAAAGGACGCTCAAGTTCTGTCTTGTCATCAACATAGAGTGATGCAACAATATAATCCTCGCGCATTGTCTCGATTACACGGTCATCGCTCCACACTGCAGCCTCCATCTCGCGACAGTTCACACAACCGTGACCTGTAAAGTCAATCATGATTGGCTTGCCCGATGCTGCACTCATCTGCAATGCTGTGTCGAAATCATCGGTGTGCGGGTGGAACTCATTGTCATAAAGGCTGAAATCCTGGGTCTTCATTGGTGGTGCAAAAGCACTGATAGCCTTACATGGTGCACCCCAAAGACCTGGAATCATATATATTGCGAACGCAATTGTAACAAGTCCTGCAAAGAAACCGGGAACAGAGGTCTTTCCGTCGCTCTCATCGTCGTGTGGGAAGCGGATGATATTGAGCAGATAGAGACCCAGAATCATGAACAATGCAATCCACAAAGCGAGGAATGTCTCACGGTCCAGTATACCCCAACCGTATGCAAGATCCGCAACAGAGAGGAACTTGAGTGAGAATGCCAACTCGACAAAACCGAGGATAACCTTAATTGTATTCATCCAGCTACCTGAACGTGGTGTCTGTTTCAGGAGTGACGGGAACAATGCAAAGAGAGTGAAAGGCAATGCCAAAGCGAGTGCAAAACCGAGCATACCGATAGAAGGAGCAAGGATCTCACCGGAATCGGCAACAGAAACGAGCATGAAGCCGATGATTGGGCCTGTACATGAGAATGATACAAGTACAAGTGTAAAGGCCATAAGGAAGATGCTCAAGAGACCTGTTGTGCTACCGGCCTTCTCGTCAACCTTGTTTGTCCAGGATGAAGGCAATGTCAACTCAAAACCACCGAGGAACGATGCACCGAAAGCAACAAGCATCAGGAAGAAGAAGATGTTGAAAACAGCGCTTGTAGAGAGGGCATTCAATGCTCCTGCACCGAAAATAAGTGTCACACAGATTCCAAGAAGCAGATAGATAACCACGATTGACGCACCATAGATGACTGCCTCACGGATAGCCTTTGAGCGATCCTTTGAACGCTTCAGGAAGAAGCTCACTGTCATAGGAATGATTGGCCATACACAAGGTGTGAGCAGAGCGACAAGACCGGCACCGAAACCAAGGATGAATATGAGCCACAAAGACGAGTTGCTCTCTGTACCGAGCTCATTCAGTTCGCTGATGACACTTCTCCAGTGATACTCCTTTGAATCCTTGTCCAATGCAGCCGTTTCTGCCGCAGGAGCATCTGCAGCGGGAGCCTCTTCGGCAGGAACAGGTTCAGCAGGAACAGGTTCGGCATCACCAGCCTCACCTGCATCGGCAGCCTTGGGTTCCTCAACCTTTGCCTTGTCATCTGCTTTTACATCAGACTTGACCTCCTTTGGTTTCTCTACTGCAGGAGTGGTAACCTTTGGTGCAACAGGAGCTTCTGCCTTGACCTCTTTGGTCTGCAACTTCTGCTGGGGAACCTCGCTTGTTCCTGTAATCTCGAAGTCATAACGACCTACATAACACTGGCCTTCACCACAAGACTGATAGCTCACAACACCTTCAATGCGATAATCACC
This sequence comes from uncultured Bacteroidales bacterium, assembly GCA_937900095.1. GTDB lineage: Bacteria > Bacteroidota > Bacteroidia > Bacteroidales > Bacteroidaceae > HGM04593. The sequence continues at coordinate 53,071 of CALCEC010000082.1, read as the reverse complement.
ACCTGTCAGCTTGATTTTCTGTGTAAATAGAGCTGATTCGTCGTAGAATGTCACATCCATCTCGAATGTTGGATCATACTCGGTCTTTGCACCCTCACCGGCAACAAGGTCACCTACAATTTCAGCACCCTCAACCTTCAGATACTTAACGCTCAAAGGCATCGGACCGCCCTTCGGCACATTTGTAGAATAGAGGTGATAGCCTTTGTCAATGTAGGCCTCAAACTCGATTGTACCCTCATTGCCCTTGACGGTTACAATCTCTTCCATAGATACGGGGTCAAAGCCACCGAACTGAGCTGCGGCCTGAAGGACCGACACCAGCATCATAAACGATAAAAACAGTTTCTTCATTTCTATATAAATTTTATTTATAATTCCAACGGATTCTTACGTATTCTCCATTCTGCCGGGTAAAGGTTATTGGCCCTGTTGCCGATATTTTTCACAAACCCGACCGGTATTCCCTTGTATGTAAGCAGAAGGTGACCTACTGGCGCGTCAGCGAAAAGCATTGCTTCGCGGTGCAGATATGCAAGAGCCTTCTCACGTTCAAGTTCCATAGTATTGAATGCAGAAGCATTCAGTTCCGTACTCATTGCCAATGCGTGCAACGGTAACAGTTTATTGTTCTTGACCTCGGCAAGAGGCAAAGCCGCATGTATCACTTTCAACTTCTGCTGCAAGGCAAGCATTGCAGCAGCATGCTTTTTAGGCATTGCGACAACAATGTCACTCTGCATGACAAAATCAAACCTTTCCGACCCTACTATCCACTTTTCAACCTCACCCTTGACTTTTGCAGGCACCTGCTTGAAACGCGGCAATCTGGGCTGTACTACTGCCGAGGAGCCATCCTTACGCAATACAGCCATGAAAAGCCCTTCACCCTCAGTATACCCGGGTATGAAACGATACACAGGAAGTCCCTCCGTAGTGAGAGAACCTGTTATGTTCCATTCATCGGGGACCTTTACCTCAAGGATCTCCGCCCCCAGTTCACTTGCAATCCACTCCACACAATCCTCGTTCTCTTCACGGTTGAAAGTACAGGTACTGTAGACCATCAGGCCACCGGGACACAACGTGTCCCAGATGTCGGCAACGATATCACGCTGTCTCCTTGCACACTGCTCAACATTTGAAACACTCCACTGCTCGACAGCAAAAGAGTCCTTACGAAACATACCCTCACCCGAGCAGGGGGCATCAACCAGCACAAAGTCAAAGAAATTACGGAACGGAGCAAAGTCTGCCGGTTCGTTCTTTGTAACCACCGACGAAGCATTTCCCCACTTCGTTATATTCTCGGCAAGCACCTGGGCACGCAACGGCATGGGTTCATTCGACACCAGCATGCTGTCCCGTGGAAGCAATGACAGCAGATGTGTTGATTTACCACCCGGAGCAGCACAGAGATCCAAAGCACGGACAGGAGCGTTGACATACTGTTTAACCACCTGTTCCACAAACATTGACGACGCCTCCTGCACATAGTAGCAACCCGCATGAAAAAGAGGGTCGGCCGTAAAAAGCGGACGCGACTCAAGATAACGCCCCGACTCTGCCCAGGGGACAGTTTTCAGCGAAAGGCCGGACACCATTTTTCTCTCGTTGACACGTATGCTTACGACAGGCTCTTTTTCAAGCGCCTGAACAAAGCGTCCGTATCTCTCTTCCCCGAAGAGCATCCGCGTCCTCTCTACAAACTTTTCATTAAGCTCCATACTCCCCCTACCGTGCACGGAGACACTCCAGCACGGGCTGTTTTCGCATTTTACTGCAATGACATTTACAAACGAGCGAAATATAAACCTGTTTATAATTTCACAGCGAGTGCAGTCTGTTTTCGCAGTTTACTGCAAAGATAAGAAAAATATACTACAACGGGCTTATTCTTGTATATAATATTAAATTTTATAAATAATTTTAACCTTAACAGAAATAAGAATATATACAGTCCCAGATTTCACTTTTCGGCATAAATATTGTATCTTCGCAGAACAAAAGAAACAAGAAACGAAAAACAAGATGAAACAATATCTGGATTTACTTGACAGAATCCTCACCGAGGGTACAAGAAAAGACGACAGGACGGGCACAGGAACAATAAGTGTCTTCGGCCATCAGATGCGTTTTAACCTTGAGGACGGTTTCCCCTGCCTGACAACAAAGAAACTGCACCTCAAATCAATAATCCATGAACTGCTGTGGTTCCTCAACGGAGACACCAATGTTAAATACCTTCAGGAAAATGGCGTAAGGATCTGGAACGAATGGGCTGACGAAAACGGAGATCTGGGACATATCTACGGCTACCAGTGGCGTTCATGGCCTGGATATGACGGAGAACATATTGACCAGATAAAAGAGGTTGTGGAGACCATAAAGCACAACCCCGACTCACGCCGCATAATAGTCAACGCATGGAACGTAGCTGACATAAAGAATATGAACCTGCCACCTTGCCACGCCATGTTCCAATTCTATGTTGCCGACGGCAAGTTGAGCCTTCAGCTCTACCAGCGCAGTGCAGACTGTTTTCTCGGCGTACCTTTCAACATCGCATCATACGCACTGCTACTGCAGATGATGGCACAGGTAACAGGACTCAAGGCCGGAGAATTCATCCACACATTGGGTGACGCACATCTTTACATAAACCACCTTGAGCAAGCAAGACTACAGCTTACACGTGAGCCAAAGAAATTACCACGCATGGTAATAAATCCGGATGTCAAGGATATATTCTCATTCAAATTCGAAGATTTCTCACTTGAGGACTACGACGCACATCCACACATAAAGGGCGTCGTGGCCGTATAAACACAAATTATGCAAAAGATAGCACTTATTGCGGCAATAGCCCAGAACAATGCAATCGGGTTCAAGAACAAGCTCATCTACTGGCTTCCGAACGACCTGAAGCGTTTCAAAGAGCTGACAACAGGACATACCATAATCATGGGCAGCAACACATTCCGTTCATTGCCCAAAGGCGCCCTGCCCAACCGCAGGAACATTGTTCTTTCCCGCAAGGAGAGTTCGTTCCCCGGCACAGAGACATTCAGTTCGCTCGAAGAGGCCTTGGCCAACTGCAACAACGAGGACATTGTCTACATCATCGGCGGAGAGACACTCTACCGCGCTGCAATGCCATTGGCAGACTATCTTTGCCTAACAGAGGTCATGGACACGCCAGCAAACTCTGACGCTTTCTTCCCAGAATTCAACCGGCGCGATTGGGAGGTCATTGAAGACGAATCACATCCTGCAGACGACAAGCACAACTACGACTACAGGTTCGTCACTTACTCAAGACGCAAGAACTGAAAGCACAACAACAATCAGCACAAACAACACAGCACTTCCGGGCCGTCATAGCACGGCCCGGAAGTGCTGTGTATTATACACAAAAGAAAAAGCAAGCATCAACCGGCGACAAAAAAATAGCCGCAAGTATCACCTGCGGCTATCAAGTATCAGATTATAAATTACTGTTCATTTCTTTTTACATCATACTCAGCAGAGTACATGATTGAAAGAGCACCGACCTCACGAAGTTCTTCCTTGACGTCACTGACAACACCCATCTGGGTACTGGGGCGTTTTCTACCCTCAGTGCCGTCACCGGCATCCACCTTAAGGACAACACGCATCTGCGCCTTATCATCACCCTTCATTGTATTGTGCTCCTCGGCAACATGCTTACCCACCTCATATACTTCAATGAACTTATCATTGATCTGTACGCGTGTACCAGAACCGAGCTGTTTCTGGTGCATCTGGTTAGGAGTACCAATGTAAAGGTTGATTGCAGATGTCTTACGCTCAATCTTTGATAGCTCTGTTCCTGTAGGGGCCTTGAACTCCACCTTGAGCTCCTCCTCACGCATTGATGTTACAATCATGAAGAAGAAAAGGATAGAGAAAATCAAGTCAGGAAGAGACGATGTATTCAACTCAGGCATCTCTGCCTTTCCTTTATTGTTAAATTTACTCATAGCTCATCAATTATTGAACGGTTTCGGTATACTCTTGTGGCTTAGCCTCATAGATCTTCAGTTTGTAGTACTGCTGACAAACCTCCTGCTGGTTACCATCAAGTTCACTATATGGCCTGCCATACGCCTCACGTGCCAATTTGTCACGCAACTCATTGTAAGCGCCATAAAGTTCATTGGCAACCTTGAAGTACACACTATACTCCGAAGCACGGTCTGTTGTCAAAGTAATCACGTGGTTCTTTGAGATATTACGTGGCTGACCATCGGGAAGTGCGTGTGGATTGCCATCCTTATCCTTCCAAATAACGAATGTATCGATCATAACCGGATAAACCTCAAGATCCTCAGCAACAAGATTTCCGTTTGCGTCTGTAATCTGGTTACATATAAAATCCTTGGCAATCCAGCGCAGCTTCTCAAAAGGAACGTCTGTTACCTTAACACCATATCTGCTCTCAAACTCACTCACCTCCATATCACCTGGTTTAACTAGGACCTTGCTATGCATGTTAACGTTCACAGCAAGCACGTTACGGTTCAGGATCTTTGGCGGAGGAGTGTTATCCTCTGTTTTCTCCGGAAGACGCGAATTCAAACCTGTCTGATGGCTCATAGAAGTCACGACAAGGAAGAAGATCAACAGGATAAATGAAATATCCGCAGTTGAACTGGCGTTGATTCCGGGTACTTTTCTATTACCTTTAGCCATGACTTATTACTTAACTTTGTTTACTCCCTTTAAAATACCCAACAAACTTACGAATGTAGCCAGAACACTAATGATAAGGAGCACATACTGTACATAGAGCAAAGTATCTGTCAGAATCATTGAGCCTGTATCCTCACAAACGACATTGTTGATAAGGATAGGAGCTACAGTACCGTTCTGGATAGCCTCGAGTGAATTTGAATCAGCTGAAGATGCCGCTACGTAAGCAACAACTACGAGAATGATGGCAAGAATAAGACCGAACAAGCTCTTTGTTGCCTCCTTGGGGCTATCAACGAACTTCTTAACCAAACCTACAACCTGATAAATAACAATCAGGACGATGGGAACAATCACCAAAAGATACATCCACCACATGAGTGCAGGCAAGAACTGAGGATCTGTAAGCGGCTTTTCCTGGCCGGGAAGCACTATTTCGTTGTCAAAGCCAACGAAAAAGAAGAGGCCAAGTATAACCAACGTTACAACAAGCAGCGCCAGCAATACATATTTGGACAATTTAATATACAAATCAGCTTTCATAACTATACAATTTATTTAGCTGTTATTACTTCTTCAAGTTAAACTTTGTCAAAAGATCCAAGAGAGTGATTGAGCAATCCTCCATGTCTGAAACGAGAGACTCGATCTTGGTAAGGATAAAGTTATAGAATACCTGCAGAATAAGAGCTACGAGAATACCGTAGATAGTTGTGATAAGAGCCACCTTCATACCACCGGCAACGATAGTTGGAGAAATGTCACCCTTCTGCTGGATCTCGTCAAATGACATGACCATACCGATCACAGTACCCAAGAATCCGAGTGATGGAGCCATCGCGATGAACAATGTAATCCATGAACAGTTCTTCTCGAGCATTGAAGACTGCAAGCTACCGTAAGAAACTACAGAACGCTCAACTGTCTCAAGACCCTCGTCGATACGGAGAAGACCCTGATAGCAGATAGCAGCAACAGGACCTGCTGTGTTACGGCAGATGTTCTTGGCTGCCTCAACATCGTTCTTTGACAATGCGTCAGCGATACTAGCCATCAACTTCTTTGTGTTAACCTGAGCCATGCTCAAATAGATGATACGCTCAACACAGAAAGCAAGACCGATAACCATCGCAATTGCTACAAGCGCCATGAACTCGGCACCACCCTCGATAAACTTTGTCTTGAGTGTCTTGTGAACACCGGCGATACCCTCTTCCTCAACAACCTCTACTGGAGCAGCCTCTGCAGGCTCCTCAGCTACAGGCTCCTCTACTGCAGGTGCCTCAACTGCTGCTGAATCACTAGCAGCCTCAACTGCCTCTGTCTGCTGAACATTGTTAACATCTTCAGTTTGTGCAGCAACCTGAGCTGTACCTAACAAACCCAACACTGCAACGATTGCAAAAAGTTTTTTCATTGTGTGTAATTTTTTAGATTAATATTTTATAAGTTAATTATCATCATTTTACAGCGGAAAGAGGGGGATTCGAACCCCCGATACACTTTTGGCGTATACACGCTTTCCAGGCGTGCCTCTTCAACCACTCGAGCATCTTTCCCCACAAAGGCTATAGCTATTCGGGTTGCAATTTACAACATTTTTTGTAAACTGCACTCTATTTCACAGCAAAAGTAACTTTTTTTTTCAAATCAATAAAGATTTCTAAAGAAAATGATTTCAATAAGATGCAAAAAACAAAATTATAAGCTTTTTTAACATTCGGAAAGAGAGAAAAGCCCAAAAGATGTCATAGGCAAGACTACACCTTATAGAATAAATAGCTAAATTTGCGATATCATTTGAAACCGATGAAAAAAGAGACAAGAAGTATAGCAAGACCTATTCTTGACGCACTGAACCCGTACCGCTGGATTACCGGGATAAGGAACATCATGTTCGATATGGGCATAATCAAGAGCCGCGTATTCCCCGTTGCCACTATATGCATAGGCAACATATCGGTAGGCGGCACTGGCAAGACGCCTCATACAGAATACCTTATAGAGCTGTTGCGCGAAAACCGCAGGATAGCAGTGCTGAGCCGCGGTTACGGCCGCAAGAGCAAGGGATACATAAGAGCCGACGAGGCTACCCCTATGCCACAAATAGGTGACGAACCCTTCCAGATAAAGAACAAGTACCCCGACATAGATGTTGCTGTCTGCGAAAAGCGCGTTACAGGCATCGAAAATCTCACATCCGAGGTGCCAGGGCTTGACGCGATACTGCTCGATGACGCCTATCAGCACCGCTACGTCAAGGCCGGGCTGTATATTCTGCTCATTGACAGCAACCGCCCCATCTGGCAGGACAATGTATTGCCTTTCGGCCGTCTGCGCGAAAGCCTTGCCGGAATAAGGAGAGCGGATATTGTCATCATGACAAAATGCGACAACATAACACCCGAGGGACAAGCGTGGTGCAGCAATTACATAAAAGGCTGGAAGGATATTCCGGTATTCTTCTCAAGAATGAAATACGGCAGCTGTTACCCATTGTTCAAGGATGCTGCTCCACACAAGGCAGATGATGCCCGGAATGTGCTTCTGGTAACAGGAATTGCAAAGCCCGAACCGCTACGTGCAGAGATAGAACGCCGCGGGAAGAAGGTAACCATGATGCAGTTCGGTGACCACCACAACTTTACCACTGCCGACCTTGAGGACATTGCCGCCCGATTCGACGCAATAGAAGGGAACAGCAAAGTCATAATGACGACCGAAAAGGATGCAACCCGTCTTCAGCAACGTGACGACCTTGCACAGAACATTAGGGAGAGCATATATGTTATGCCTATAAAGGTTGAAATCCTTGGTGACGAAGAGAAGATGTTTAACAAAATAATTGAGGAGTATGTTACAGAAAATTCAGGAGACAGCCGAGTTTCTCAAAAGTAAGATGAGAACATCACCCGAGACTGCCATCATTTTAGGTACTGGCCTCGGAAGTCTTGTAAACGAGATAACCGAAAAGTACGAGATTGAGTACAAGGATATACCCAACTTCCCGCTTTCAACGGTAGAAGGACATTCGGGAAAGCTCATTTTCGGCAAACTGGGTGGCAAGGAGATTATGGCAATGCAGGGACGTTTCCACTTCTATGAGGGCTACTCAATGAAAGAGGTAACTTTCCCGGTTCGCGTGATGCGTGAGCTTGGCATAAAGACCCTCTTCGTATCCAATGCTGCAGGCGGAATGAACCCGGAGTTCATCATCGGTGACCTTATGATAATAACCGACCACATCAACATGTTCCCCGAACACCCGTTGCGTGGCAAGAACATCCCATACGGCGACCGTTTCCCTGACATGAGTACCGCATATGACAAGGAGCTCATCGCCAAAGCGAAAGAGATTGCCGACGAGAAAGGCATCCGCGTTGTCGAAGGCGTATACCTTGGCACACAAGGACCGACATTCGAGACCCCGGCAGAATACCGTATGTTCCGCCGTATGGGCGGCGACGCTGTGGGAATGTCAACAGTGCCCGAAGTCATAGTGGCACGCCACTGCGGTATAAGGATTTTCGGAATTTCTGTCATAACAGACCTCGGTCTCGAAGGTATTGTGGTAGAGTGCAGTCATGAAGAGGTACAGAAAGCTGCCGACGAGGCACAACCGAAGATGACGACCATTTTCCGCGAGATAATAAACAGGGCATAACCATACAGAGTACACATTTATAATACAATATGAACACGACAAAACGTACAGAGATATCATCAGTAGGAGAGTTCGGCCTCATAGAGCGCCTCACCAAGGAGATTACACTGACAAACAAGGAGAGCAATACCGGAGCCGGTGATGATGCAGCCGTCCTGCAGTTCAGCAATGACGAGGAGGTTCTGGTAAGCACAGACCTATTCATGGAGGGTATACATTTTGACCTCACCTATTTCCCTTTGCGACATTTGGGCTACAAGGCAGTAGTTGCCAATATTTCCGATATATACGCGATGAACGGTACCCCCAAACAGATTACCGTATCGCTCGCGTTGAGCCGCAAATTCTGCATCGAGGATGTCGAAGAATTATACGCAGGAATAAGGCTTGCCTGCCAGACATACGGAGTTGACATTGTCGGCGGTGACACGACATCTTCTCTGACAGGCCTTGCGATAAGCATAACAGCCATAGGCACAGCACCCAAAGGCACTGTAGTAAAGCGCAACGGAGCAAAGGAGACTGACCTGATATGCGTTACCGGCAACCTTGGAGCTGCATATATGGGCCTGCAACTGCTTGAGCGCGAGAAGATTGCAACAGCAGGCAAAGACATACAGCCCGATTTCCAGGGCAAGGAGTATATCCTTGAGCGCCAGCTGAAACCCGAAGCACGTCGCGAAGTTATCGAGAAACTGCGCGAAGAGGGTATCAAGCCCACATCAATGATAGACATCAGCGACGGCCTCTCATCGGAACTTATGCATATATGCAAGCAGAGCGGCGCCGGTTGCCGCATATATGAGGAGCGCATTCCAATTGACTACCAGACAGCCATCATGGCCGAGGAACTGAACCTGAATGTGGTGACCTGCGCACTGAACGGCGGAGAGGACTTCGAGCTGCTGTTCACAGTACCCATTGCCGACCACGAGAAGGTAGCTGCAATGAAGGAGGTACGCATCATAGGACACATAGTAAGCGAGAGCATGGGCCTTGCGCTCATCACCCGTGACGGCGTGGAAATGGAACTGAAGGCACAAGGCTGGACCCCAAAGAACGACTGATGCGGCAAAGGCCATGATACTGCATAATTTCATACAAGTAATTTTCCTTCTGACAGGCCTTGTCGCACTGCTTGCATCGCTGTTCGACTGGGATTGGTTCTTCACGGCCGACAATGCAAGTTTTCTTGTAAAGCGTTTGGGACGCAAAGGAGCACGGTGGACATACGGATCGATAGGAGCGCTATTCATTGCAGCAGCAATATACTTCTACTATCAGATAGAGAACCTATAACAAAAGAAATGACGATGGTCGTGACCATCGTCATTTCTTTTGTTATAATAAGGACTCCATTTATCTATGTGTCCCAACAATCTTCGTCTCGGGCAGTTCTGCATTGCGTCTGTTGGTTTTCTCCACCAATGCCGCAGCCACCTGGATAAATGCCTGTCCGTCGGGGCTGTCCGCTTTCATTGCAATGGGAATACCCTCGTCACCGCTCTCGCAGATACTCTGCACAAGAGGTATCTGACCTATCAGCGGAATATTGTACGCCTCGGCCATACGTTTGCCACCCTCCTTGCCGAATATATAATACTTGTTGTTGGGGAGCTCGGCAGGAGTGAACCATGCCATATTCTCAATCAAACCGAGGATGGGCACTGCCACTTTTTCATTGACGAACATGTTCACGCCCTTGATGGCTGCCGCGAGAGAGACCTCTTGCGGTGTTGTCACCACCACAGCACCGGTGAGCGCCAGACACTGCACTATAGTAAGGTGAATATCACTTGTTCCCGGTGGAAGGTCAATGAGGAAATAGTCCAGCTCGCCCCATGCCGCATCGGCAATGAGCTGCTTGAGGGCATTGCTCGCCATACCTCCACGCCACAGGATTGCCTGCTCAGGATCGACAAAGAAGCCTATTGACAGAATCTTCACTCCGAATTTCTCTATCGGCAGTATCAGGTCACGTCCGTCGATATTCTCGCTATAAGGACGCTCATCCTCCACACTGAACATCTTTGGAATTGAAGGACCGAAGATATCGGCATCGAGCAGACCGACCTTGTAACCCAGACGCGCAAGCGCTATTGCAAGATTTGCCGACACGGTAGACTTTCCTACTCCACCCTTTCCCGATGATATTGCAATAACATTCTTGACCTGTGGCAGGAATTTACCGACCTCGGGACGCGCTGCCTGACGGCTCACCACACTGATGTTACCCACAATCTCCACCTCCTTGCCAACGTATGTGAGGATAGCAGCCTCGGCCGACTTCACTACCGAACGGATGAACGGGTCGGTAGGCTTGTCGAAGATAATGGAAAAGCTTACCTTATTGCCGTCAATACGTATATTGTCATCAATCATGTCTGCCTCGACAAGATTCTTGCCGTTACCCGGATAACGCACCTTCTCCAATGCGTCAAGTATAAGTTTTGGATATAATGCCATTATTTTTCAGTTTTCAGTTTTGAGGTCCTCTGTTTTCACTTTTCACGTTTCAGATCACATAGTCCGCCTCGGCACGGTCTTCGGTTATACCTTTGAAACATGCCGCCACAGCCGCATGCGCCGGGTGGATCTTGTAGCGTTCCATAGCCTCGGCATCCTCAAAAGCCGACACCAGCACCGCATCGTATGCAGTACCCGCCACGCACACATTCACACCCACCTCAAGAGAGATTATCTCGGGGACTACACCCACAAGAGCCTCAAGGTTCTCTTTTGCCCAGAGAGCATGCTCCTGCTTGCTCTTTCCGTTGGCGCCCTCAATGAAGCGCCACATTACAATATGCTTGAACATAATCACACCTGTTATTTACTTGTTTCCAGACAGCTACGCTTACTGCGGCCGTAACTGCGATACTCGTCAAGTTCAATCTCCACGTCCGGCTCATCATACTGCTCCTTTGCAGGGAGATTGAAAGCAATGTACTTGATTGTTATGCCGCGTGACAGCCACTGCGACTCGTAGTAGGTACGTATCTGCAGTACGTCACTAACCTCCTCTTGGCCGTGCACATCTTCAATACACTCAACTACCGGCAATGCATTCACCTCTGTTATATATCTGGTATAGGTGAACATGAAGTTACTGTCGGTCTTGAGGTGTACAACGGCATCCCCGGCAAGGATATTCCTGTAACGCGCAAGGAAAAGAGAAGAGGTCAGACGCTTTGTATACTTCTTCATCTGCGGGTCGGGGAAAGTAAGCCAAATCTCACTCACTTCGCCAGCCGCGAACAGACGGTCTATTATCTCGATGTTCGTACGCAGGAAACCCACATTTGTAAGCCCTGCCTCCATAGCCTCGGTGGCACCTGTCCACATACGCGCACCCTTGATATCCACTCCAATGAAGTTCTTCCCCGGGAAGCGGCGCGCAAGAGCTACTGTATACTCACCCCTGCCACAGCCAAGTTCCAGCACGATAGGATTGTCATTCTTGAAAAAGTCGCGTTTCCAGTTACCCTGCAAGGGGAACTCAACATCATCGATAACCGAATAAGGATGCTCGATAACATTAGGATACGATGCCATATCGGCAAATTTCTTCAGTTTTCCTTTTCCCATAGCCTCATTTTTATTCAACTACTGTTACCCAACCGTAAGGATCGGCCACGTCACCGTACTGTATCGCACGCAGACGGTGATAAAGCTCTGTGAGAACAGGGCCGGGCTTACCGTCCTTGGCAATAACATAGCTCTTACCCTGCTCCACATCATCTATGCGTCCGATTGGCGAAATGACGGCAGCTGTACCGCAAGCACCGGCCTCATCGAATGCAGAGAGTTCCTCCTCGGGCACGGGACGCTGTTCTACAGTCATACCCATGTCACGCGCTATCTGCATGAGGCTGTTATTGGTGATTGAAGGCAGGATAGATGTAGATTTTGGAGTAATATAGCTGTTACCCTTGATACCGATGAAGTTGGCAGCACCACACTCGTCGATATATTTTTTCTCCTTTGCATCAAGATAAATCTCGCATGAATAGCCCTGCTCATGCGCGGCATAGCTCGCACGCATACCCGCAGCATAATTACCGCCCACCTTGAAACGGCCTGTGCCGAGAGGTGCCGCGCGGTCAATGTCGCGGAAAATCACGCAGTTGTTCACTGCAAAGCCGGCCTTGTAGTATGGTCCTACAGGAGTTACGAATATCACAAAAAGATACTCCTTTGACGGGCTCACACCCACCTGGGCGCTTGTACCGATGAGCAACGGACGTATATAAAGCGACGCACCGCTCTCGTAAGGAGGCACAAAACGCTCGTTAAGCGCCACCACCTTTGTAACCATCTCGCGGAAGAGTTCAGTGCTCACGCGAGGCATCATTATACCGTCACAACTGCTCTGCAGGCGCTCGGCATTTGCCTTGAGACGGAAGATGCGCACCTTTCCGTCCTTTCCGCGGAAGGCCTTGAGGCCCTCAAAAGCATCCTGACCATAATGCAGGCAGGTTGCCGCCATGTGAAGTGTTATATTCTCATCGGTAGATACCTGAACCTCGCCCCATGCACCGTCCTTGTAGATACAGCGCACATTGCCGTCGGTCTTGCGGTAGCCGAATCCAAGATTTGACCAATCCAAAGTTTCCATAGTCTATATTATTTTCTTTTGCGGCGCGAAGATACACATTTTACCCGACAATTGAAAAAAAAACCATCTTTACCTCTTGAATATAAGGAATTGCATAACGATGAATGCCACCACGCTCATTCAGACAGATTATCAAGCAACTCCTTTACCTCCTCGTCGACCTTGTAGAGTTTTCCACGACAGAACTGCACAAGTGCCGCAGCCTCCTTGAGCATTCCCGACAACTCATCGATATCGAGCTTGCCGCCTTGCACTGCGTTCATTATCTCTTCGAGGCGCGTAACCGCCTGTGTATATGTCATATTATCCATATCATTTCTCTATTTTATCCTTGACTGTACTTGTAAACTCACCACCGGCGACCTCGGTTGTCACCTCATCGCCCGGCACGACATCATCAATTGAGCGCACCACCCTGCCGTTCACTCTGGTGATGCTGTACCCGAGAGACAATATACGTTCGGGGGAAGCCGCCTCTAGTGCCGCATTGCACACATCCAACCTGTGTTGTTGTTCCTTTATGAGCATCTGTGCCGAGGAGAACACTGTCTGCAGAGAGGTCTGCAAACGCATTTTCTCGCCTTGCAGATAGAGCGCTGTAGCCATTGGCAGGCGCCCCAACAACCCCTGCAAGCGCTGTTGTTCGGCATCCATACGCTGCTGTACCCCTTGCACCACACCCTGCATCATGTTTGTCATATATGTCTCCTGCTCAAGCATGGCATGGATAAGCAGTTCGGCTGCAGCCGTTGGAGTCTTTGCCCTTGTATGGGCCACCATATCCAGCACACTCTCGTCACGCTGGTGCCCGATACCCGTTATTATGGGAAGAGGAAACTGCGCGCAGTTGTTGGCAAGGTCGTATGTGTCAAAACAGCTCAATTCGCTTGTCGCACCGCCGCCACGTATTATCACAACCACATCCCACATGTCAATATCAGCGGCAATGCGGTCAAGGGCCGATATTACTCCCTGTTCCACACCGCTGCCCTGCATGGGAGACTGGAAGAGGTGCGGATAAAAGACAAAACCATAACGGTTGGAAGCCAACTGGTCGCAAAAATCGCCATAACCGGCAGCGGTAGCAGAAGATATCACAGCCACCCGCTGCGGAAGAAGAGGAAACGGGAGTTCCTTGTTGAGGTCGATAACACCCTCATCGGTGAGACGTTTTATCACAAGCATACGCTGACGCGCCATGTCACCCACCGTATATGCAGGTTCAATATCGCAGACATCAAGTGTGTAGCCATACAGCTCGTGGAAGCCCACTGATACCTGCAACAACACCTTGAGCCCTGCCGCAAACGGTTCACCTGTCTGCTCCAAGAAATATGGCCGCAACAACGAATATATCCGCGACCATATTGTACCGCGAGCCTTGGCCACAAGCTCCTGTGTAACCTCATCGCGTTGCACCAGTTCAATGTAACAATGACCGTTCGACGCCTCGCGCACCTCGCTCAGTTCACCTGTCACCCAATAACGTGACGGCAAACCCTCGCTTACAGCCTGGCGCACCATGTTGTTGAGCGAATATAGCGTAAACGGTTCTTCTATGCTATTCATTTATCCATTGGTTTATTCCACGTTGGTCGGCAATGAAAGCACCGCCGACAACCATGTTGCCACTATAAAAGACTGCCGACTGTCCCGGTGTTATCGCAGACACGGGTTCATGCAGATGCACAAGCCAACGTCCGTCGCTCACTTGACGCGGAGCGCCACAAGGCACAGCACGGCTACGGTAACGCACACGCACCTTAAGTTCACCAGGCACAGCATCTACCCATTGCGGTGTCTCTACAAGCATGTCTTGTGTAAGCAGCTGCTCCTCACTACCGAGCATCACCGTATTCTTTGCTGCATTTATCTTGAGAACGTATGCAGGATACCCAAGAGCGATACCGAGCCCCTTACGTTGTCCTATAGTGTAAAAAGGAAAGCCTGAATGCTTGCCCAGCACGCGCCCTCCGCAGTCCACAAAAGAGCCGCCACAGTACCGTTCGTCGATACCCGGCACATTCATTCGCAGGAAATCGCGGTAGTCACCCGGTATGAAACAGACCTCCATACTCTCGCCACTGTCGGCGACACATTGGTACCCACGTTCCTTCAGATACTCTACAACACGGGGCTTCTCCCAGCCCCCCAAAGGGAATATCACCCTTGAGAGTTGCCGTTGCGTAAGCCTCCAAAGGAAATAGCTCTGGTCCTTACGGTGGTCATCGCCGGTGACAATATAATATCTCTCATCACCACATTCTCCTCCACACTGCACATCAGACTTTTCTGTTTTCAGTTTTACCTTTTCAGTTTTCACATAATGTCCTGTCGCGATATATGTACAGCCGAGTCTGTCGGCCCACTCCTCGAGCAGACGGAATTTCACAAGAGGATTGCAGTTAACGCAAGGGTTCGGAGTATATCCTGTAAGGTAGCTGTCAATGAAAGGTTGCACGACAAGTTGTCTGAATTCTTCGCGGACATCGGCAACGTGGTGTCTTATACCCAAACGTGCCGCAAGCGTAGCCGCGGCATCCACCGCGCCAAAACCGGAATCACAGGTAACGAAAGTAAGTCCCTCTACCCTGTAACCCTGCTCAAGGAGCATGCAGCACACTGCCGTACTGTCAATGCCTCCGCTCATTCCCACAAGCACACTCCTGTCCGTATTCATAAAATTGAAGAAACAGTTCTTATCTGTCAAAAAAAGTTCTAATTTTGCAATGCAAATATACACCAATTTTGCGATAGAAATCTGACTTTATACTTTTTTATGAACAACAATATATGAGCAACAATACAGGTAGAAAAGTTCCAACGGAGTTGGGAACAGAAAAAGTAAGCAAGCTACTCATACAGTATGCTATCCCTGCCATCATTGCGCAGACAGCTGCATCACTCTACAACATGATTGACAGTGTCTTCATCGGGCACATCCCCGATGTCGGTGCCGAAGCCATCTCGGGCCTCGCCACCACATTCCCGTTCATGAACCTCTCGGCAGCATTCGGCGCCATGGTTGGAGTGGGAGGTGCCACACAGCTGTCGGTACGTCTGGGACAGAGGGACTATGACTCGGCAAAGCACATTCTCGGCAATCTTGTAACACTTAACATCATTGTCGGAATACTCTTTGCTACATTCTCATTCATTTTCCTTGATGAAATCCTCTTCTTCTTCGGTGCCAGTGATGCGACATTACCCTTTGCAAGGGATTTCATGGAGATAATACTTCTCGGCAATGTTGTCACACACCTCTATTTCGGAATCAATGCCGCACTACGCTCTTCGGGACACCCCAAACAGGCAATGTACGCGACTATTATCACCGTTGTGATGAATGTGATTCTTGCACCGCTTTTCATTTATGTCCTCGGTTGGGGAATCAGAGGCGCTGCCCTTGCAACCGTCCTTGCACAATGCATCACCCTCACATGGCAGATCAGATTGCTCAGCAACCCTAACGAGCTTCTGCATCTGCAACGTGGTATCTACAAACTCAGGAAGAATATTGTCAAAGGCATCCTTAGCATAGGAATGTCGCCATTTTTCATCAACGCTGCGGCCTGCATCGTTGTCATAATCATCAATAAGGGGCTGCGCAACTATGGAGAGGACGGAGACGTTTCCATTGCAGCATACGGAATCGCCAACCGCATGCAGTTCATCTTTGTCATGGTGGTACTTGGCCTTACTCAGGGCATGCAGCCCATAGTTGGATACAACTATGGAGCCAAACGCCCCGACAGGGTAAAGAGCGCACTCATGCAGACCATCTTCTGGGCTACACTGGTGACAACATTAGGCTTCATCATATGCGAGTTCATACCCGAGACTGTTGCCAAGGCGTTCACTACCGATCCAAAACTGATTGAGCATGCAGCATGGGCAATGCAGGTAATGTGTACATTCATGCCTTTCATTGGATTCCAACTTGTAACCACCAACTTCTTCCAGAGTGTAGGTCTGGTGAACAAATCAATATTCCTCTCGCTTACCCGTCAGGTACTCCTGCTGATACCGTTATTGCTCATTCTGCCACTTTTCATGGGAGAGAAAGGAGTATGGTACAGCATGCCTATCTCGGATATCATAGCAGCCATCCTAACTGTCGTAATGCTCATATTGCAATTCCGCCAATGGAACAGGGAAGGTATAGAAAAAACAACATTTAAATTATAGACCATGGAGAGATTCGTGATTTCAATAGGCCGTGAGCTTGGCAGCGGCGGCAAAGAGATAGCAGAAAAAGTGGCAGCACGCCTTGGTATAAGATTCTATGACAAGAAGCTGCTTGAGGTGGCTGCACGCGAGAGCGGACTCGACACGACCGTATTCGAGAATGCCGACGAGCGCGAATCGCACTCCTTTGCAGGAAACATTTTCAGCATACACGGTGCCATCACCGATATATTCATCGGCAGCAGCTGCATGAACGCAGACCAGCTCTTTGCAATACAGAGCGAAGCCATACGCAACCTTGCCGAACGCGAGAGCTGCGTGATTGTAGGCCGTTGCGCAGAGTATGTTCTCCGTGACCACCCGCACAAGGCAAGCATTTTCATCACTGCAGATTACGAGGACCGTGTGAGATACGTGATGAACCATGACAATGTAGACCGCACACAGGCCACCTTAACAATTGAGAAAGGCGACAAGCGCCGTCGCAGCTATCACGACTACTACGCAACCACAAGATGGGGCGAGGCGCGTTGTTACGACTTATGCATCAATTCGTCACATTTCGGCATAGAAGGAACAACAGATTTCATCTGCAACTACATTAAAAAGCGCTTCGGGATATGAAACGCATAGGACTGCTGTCGGACACCCACAGCTGGTGGGATGACAGATACCTGATGCACTTTGCCGACTGTGATGAAATTTGGCACGCAGGAGACATCGGCTGCGGGCTTGTAATCAAGCAGCTCGAGGCACACTGCCCCGTACGTGCCGTATGCGGTAACATAGACGGACAGGATATACGAAGCAGATTCAGTGAGGTTCTGAAATTCAAAGTCGAGGAGTGCAACGTCATTATGACGCACATTGGCGGCTATCCGGGCAAATACAGCCCGTCGATACGCAGCAGCATCTACAGGGAACGTCCACAACTGTTCATAGCAGGACACTCCCACATACTAAAGGTTATGTATGATGACATTGTCGGCTGCCTGCATATAAACCCAGGCGCTGCAGGCCGTCAAGGGTGGCAGCAGGTGCGCACACTTGTCAAGTTCATCATAGACGGCAAGGAGATAAAAGAATTGGAGATAATTGAATTAGGATAATAATAAAAAAAGAGACTATGAAACATTTTTTACTATCAGTTTTTACACTGCTCTCATTCACAGTTGCATCAGTTGCACAGAGCGACAATTTTGAAGGATTTGAAGGATGGGACATGAGCACAATCAACTGGCTCCCCGAAGGATGGAGCACAAAGAACTCAAGCGAGGAGATTGCACAGCTCAACGACGGAGCCTTCATCTGGCACGTAGGCAAGCAGGAGGGCACGATTCCATCTGCGCCCGAGGGCAGTTGCTATGCTATGATATGGTATGCATACAAGTATGACGAGAACAACAAGAAGATCGACCTTCCACAGGACGAATGGATGATATCACCATCATATATTGTAAGCAATGGTTCAACCCTCTCATTCTCTGTCGGCTACAGCCCACTTTTCCTTTTCGACCTCAACAACGCCAATGTAGACTGGGGAAAGAATGACTTCAAGAACCGCAAGCCATCAACCACGCTCAAGATACACATCAGGAGCAACGGTGGTGAATGGACATTACTCAAGGACATCTATGACGATTGGGCCGAGACACCGTTCAAAACACTTTTTGAGAACCATTTCAACACAAGCTTCTTCCGCTACACATTCGACCTGTCACAGTATGAAGGTACAGAGGTGCAGATAGCATTCCAGTTCGTAGGTATATACGGCAACACAATGGAGGTAGACGAGTTCAATGTCACAGAAGCAACACTGGGTGTTGAGGAAATTGGTAATAATGACAGAGTACGTCCAAGAGCATATGTAGAGAACGGCAATATCGTAATTGCATCATGCGGAGCAAAGAACGTAGACATCT
Source organism: uncultured Bacteroidales bacterium (assembly GCA_937900095.1). GTDB lineage: Bacteria > Bacteroidota > Bacteroidia > Bacteroidales > Bacteroidaceae > HGM04593. The sequence continues at coordinate 33,963 of CALCEC010000082.1, read as the reverse complement.
ATCAGGCCAATGCCGGACTCGTGACAAGCGTAGCGCTTGACGGCAACACAGTCATCAACAGTGCCGAGCTGCCAAAAGGTATATATTTGCTCAAGTTCAATGACGGAACAGTGCTGAAGGTGGTAAAATAACCGGAGCACAGCATATAACCAAATACAGGAACATCCTTGCCTTGATTGAACAACCAAGGCAAGGATGTTTTACTTTATCAACCCTTTCAAGAAGCGTTTCGTGCGGCTGCAGAGACGGTAATAGAGGAACGCGAACATCGACAGTTCAAGGTCGCGTCCAGTGTACGAACTATAATACACCGCCAATTTATATAACGCATCGGCCTGAACGCCAAACTGCTCAAAGGAACGCATGACAGCAAACACCGACGGCCTCTTGCCGAACCGCATGCGATTGATGTCGGTCAGCGCAAAACGGTATTCGCCCGACACGGCATCATAGTGATAGAAGATATTCCCCGAATTGAAATCAAGCATAAGTACACCCTTGCCATGTAGTGAAAGAGCAAAATTCACGAAATCCTTCTTTAGGCACACATCATCGCGCTCAGGTGCGACACCAGAAAAGGCGTCACGCATAGTACTATAAGGAACAAATTCGGCAATGTAGTAACCACTGCTGAAAAGCCCACCTTTGTAGACCTCGACATAAGCCACCGGGGCAGCAGGCCGTCAAGGGTGGCAGCAGGTGCGCACACTTGTCAAGTTCATCATAGACGGTAAGGACATCAAGGAACTGGAAGTCATAGAACTGCAATAGCTGCACGACAAGCTCCTTATCTATAATCCTTCAACAACCTTTGCAATTGCTGGCGGGTAAAGAAGATACGGCTTTTTACAGTACCGAGCGGCAACCCCAATCTGTCAGCAATCTCACGGTACTTGAACCCCGAGAGGTGCATCAGGAAAGGAATACGGTAGTCACGTGGCATACTATGAACAACCCTGAAAATCTCCTTGCTGTCATAGTTGTTCTCCGTAGCGTAGCTCTCAAACTCGCGTGGCTGGTTAATATGGAAAAGGTTATCGGTGTGGTCCACAAATGTCTGATCACGCACCTCCTTCCGGTAGTTGTTGATGAATATATTTCTCATTATGGTATATACCCACCCCTTGAAATTTGTATCCGGGGTATATTTGTCCATATTACCAAGCGCCTTCAAGGACGTCTCCTGCAATAAATCATTCGCCTCCTCTTTATCTGCTGTCAGCTTGTAGGCAAAGCGTTGCAGCTCCGACTGCACCTCTAGCAGATCTCTCCTAAACTTTGCAGTATCCAACTCTTTATATGTTTAATTGTTGTTGCACGGTATCTCCGCATATAGACAATAAACAAATAACCATACTGCTTTGTTCACAGCATACAAAAAGTCCGTGAGGAAAATTCCCACGGACTTTCGTATTATTTATATGTTATATCAGATATTCGCGATACGCATTATATCGGCAAATACGCCGGCTGCAGTAACGCTTGCACCTGCACCGTATCCCTGAATGAGCATCGGGTATTCCTTGTAGCGTTCCGTCGTGAGCAGGACGATATTATTGCTTCCCTCAAGATGATAGAAAGGATGACGCTCGTCAACCTTACTGAGCGATACGCTTCCCTTGCCGTTATCGTAGCGCGCAATGAAACGCCAATGTTTCTTCTCGGCAGCCAGCTGCTGACGTTCCTTCTCAAACTGTTCATCAAGTTGCGGAAGTTTGGCCCAGAAGTTCTCGATACTGCCGTCAAAGAGTTCCTGCGGGATGAAGAGATTAGCCTCAACATCCCCCTGCTCGATAGAATAGCCAGCCTCACGCGCAAGAATCACAAGCTTTCTTATCACATCCTTTCCACAAAGGTCGATACGCGGATCGGGCTCGCTGTAACCTTTCTCCTGAGCCAGACGGACAGCCTCGCTCAATGGGATATCACGGCTGAGCACGTTGAATATGAAGTTAAGTGTACCACTCAACACAGCCTCAATCTTCAGAATCTTGTCACCACTGTTGATAAGATCATTAATGGTATTGATGATTGGCAGACCGGCACCCACGTTTGTCTCGAAAAGGAACTTGATGTTACGCTGGCGTGCAATATGCTTCAGTCTGCTGTATGTAGCGTAGTCACTTGATGCAGCAATCTTGTTGGCTGCGACCACGTTGATGTTATGCGACAGAAGGTCGGCATAAAGCGATGCAACCTCTCCGTTTGCAGTACAGTCCACAAACACGGGATTGAAGATATTCATATGTATTATCTCATCGCGAAGACGCTGGATATCACACTCCTTGCTCTCGTTGAGAGCTGCACGGTAGTTGGTGAGGTCAAGACCCTCGCGGTCAAAGATTGCATGACGGCTGTTCGCGATACCGACTATGTTCAATTTGAGACTATGTTCCTTCTTTAGTTTCTCCTGCTGTGAAGCAATCTGCTCTATAAGGCTACTGCCCACAGTACCGATACCGCATATAAAGAGGTTAAGCACCTTGTACTCGGACAGGAAGAACGAGTCGTGGATTACGTTGAGCGTCTTGCGCAAAAGGCTTGCCTCAATCACAAAAGAGATATTAGTCTCCTGGCCACCCTGGGCACAGGCAATGACATTGATACCGTTGCGTCCGAGTGTCTGGAAGAGTTTACCTATTATACCTGCGTTGTGACGCATATTCTCACCCACGATTGCTACGGTCGAGAGTTCCGACGTTGCACGCACACTCTCCATCAGACCCATTGAAATCTCTTTTTCGAACTCATGGTTCAAAACCTCACATGCCTTCTCGGCATCGACGTGACGCAAACCGAGTGATGTACTGTTCTCCGATGAAGCCTGAGCTACAAGGAAGACACTGATATTGGCATTTGCGAGAGTACGGAAAATACGTTGGTTGACACCCACGATACCTACCATACCCAATCCCTGGACTGTCAGCAGGTCGGTATCATTGATGCTTGATATGCCCTTGATGAGCCTTCCTTCGTCCTCGCTGTGGTCATCGATGACGGTACCTGCAGCATCGGGGTTGAAAGTATTCTTTATCTTGATGGGGATATTCGCCTTGAAGACAGGATATATCGTAGGCGGATACACGACCTTCGCACCGAAGTTGCAGAGCTCGGTGGCCTCGACATAACTCAAGTGCCCGATGGTATATGCATTGTTTATGACGCGTGGATCGGCAGTCATGAAACCGTCCACGTCAGTCCATATCTCAAGACAATCTGCCTTCAAGGTAGCCGCAATGATTGCAGCCGTATAGTCACTGCCGCCACGCCCCAGGTTGGTAATCTCGTCATTATCCTTATCCTGGGAAATGAATCCCGGAACCACAATCACCTGCTCATCAGAATTATCAAAGTGCTCGTGTATAAGCCTGTCGGTAAGCTCGTCGGCAAGGATATATTTGCCGTGCTTTGTCTCGGTTTTTATGAAGTTACGGGCATTATACCGCACCGCGCCAGCTATTAGGGCCGTGACAATGCGGCTAGAGATTCTCTCACCATAGCTGACAATAGTAGCTTCAGACTTTGGCACAAGGTTATTGATAAGAGCAAGACCTTGATAGATATTATTCAGTTCGTTAAGCAGGACATCAACCTCCTGCAACAACGCACTGCGCTTATCGTTTTCAGAAACAATGGAATTGATCAGGTCATGGTGACGTGAAACGATTTCCTGGAATTCCCTATTGAAGTCGTTATCGCCGTTTACGGCCATATTGGCAGTCTTGATGAGTTTATCTGTTATTCCACCCAAAGCAGACACCACAACTATAACCTTTTCATTGGCTGCTGCCGACTCTACAATACTTTTGAGATTTAATATACTGTTTACGGAACCTACCGATGTTCCGCCGAATTTCATTACTTTCATTTGCTGTTGTTTAGCACGGTTTTATTTTCAATTCGCAAATTTACTCTTTTTATACAACAAACCATTTCTGAAACTTATTAATTTTATTAAAATTCAAACGGAATTACTGAGATTTGTAAACAATCTCCTAAAAAAACTATTGAAATAAACCGTTTCTAAACCCATATTGATTCAGAAGCTGTTTAATATTTAAAACAAGTTTTATTTTCAGGGACTTCCGTTTCGCTGTTTTTAATATCCGAACAGTTTCTCATACAATACAAACAAAGTACATTAATGTCAGCATAACATCAGACAGAAGCCATATTAGCCCTCTCTACCTTTCATTTTCACGTGCCTATTTTACAATTTTGAAAGCATAACCACTTTTTAACTTATTTTGTTTTTACGGTTAATCACATTAACCCTAACTTTGAGAAAACTATTTAACACTTCAAAGTTTTCCAAATGACAAAAGTATATATCGAGCCACATTACAGACATCTGCACGATGACATAATGAGAATAGTTGCCGGTGATTACATTGCCGTCAAGGTTTTTTGTCACAAGCGTAATATCGTTGAGAAGATATGCATGCAAGGCAAGGACTATGTAGTCAAGACATACAAACAGCCAAACCTATTTAACAGGCTGGCATATACCTATTTACGAAAATCAAAAGCAAAAAGGGCTTTCTTGAATGCACAACATTTACTGGAACTTGGCATTGAGACACCAGCTCCTGTCGCATACATAGAAGTATATAAAAAAGGACTCTTCAGCAAGGGGTACTTCATTTCGGAATATGTCCCATATCATACCATACGCGAGACATTCAACAGCAAGACTCCTGAAAGCAATGACCATAATCTGAAAGCAGAGTTCATGAAGTTCACCCTCGCTTTACATGAAAAGAAAGTGCTTCCGTTGGATTTCAATTCCGGTAATATTTTTTACTATTTTGACACAGAAAAAGGAGGTTACAGATTTGCGCTGACCGACATAAACCGTATGCAGTTTGGTAGAACCCCGTCCACTTTTGCAGTTATGCGTTCCTTCGAGCAATTGGGTGTGCCTGTCGACGGGCTTTACAAACTGGCACTGTACTACAGTTCCCAAAAGGGAAGCGATTTGGAATATTCAATGTTCATATTCCTTTTCCACCGTCTTCGCAGCCGTATCAAGCACATTCTCAAGAGTAAGGCCAAGCATTGATTGTATTCAACCATTGAAAACAATACGGTACGCATACCAATATATCAGGGGAGCAAGTTTGCAATATAACTTTTCTTTGCTACATTTGTAGAGTGCTCACATTTGAGCTGTCGCCGCAGTTCATAAAAGCACGCAAAGAATCCTATAGACGACAAAGAATCTATTTTAACATGAAAAAGCTTGCAATTATCCTTTTTACCATTATCGTTGCATCTGCAACACCATGTACAGCACAAAAATACGAAAGCAGACGCCCTGTACCCGAGAAGAGGCTGTTTGTTTCCAAGGCTGTAGAGTCAAAAATCATTGAAGTCATAGAACTTCTTGAGAACAAGAGGCTTGCCTGGATGTTCGCGAACTGTTTCCCGAATACCCTTGACACTACCATCCACCCAAACGGTGATGATGACACATTCGTGTATACTGGTGACATACACGCAATGTGGTTGAGGGATTCAGGAGCACAGGTGTGGCCCTACCTGCAACTGATAAATAGCGACCCCGAGCTGAAGAAACTGATTGCCGGCGTCATTCATCGCCAATTCAAGTGCATCTGCATAGACCCTTATGCAAACGCCTTTTACAAAGAGCCGGACAAAGTTGGCGAATGGGCGACGGACAATACAGAAATGAAGCCGGGAGTGCACGAGAGGAAATGGGAGATAGATTCCCATTGCTACCCCATCAGACTTGCATACGAATACTGGAAGATATCGGGTGACACGTCCATATTTTCAGAAACATGGGTAGAAGCCATCCGACTCACCCTAAAGACATTCCGTGAGCAACAAAGGAAAGAGGGTGTGGGCCCATACACTTTCCTCAGAGTTACAGACCGCACCTTTGACACATTGAGCAACCGAGGCAACGGCACCCCTGTGAAACCTGTAGGGCTTATCGCATCTGCATTCCGCCCGTCCGATGATGCTACCACATTCCAATTCCTGATACCTTCCAATTTCTTTGCTGTGACATCACTGCGGAAAGCAGCCGAAATACTGACAGTGGTAAATGACCGCAAAGACCTTGCCGACAGTTGCCTTGAACTCGCCAAGGAGGTGGAGGATGCACTCAAGAAGCACGCGACATACGATCACCCCGAATTCGGCACGATATATGCTTTTGAAGTTGACGGGTTCGGCAATCACCTGCTGATGGACGATGCCAACGTACCAAGCCTTCTGGCAATGCCATACCTGGGCGACATCGATATCAACGACCCAATCTACCAGAATACCCGTCGCTTCGTATGGAGCGAAAGCAACCCATATTTCTTCCGCGGCAAGGTGGCGGAAGGCATTGGCGGACCTCACATAGGCTACGACATGGCATGGCCCATGAGCATCATGATGAAAGCATTCACAAGCCAGGACGAAGACGAAATCAAATGGTGCATCGAAACGCTAATGAAGACTGACGCTGGAACCGGCTTCATGCACGAATCGTTCAACGTGAACAACCCCGAGGATTACACACGCTCCTGGTTCGCATGGCAGAACGGACTATTCGGAGAGCTCATCCTCAAGATTATTGCCGACGGCAAGATTGAGATCCTCAACAGCATAGACATAAAATGACATGTAACGTCATTTTTTGGCATTGCTTCTTTTGCTGATATGGCTGACAGGCCACACACTATTAAAGCACAAGACCCCATTTTACTTAATTTACTTAAAATTATGTAAGGTGGGGTTATTTTTTTGCTTTATTCAAAAATTGTTGTAAGTTTGCTGATTGAAAAATGCACCGTGAGACAAACGTTGTATGCTCAAAAACCTTAATAAAATTATTATGGAAAAAGAGAGGCTTTTTAGCGAATTCTCGCCTGTATCGTCAGAGAATTGGAAAAACAAGATTGTAGAGGACCTGAAGGGTGCCGACTACGACAAGAAAATGATTTGGAGAACGGAAGAGGGGTTCAACGTGAACCCGTTCTACCGTAAGGAGGACCTGCCCGAGGGATGCGGCACTGCTGCACCAGGAGAGTTTCCCTACACCAGAGGCAACAGTTGCAGCAACAACTGGCTCATACGCCAGAGCATAAACATTGCCGATGCTGCCGAAGCCAACGCCAAGGCACACAAGATGGTTGAGGACGGTGTCACATCAATAGTATTCAAGGTAAAGGGTAAGCTGGCGACTCCTGAATATATTTCAGGTTTGCTCGACGGCATTGACGCCGAAAAGGTGGAGTTGAGTTTCAATGTATGCGTGAACAAGACAATGGCGTTCGCTGCAATGCTGGCAGATTACTACAAGGAGAGAGGCTTTGACCTTGAGAAGGTAAGGGGTACGATAGAATATGACCCCATCGGCAAGGAGCTCCTTACGGGCAAGGTAATAGGAAATTACGCAGACATCATAAAAGAACTTATCTCAACGCTTGAAGAACTTCCACGCTACCGTTGCGTTGCCGTGAACAGTGCAAGACTCAACGATGCCGGAGCATACATAACACAGGAACTCGCATACGCCCTTGCATGGGGCAACGAGTATATGCAGGCCATGACAGAGGCCGGAATTCCTGCCGGAAAGGCCGCAAAAAGAATCAAGTTCAACATGGGAATATCAAGCAATTTCTTCATGGAGATTGCGAAGTTCCGCGCTGCACGCACATTGTGGGCAAAGATTGTTGAGCAGTATGAACCCGAATGCAGATGTGCATGCAAGATGATTATACATGCCGAGACATCAAAGTTCAACCTCACACTCTTTGACCCGTACGTGAATATGCTTCGTACACAGACCGAGGCGATGAGTGCTGCTATCGCAGGCGTTGAGGCAATAACAGTGACTCCATACGACTCGGTATATGAGACACCGACTGAGTTTGCCGAGCGCATAGCGAAGAACCAGCAGCTGATTCTCAAGCATGAGAGCCACCTTGACAAGGTTGCCGACCCCGCCGGAGGTTCATACTACATTGAGAGCCTTACAGCATCCATTGCAACTGAGGCATGGAAGCAGTTCCTTGCCCTTGAGGAGGCCGGCGGTTTCCACAAGGCTGTTAAAGAGGGCTGCATAAAAGCCGAGGTAGAGGGTGCGGGAGATAACCGCCGCACAGCCCTTGCAAAACGCAAGGAGATTCTGCTTGGTACGAACCAGTACCCCAATTTCAGCGAGACAAGCGACGGCCGACGTCCTGTCGGCAAGTGCTGCAACTGCGGTTGCCACAGTCAGGAGAACGAGGCTATGACACTGACTGCAAAACGACTGGGCGAGGAGTTCGAGCAGTTACGATTGGCCACCGAAGAGAGCGGACGCAGACCAAAGGCATTCATGCTTACAATAGGTAACCTTGCCATGCGCCAGGCAAGGGCACAGTTCTCTTGCAACTTCCTTGCAACAGCAGGATATGAAGTTATCGACAACCTCGGCTTCAAGAGCGTTGAAGAGGGTGTAGAGGCTGCTCTCAAGGCAAATGCCGACATTGTAGTCATATGCTCAAGCGATGATGAGTATGCCGAATATGCAATCCCTGCATACAATGCAGTGAAGGATAAGGCGATATTCATTGTTGCCGGTGCACCTGCATGCAGCGAGGAGTTGCAGAAGGCTGGCATCGAAAACTTCATACACGTGAGAGTGAATGTGCTTGAGACGCTCAAGGCGTTGAATGCAAAGTTGGGTATCAAGTAACATACGTACAGCCATGAGAAAAGATTTCAGAAACATAGATATTTTCAGTGCAGCCGCAACAACTTGCTGCACAAAGGCCGAAAGCAATGACAACAACCTTTGGGAGACACCCGAACAGATAAAGGTCAAGCCTGTATACAGTGCCGAAGATCTCAAGGAGATGGAGCATCTTGACTATGCAGCCGGCATTCCGCCGTTCCTGCGTGGTCCCTACTCCATGATGTATGTTTTCCGCCCCTGGACCATACGCCAGTATGCAGGATTCTCTACAGCCGAGGAGAGCAATGCCTTCTACCGCCGCAATCTGGCATCGGGACAGAAGGGTCTCTCTGTTGCATTTGACCTCCCTACACACCGCGGTTACAACCCCGACAACGAACGTGTGGTGGGAGACGTAGGTAAGGCAGGAGTCTCAATCTGCTGCATGGAGAACATGGAGCAGCTGTTCGACGGCATTCCGTTGAACAAGATGTCGGTATCAATGACCATGAACGGTGCTGTACTGCCGGTGCTCGCATTCTACATCAACGCGGCGCTTGAGCAGGGAGCGAAGCTCGAAGAGATGGCCGGTACAATCCAGAACGACATCCTAAAGGAGTTCATGGTACGTAACACATACATTTACCCGCCTGCATTCTCAATGCGCATAATCGGAGACATCTTTGCGTATACATCACAGAAGATGCCTAAGTTCAACTCCATATCTATCAGCGGTTACCACATGCAGGAGGCAGGAGCATCGGCAGACATCGAGCTTGCATATACCCTTGCCGATGGTCTTGAGTACGTGCGCACAGGTGTTGAGGCAGGCATTGACATTGATGCCTTCGCTCCGCGCCTGTCGTTCTTCTGGGGCATCGGCATGAACCCGTTCATGGAGATTGCGAAGATGCGCGCGGCACGTATGCTGTGGGCAAAGATCATTAAGCAGTTCAACCCCAAGAACCCCAAATCTATGGCACTGCGCACACACTGCCAGACATCGGGCTGGTCGCTCACCGAGCAGGACCCGTTCAACAATGTGGGCCGCACCGTCATTGAGGCGATGAGCGCAGCCATGGGACATACACAGTCACTGCACACCAATGCGCTTGACGAGGCTATCGCACTGCCGACAGACTTCTCGGCACGAATTGCGCGCAACACACAGATATATCTTCAGGAAGAGACAAACATATGCCGAGTAGTCGACCCGTGGGGCGGTTCATACTATGTCGAGAGCCTGACACAGGAGATTGCCGACAAGGCATGGAAACTAATCCAGGAGATTGAAGAGCTAGGCGGCATGGCAAAGGCCATTGAAACAGGCATTCCAAAGATGCGTATCGAGGAGGCTGCAGCACGCACACAGGCACGCATCGACAGCGGCAAACAGGTTATTGTAGGTACCAATGCATACATCCTTGCCGAAGAGGAGCCTATCGACATCCTCGAGATTGACAACACCGCAGTACGCGAGGAGCAGCTGGCAGCCATCGCACGCAACCGTGCAGGACGCGACGAGGAGGCTGTCAAGGCCGCACTTGCGAAGATTACCGAGTATGCACGCAGTGGCGAGGGCAACCTGCTGGAGGCTGCCGTTGAAGCCGCACATGTACGCGCCACATTGGGAGAGATTTCCGACGCTTGCGAGGAAGTCGCAGGACGTTACAAGGCAATAATCAGAACTATTTCAGGAGTGTATTCAGCAGAAAGCAGGAACGACGAGTACTTTGAGAAGGCTTGCCGTTTGACAGAGGAGTTTGCAAAGAGAGAGGGCCGTCGTCCTCGAGTCATGATTGCCAAGATGGGCCAGGACGGTCACGACCGCGGAGCGAAGGTAGTAGCAACGGGATATGCTGACTGCGGCTTTGACGTTGACATGGGCATGCTGTTCCAGACACCTGCCGAGGTTGCACGTCAGGCTGTGGAAAACGACGTTCACATCGTGGGCGTATCTTCACTTGCAGCAGGCCACAAGACTCTTGTTCCGCAACTCATTGCCGAACTTGAGAAACTTGGCCGTGGCGACATTATGGTATGTGCCGGCGGTGTAATTCCTGCACAGGACTATGACTTCCTGTACAAAGCAGGTGTAGTTGGCATATTCGGCCCCGGTACAAGCGTATCGAAAGCTGCTTGCGAACTGATGAACATTCTGCTTGCCGAGTAAGCGGATAGAGAATAATCTGTCCGGCGACCAATAAATCCGCCGGACCAAAGAATAACAAGAATGAGGACGACATTGCCGGTCGCCCTCATTCATACTGAAAAATTAGAAGAAATATATAATGATTGTCTGTATAGCCGAGAAGCCGAGTGTGGCAAAAGAAATAGCGGATGTTTTGGGAGCAAGAAGCCGACACGACGGTTACTACGAGGGCAACGGGTATCAGGTGACCTGGACTTTCGGACACTTGTGCACACTCAAGGAGCCACATGACTACACCCCGATGTGGCAGAGGTGGAGCCTCAGCAGTCTGCCCATGATTCCACCGAGGTTCGGTATCAAGCTAATTGATGACAGAGGTATAGAAAAACAGTTCAAGATTATCGAACAGCTTATGCAGGCTGCCGACATGATTGTGAACTGCGGTGATGCCGGACAGGAGGGAGAGCTTATACAGCGTTGGGTAATGCAGAAAGCGCAGGCAAAATGTCCGGTAAAGCGCCTGTGGGTATCATCACTGACCGAAGATGCCATACGTGAGGGATTCGCGACCCTCAAGGACCAGAGCGAGTACCAATCACTTTATGAAGCAGGCTTGAGCCGAGCCATAGGCGACTGGCTCCTGGGCATGAATGCCACAAGACTCTACACACTCAAATACGCAAAGAACCGTCAAGTGCTTTCAATCGGCAGGGTCCAGACCCCTACACTGGCGATGATTGTAAAGCGCCACTTCGAGATAGAGAACTTCGTTCCCCAGCAGTATTGGACACTGAAGACATTATATCGTGACACCACATTCAACGTCATACTCAAGAAGAGCGAGGAGGAGCTGATGGCAGAAATCGAGAAACAGAGGGAGAAAGCCGAGAAGAAAGGCGTTCCTTTCGATGTTTCCGAGGCCTTCAGAAAGGCCGAGGCTGCGAATCCCGGTATTGAGCCTATAACAAGCGAGGCACAGGGTGCCGAGATAATGGAGCGCATAAAGAATGCTACATTCACCGTAATGTCCATTGAGAAGAAAGACGGCAAAGAGTTACCACCGTCACTCTTTGACCTTGGTCTGTTACAGACAGAGTGCGACAGAAAGTACGGGATACCCATTGATGTCACGTTGCAGACAGTGCAGTCGCTCTATGAAAAGAAAGTCACAACATATCCGCGTGTTGACACCACATACCTGAGCGACGACATCTACCCCAAATGTCCGAACATTCTGAGGGGGCTGCGCGACTATCAGACACTTGTTGCGCCATTGGCCGGCAAGCCACTCTTGAAGTCAAAGAAAGTATTCGACAATAAGAAGGTCACCGACCACCATGCCATTATACCCACAGGGGTATATCCGCAGGGACTGACAGACATCGAAAAGAAGGTATATGACTTGATTGCGCGACGCTTCATTGCCGTATTCTACCCCGAATGCAAGTTCCAGACAACGACCATCTATGGAGAGAGCGCGGAGATACCGTTCAAGGCATCGGGCAGGAAAATCATTGCCCCGGGATGGAAAACCGTATTCCAGGGGGAAAGCAGCGATGAAAAGGACGAAAAAGAGATTACAGCCTTCACCAAAGGAGAGAGCGGACCGCACATGCCCGAGCTGTTGGAGAAGTGGACACAGCCTCCAAAGCCATATACCGAGGGTACTCTTGTGCGTGCGATGGAGACAGCCGGAAAATTCGTGGACGACGAGGAACTGCGCGATGCGATGAAAGAACAGGGCATAGGACGCCCTGCTACCCGCGCAGAGATAATAAAGACACTGTACAAACGCAACTATATACAGAAAGTAAAGAAGAATATCACCGCCACACAAACGGGCATAGAACTCATTGCCACGATAAGGAACGAACTGTTGAAAAGCGCTGAGCTCACCGGACAGTGGGAGAAAAAGCTGCGCGACATCGAAAAAAGGCAATACGAAGCAAAAACATTTATCGAGGAACTGAAAGTGCTGCTTACGAATGTGGTCAATGACGTACTGCGCGACAATGCCAGTATTGGATGAGACAAGGTAAAAAGTAAGCTGTTTATATAATAAAAGGAGATTTTGTCAGTTATAATATAACCGGCACACAGAAACGGACTGACACTGCTTATTGTGCAAAAAAATATCCATTACATATTTGTTCTTATGTTGCTTGCGCTGCTGACCGTAGCGTGCAGCAGCGAGAAGGCCATCAGGAAAGGTGACCAGTATGCTGCCATACTCGAATACCACGAAGCTGCAAGGGAGTATAAGAAGGCATACAGCAAGATACCTTCAAAGGAGCGCAAGAAACGCGCAGAGGTCGCATGGAAACTTGGAGAGTGTTACCGGAAGAGCAACAACCCGGCACGTGCCGCAGGTGCATACCAGAATGCTGTGAGATACGGGCATCCCGACTCCACCGCACTGCTATACCTTGCCGGTGCCCAGCTGGAGAACGGAGACTACAAGGCCTCGCAGAAGAGCTATCAGGCATTCCTGGAAAAAGCCCCCGACAACCGTATGGCGCAGATTGGCCTAAAGTCGGCAATGCAGTCTGCCGAGTGGAAGAAGAACCCCAACCGCTACATCGTGAAGAAGTCCAAGGAGCTTAACGGACAGCGCAGCGACTACTGTCCGATGTTTGTAGGTGGAGATTCCACGATGATTATAACCACAAGCACGCGTAAGGAGGCAACCGGTGAAGACTTGAGCAGTATAACAGGACAGAAGCATGCCGATCTTTTCCTCACAAAGCTTGACGAGAAGGGCAAGTGGCAGAAAAGCGAGAAAATAGAGAGTGACGTTAACAGCGAGTTCGAAGACGGAACGTGCGCATTCACACCTGACGGAAAGGTGATGTACTTTACACGCTGCGTCACCGACGACCATTATCCGCGCTTTGCCGGAATATACAAGAGCAATCGCAGTGATGCCTCATGGGGCAAGCCCGAGCAGGTGGCAATTTCAAAGGACACTCTCTCTTCTTACGCACACCCGGCAATATCCCCCGACGGCAATTGGCTCTACTTCGTGTCGGATATGCCCGGAGGCTACGGTGGACTCGACATATGGCGTCATTACATCGGTGCCAGCAAGGCCATGGAGGGTCTGACGGAGAACATCGGAGAGATGATAAACACAGAGGGCGATGAACAGTTCCCGACGTTCGGCCCGAAGGGTGAGCTCTTTTTCTCATCGGACGGTTACCCCGGAATGGGCGGTTTGGACATAATGTGTGCTACCCAGCTCAACGACACACTTTGGAATGTCACCAACATGGGTGCTCCGCTGAACTCCAACGCAGATGACTTCGGAATGACCTTTGCAGCCGGACTATACAGAGGTTTCTTCTCTTCGAACCGTGGCGATGCCCGTGGATGGGATCACATATACTCTTTCTACTTACCCGAAACCGTGCACATGCTACGTGGATGGATTTACGAAAAGGACGGTTATGAGCTCCCCGAGGGTGTCATATACATGATTGGTGATGACGGCACAAACACCAGCTTCGGAGTGATGAAGGACGGTTCGTACAGCATACGTGTGACACCGGGAGTGAAGTATGTCCTTCTGGGTACATGCAAGGGGTATCTCAATGCAATGGAGGAACTGGTGACAGACAGTGTGGAAGCCAACAGGGATTACCAACGCGACTTTGCCCTGCCATCTATAACACGCCCCGTGCTTATAGACAACATCTACTATGAGTATGACAAGGCAACCCTTACCGCAGAATCCACTGCCTCACTCGACGAGCTTGTCAAGTTGCTTAACCTGAACCCCAACGTCACAATAGAGTTGAGCTCGCACTGCGACTTCCGCGGCAGCGACAAATACAACCGTAAACTCTCGCAGGCACGTGCCGAGTCGGTAGTCGGATATCTGATAAACAACGGAATTGAGAAAGAGCGCCTGACAGCAGTGGGCTATGGCGAGGAGAAGCCCAAAGAGGTCAGCAAGAAGATGACCGAGACATACACTTTCCTTAAGGAGGGCGACATTCTAAGCGAAGAGTTCATAAACGCCCTTGAGGATGAACAGCAGAAAGAGACCTGCCATCAACTGAACCGCCGTACAGAGTTCCAGGTGCTGCGCACCACATACAAGCTGTACGAATAACGGCATATCATATCATTTTACTTTCCCCGGATTCTTGTTCACAAAGTCGGCCCAGGATGTATATTTCTTGTCGCTTACAGGCTTACCTTGCTGTATGAAATGACAGAATGCAGCACCCAGAGCATCTGTGGCATCCATAAATTGCGGCATCTCCTCGGACGAGATATTGAGCATACGGCGCAACATATCGGCAACCTGCTCCTTAGCAGCAGAACCGTTACCCGTAATAGCCATCTTTATCTTCATTGGAGCATACTCATGTATCGGTACCTGGCGGCTTATGGCTGCCGCTATCGCAACACCCTGCGCACGGCCCAGTTTGAGCATACTCTGCACATTCTTACCGAAAAACGGGGCTTCAATAGCAAGTTCATCGGGCAAGAAAGAGTTTATAAGCCCCTGCACACGGTTGAAGATCTCTCCAAGCTTCATGTACATATCCTTGCACTTGCGCAGGTCAATGACACCCATGGCAATGAGACGCGCACGGTTCCCGTTCACGCCAATGAAGGCATAACCCATGATATTGGTTCCAGGGTCAATGCCCATTATTACCCTGTCATCTTTGGGAGGTGTTCCTGTCATATGTCAAGATATTCCAGCAATGCTTTACAACCCGAATATATCTCCTTGTAGGTCTTGTCGAAGTTACCGTGATACCAAGGGTCGGAGATATCCGCTCCGGCGCAACGTTGCGGTTCATCAGCAACAAAGTCAAGCAATTTCCACACCTTAGCATCGCAGTCACAACCGATTATGCGCATCAGGTTACGCACATTGTAGTCCTCCATTACAACAACCATATCGAAACTGTTATACTCCTCCACCGTGAAACGATGGGCGCGATGCCCCTCACAAGGGACACCGTGCATCGAAAGAGTATACTCCGCCGGAGGATATATGCCATTTCCTGTTTCCTCGTTGCTTGTAGCCGAAGAGTCTATATACAGGCAATCGGCCACGCCTGCCTTGCGCGCAAGCTCTTTCATTATAAATTCCGCCATCGGGGAACGGCAGATGTTCCCGTGGCACACGAACATTATCTTTTTCATAAATATTTCTTACTCCAGAGAATCGGAATCAAAAGAGAGCGGCATCAAAGCCCTCACGCCATCATCGATGACATAACATTGCCTGGTGCCATAGAGTATTATCTTCATCTTGTTGCCGAACCGTTTCTCGGTCTCCAGCATCACCTGACGGCAGGCACCGCACGGTGTTATGGGAAACTCAAGCTCACCCTGGGTACTCTTTGCCGCTATCGCGAGCACCTCGACCGGCTCATTGGGATATTGTGAGTTGGCCCAGAAAAGCGTGGTTCGCTCGGCACATAACCCCGACGGGTAGGCTGCATTCTCCTGATTGCTACCGCTCACCACCGTTCCGTTGCCCAGACGTACTGCAGCACCCACAGAAAAGTTGGAATATACAGCATAGCTGTTGGCTGTTGCGGCACGGGCTGCATCAACAACAGCCTTGTCTGCACCCGACAGTTCATCATAGGAACACACATTGATCCTTGTCTGCAAAATCATCTCCTTCATAATTGTGTATTTTTAGAATCTGTTTGGTTTTTTCTCACGCGAAGATATACAAATACTTGCTCAAAAACAATTTATTCACTTATTTTGTAACCATATAACATTCTTGAACAATGAAGCCACATCTGATAATTGCCATCATAGCAGCACTCGTCATTTCGGGTTGCGGCACTACGAGGAATAAAACATCTTACACAAACAGCAACATCTCGAATGCAAGGGACGACTACGAGCACTATGTACTTACATATTATCCTTTAGCTGTGGAGCAGATGGAGAGATACGGAATCCCGGCAAGCATCACCCTTGCCCAGGGATTGCTTGAGAGCGGAGCCGGCAAGAGCGAACTCGCACGCAAGTCGAACAATCACTTCGGCATAAAAGCCGACAAAAGCTGGAAAGGAAAGAGCGTATCATCAATGGACAACGGCAGGTTATGCAAGTTCAGGAAGTACAAGGAGGTACGTGATTCATATGAGGACCATTCAAAGTTCCTTGTAGGCAAGGAGAGATATGCCGGGCTGTTCCGTTTGAAGAGGACCGACTATAAAGGATGGGCAAAAGGGCTCAGGAAAGCCGGATACGCCGAGGACAGACAATACCCGCAGAAGCTAATCAGCCTCATAGAGAGATACAACCTGCAACAGTATGACAGCAAAGGGTACTTAAAAAGAAGGAACAACATCGCGGACACATCGTCAAGAATCAACGGAGTACCATATACCGTTGCCAACGAAGGTGAGACAATGAAGGATGTGGCCAGACGGACAGGAGTCCCGGCACGCAAGCTCCGCAAATACAACGACATCATAGACAAACGTAACCCGGTTCCAGGCGAGAGGCTCTACCTGAAGAAGAAAAGGAGCAAAGCTGCAAAAGGGACTGAATTCCACACGACAGGAGGGAGCGAGAGCCTCTACAGCATTGCCCAGGAGTACGGAATAAGACTGATGGACCTTTACGATTTGAACCCGCAGTACAAAAGCTATACAAAGCTCAAGGTCGGGGATGTGATAAGGCTAAGATGATTAATCATGTGACATAAGAAGGATGCCTGCAGGCATCCTTCTTATGTCACTTATGCTTCTCCATTTCGGCAGGTATACGGAACGCCGTGTAAAGCTCCATGAGCGCTCCGCAGAACATCACTGCAACCCACTCGTTATTATGCAGCAGGAACATCATCACTCCGGCCACCACCAGCAGCAATGCACCTATCTGCTGCTGCGTCACCAGACGGCGCACCATAAAATGCTTGTGACGTGGACGCAGCAGGAACTGGGTCACAGCAAAGAGAACCGCTCCCGATAGATATATGTAAGAGTAATACTCGGGAAGGAACAGACGCAGGACAGCACCTGCAAGAAGTGCCAGAGCCCCGAAATAATATAGATATTGTACCGTTTTCATCAATCTTCAATTATAAAGACATCCTCGTCCGGGGTGTGCATATCATATTTCTCACGACATATTCTCTCGATGTCCGCAGTAGCTCCATCGGGACCTATCTGAGCATTCCTGCGCTCTGCCTCCACCGAGTCGCGCATCATGGCCGCAATCTCATTCTCCAGTTCATTTATCTTGCTACGGTTCTTAAAATGCATTATCATGCTATTGTCATCAATAATGATTACAATAAGCAGGAAGATTATTGTCACAAACATATATTTGTGATTCCCGATCCATTTGACCAGAGGAGTGAATTTTGAGAATATATACATTTTTAAGTTGCTACAGGTTATACAGACTTACTAATGGTACAAAGTTACAAAAAAATGGGAGTAAATGAACGGGATTGAATGAATATGTTGAAAAAAGGGATGTAAAAGGTTTGAGAAACAGAGCCGCTGATTTTGTTCGGACGAGCCTTTGCATTATCTTTGCGAAAGCCATAAGGGGTGCATGACGGATTATGACAAACGCACACACCCATGCGGCAACAGCACAGTTTTATATTTTGGAATTATGGAGAATTATATAGTTTCGGCAAGAAAGTACCGCCCCGACACGTTTGAGTCGGTAGTTGCCCAGAAGTCACTGACAACAACGCTCAAGAATGCCATCCGCAGTGGCAAGCTGGCTCACGCCTACCTGTTCTGCGGCCCGCGAGGAGTGGGAAAGACCACCTGCGCAAGAATCTTTGCAAAGACAATCAACTGCCTGCACCCTACAAGCAACGGTGAGCCATGCAACGAGTGCGAGTCATGCCTCTCGTTCAACCAGCAGCGTTCATACTCAATATATGAGCTTGACGCAGCCAGCAACAACTCTGTCGAAGACATACGTTCACTCAATGAGCAAGTGCGCATTCCACCCCAGATCGGCAAATACAAGGTATACATCATTGACGAGGTACACATGTTGTCGCAGGCTGCATTCAACGCATTCCTCAAGACCCTTGAGGAGCCACCGGCCCACGCGATATTCATTCTCGCCACAACCGAGAAGCACAAGATCCTGCCGACCATCCTGTCACGTTGCCAGATATATGATTTCAGCCGCATCGAGTCGGCCGACATAATAGCGCACCTACAGGGTATTGCCGCCAAAGAAGGCATTACGGCAGAGCACGAGGCACTGCGCATCATCGCGCAGAAATCGGACGGTTGCATGCGCGACGCACTCTCTCTGTTCGACCAGATGGCGAGTTTCACACAAGGGGAACTCACATATTCCAAAGTGATATCAAGCCTTAACGTGCTTGACTATGAATACTACTTCAGGCTTACCGATTTCATCCTGGACAAGAAAGTTCCACAGGCCCTGTTACTTTTCAACGAAGTACTTGCCAAGGGTTTTGAAGGCAACATATTCATAGAAGGGGCGGCAGCACACTTCAGAGACCTGCTCATAAACAGCGACACGGCAACAGCACCGCTGTTCGAGGGAAGCGAGGAACTCCGTGCCCGATATGCAGAACAAGCATCACGCTGCAAGCCCAGGATGATTTTCAGCGCCATAAGGCTGTGCAACAACTGCAGCATGAACTACAGGGCAAGCCGCAACAAGCGTCTGCTTGTAGAACTTACAATAATTGAGATGTCCCAGCTCACCGAGGAAGGCGACGAGAGCGGGGGGCGTAGCCCCAAGACATTAAAACCAATCTTCAACAAGCTGCAGGACAACGCCCAGGACAAACCGGCACCCGTCAAACAGGGCGCAACAGTACAACAGCCACATATGACACCGGCGCAGCAGACAGCACAACCTGACCTGCAACCGCAACGACATCCCCAAGAAACTGCACCAACGGCTCAGCAGACAGCACCCGGTACAAATACACCCGTAAGCGGACGCCCTGCAGGAATGCAGGTGAAGCGAGGAGGCCTGTTCGGCGGCTCACATGCACTTTATACCGGCAGGATGCAAACAAACGGGCAATCCACACAGACCGAGCAGCCCCCACAATCTACGGAGCAGAGCAACAGTACCCCGACACCAGTAGTAGTTGAGAAGCCGAAAGAAGTCACATACGAGATGATTCAGCAGGCATGGACTTCCTTTGCCCTGCAACTGCCCGAGAATGAGAGAGCGCTTGCAGACAGGATGAAGATTATAAGACCTCAATCCTTTGAAGAGAACACCTTCACCATAGCTGTAGACAACCAACTGGCAGCTGGGCTTTTTGAGACAGAAGCAAAACGCATATGCAATGGGATGAGCAGCCACCTGAACGGCATTATGCCAAAGATGAAAGTTGTTGTCAACAAGATTGTCGTAGAGAGACACGTCAGTGACAAGCCAAAGCAGTATGAAATTCTGAAGGAGAAGAACCCGCTTATCGAAAAGCTCAGGCAAGAACTCAATCTGGAGCTTGCCCGAGGCTGATATCAAGGCTACATGAGCTGCCATGACCACCGCTATTGCAGATAATCCTTGAGCACATCCTTAAGGAGTATTCTGGAGCTGTTTATACGGCTTTTCACCGTACCCAAAGGCACATTCGTCACAAAAGCGATCTCCGTATACTTGTGCCCGTGCATAAACATCATCATAGTCTCCCTCCTGCCAAGAGGAAGGCTCTCTACCGCATTGTATATATCACGGCAACTGCCGACAGTATCAAAAGTATGCGAATAAACGCTACCGTTGCCCAACGTATCAATCAAATCTGTCTCCTCCATGGCAAGAAGCCTCTTGTCATGGTTCAGACCATTGATGAACGAATTACGCATTACCACACGGGCCCAATTCTCAAAATCGGTGCCACGCTTGAACTTGTCTCCTGCAATAAGAATACGCAATGCCGTATCCTGCATAAGGTCGTCTGCCCTGTCGCTGTTGTGTGTAAGAGAGTATGCATACCGCCATAAACGGTTGTAGGAGCACAGCAGCAGACTCTCAATAGATGCCGTTTCCAATGTCTTGTCGTTTTTCTGCCTTATTGATAAACAGTCCAATGGAACATTTTGTTCATCACATTCAATTATTTTTCATTATTATAACAGAAAACCACAAAACCATACAGCAACAGCAAAGCATGCCATGTATCATGAGATGCAAATATAACGATTGACAATGCCTAAACCCCGTATTCCCAATCACACGTATGGTACAAGATAGACGCCCTTGTAATTATCGACCACATCATTACGTCCCGGCATATACATCATTCCCGGGCAGAACAGGTTACAATAGCCTGTTGAAATAGTATCCTGCTCCACATCAAAGCCGTTAAGGAACAAATTATACATGACACCTTTTGCCACACAAAGCAATTTGTCATCACTTAAGAAATAATTGTGGAACAGAAGGATTCTCAATATCGCAGCTTGCAAAAGTCTCCTTGCACAGCAGTTATCTTTTGTCAACAGCCTGGCATACAAAAACAGTTCAGGTTCCATTGACAACAGCTTCTCGTTGATGTTTTTCGTTTCCATTTCAATGTTTGGTGTTTTCCGTTGCATACAATAATAACACCTGAAGATGCCGATTGGTTCACCGCTTAACAATTTTTGCCGATATTTAACGCATTTTCGTCTAAGCACGGCGAAAGAACAATGGGTTCCAACAAGCACAACACATTGCATCACAGACATGGGATCATATTCAGATAAGGAGACAGGAACTGTTGCCCAACAATGGCAAGCATATTGAGTTCAAGTCCACTTGAATGTCTATCAACCAACGTTGTTTGCAATTATCGATTAGCCTTTAATCGTTCAGCATTGGAAGTGTGTGATAATTAATTATCGCTATCAAAGCCTCAGACATTTTTGAATATGACACGACATCGGGACAGCACGGGCCCGCAGAGCTGCTGCAAAGCAAGATTGCATTACACTTCCCTACCCTCCGTTTTCTGCGGTTTGTCATTTTCTTGAGACTCCACAATATTCTTGATGAGTCTCACACGCGAATCAACGCTCATATTAGAGAGGCCATTCTCCTTGAGGGTATTGAAAAGAGTCTCCTTCACATTGGATATCGCCTCGTAATAGTCCATCACCGGCACCCACACCTGGGCAATCATATCAACGTGGAAACGGTTGCTCGCATTGAAAAGAATCTTGGGGGCAGGCGTTTTTGCAAGTTCAGGCACGTTGTCAATGAGAGCCTGCGCCAGCATCTTCCTCACTTTGGGCGAGTCAATCTCTTTTTGCACTTTAAATGCCAGATGCAAGCGCTGGTATTTGCCCGAATAGCTCACATTCCTGAACTCCTTGCCGAAGAACTGGGTGTTGAAAACCGATATAATCGCGCCATCATCTGTCTCTATGAGCGTGGTGCGGTACTGTATGTCAATGACCTTGCCACGTATGTCGTTGCCAACCTCCACGACATCGCCAATCTTTATACGGCCCATCATAAGTATTATGCCGCACAGCAGGCAGTCGAATGTGTCACGCAGAGCCACACCGACTCCCACAGCAAGTCCTCCCAGAGTGGCAATAATACCAATTGAATTGACCTCAACATATGCCAGGGCAACAACAATAAACACACCCCATACAACTATTATAAACACATTCTTCCCCAAGTTCATCGCTCCCACATTGGCTCTCTCCTTGTATTGGACTCCGAGTATATATTTGAAGAGCATCAGGACATAATTGACAAGCACGGCAGATATTGTAATATTAAGCACCTTGCTAGCCGACAGGCATACAATGCCCGGATAGTCTATGAAATTATAATTATATATCTCGTTGAGCCACTCGTTTATGTTGAATATATGTGCGCACTGTGTTGTACAGGCCATCAACACCAAGATAAAAGCCATAGGCTTAAGCAGGAAACGGAAAGTAAACGGTCGCCATGACTTTTTGTATGCCTCCTTGTCCTTGAGCAGCCATCTGCGCTCACAACGGCCCAGATAATTGTAGAAACATGAGAGCACCAGATGACCGATGATGAACAGCGACCAACCCAAGGCTATGTGAATGGACATATAGTAGTAACCAAAGAAGTTCATTGCGAAACAGAGTGAGAGCACAGCGGTGGCAGCATAGCTCACATAGCAGTCGAGTGGCAGAATTCTTTTGCGCAACTGTGCAATGACAGCAATCTGAGAAACAATCAACAGCAGCAGTACTGCCGGATATGTGATGCGGATGACATTTATGTCCACCAGCAGTATGCGGTATAAAATAACGCACAACGACAGAACCACCGTGGGGGTATATGACAAAAGCGTCGGGATGAGCTGGTGATTCTTGACCCTCAGCAGCACACTGCAATTGATAAGTATATATATGAGGCACACCTCTATTCCCAGATTCAGTGCCGATGCAAAGAACGGGTTGGTGGTGAGGGTTGTTCTTATTATGAAGAATGTGATGGCCATCGCATTCCAGCCACAGAAGATATTGAAGATGACAGGATGCTTCTCGACGAGTTCCCACCTACCGGCGAGTTTCTTATATATGACAAACACACTCAGCAAAAGCCCCACAGCAAATGCAATGATACCCGAAATGATGATGAACAGCCCCTCGGCACTCCATTTGTCCTGAAACTCCCAACCATAATAGTCCGACGACGTGAGCATCTCGGTAAGAGTATTCATGCAGGCCCTCCAATGGGTTGCAAATTCAGGACCGAACACCTTGTGGGTAGGCTGCTTGTCAGGTGATAGCAGCAATGCATTCAGAATGAAATTGTAGTTTTTTTCAATACTTGCCTGCAGTTCATCCACCTCGGCTTTCAGCAGGTTGTAGCGCTCAATGTCGCAACGTATTGAATCCTGCCAGCCCTGCAGGTTCCCGAGCACATAGCCCAGGTGCGCAAGTCCTTTCAGACGGCTTGTTTTGGCCTTATCGTTGAGCAAGTCAGGAGAAATCTGTGTCAACGTCCTACGCAGTTGGTTGCAACGCGATATCGCGTGCGCGTATGTTGTATTCCACAATCCAATAGGCAGCTCACTGTTGTAGAAGTCATTGCACAAGTCCTTAGCCACTTCCGACGCATACGCATTACCAAAGATATACTGCTCCTGTTGAGAGTACAGGCTCAGTTTTGCCGATGCCAGCTCCTTACGGAATTCCGACATGATATGGTAATATTCACTCCGCGCCTTGACAAAATCCGAAGTTGTTGTATTCACATATTTTGAGAACACCTCCAGTTCGGAGCCGAGCATTATAACAGTTTCGTTTATATTGTTGCCTTTGAGCACAGCGTTTGAAGGCAACGAGCAGAATAGTATGGCAATGACAGCAAATAAGGTTCTTAGTGTTTTCATCAGTAATGGCATTAGTGAAGCGCAAAGTAATAAAAAAGTAAAAAAAATTGCAAGCAATCAGCCAAGAACCATCACGGCCAGGACGTCACTTTTTACAAAGACAGAAGATGTTGCTCCACCTCAGTTCGGAATCCCTACTTCTTCATTTTTGCCTATATAGATAATGTCCTTTTTGAAAGAATATTTCTTAGGCCATAACCTATCATATAATATAGAAAAAGTGCGGTTTTTGCATATTATATGATATGTTGAGTAAATTATTACTCCTCCTGCTCATAGTAATATGAGTAGTCTATACCCTTCATAAAGGTTTCACGGTCGTTGATTTTGTCGGTCAAAGCAGACTGCAAAAGTCGCTTAATATCCGACGAGTCGGCGACGCTCTTTTGCATTGCATTCAAGTAGTCGTTTTTGTCAATCTTACTCCAATCAACGCATTTCTGCAACTGTTTTTTGAGAATCAGATCGAGCCAAATACGGGTCGCACGGCCATTGCCCTCACGGAACGGGTGGGCGATGTTCAACTCGACATATTTGTCGGCAATCTCCTCGAAATTCGTTTCGGGCATCTGCTCGATGGTTGCGAGTGTCTGCGAAAGGAATTGCGCCATTGCAAACTGGAAGCCACCCTTGGCGATATTCACCGTACGAATCTGACCGGCAAAATCGTACAAACCACCAAACAAGTAGGCGTGAATCTGCTGCAAACCTTTGACAGTACCGACCTCGATATTGTCGATTAGACTACTCTCGAAGAGGGCGTATGCCTTCGACTTGCTCTTACCGTCAATAGTCTCGTCGCTATTAGTAAACCACTCGACAAAACGCATCGCACGGGCGTTTGGAAAACTCTTTGCGAGGAGCAGAACGCCATCGTAGTCGAGAACATCTGCGAGTCGTCGCTTGCCATCAGGCGCAAGCAATTTCAACTGGTTAGTGCCACTAACCACTTCACTATTCTCGCCTTTGAGCTTTGTTTTGAGATATTTCCAGTAGTTGCGATTTTTCTGGTAGTCGTCTCGGTCGTTCAATACCCCAACGATATCGAGCACAGAAAACCACCATTTGGACTTCTCCTCATCCCAAACAGCTCGCACCTCACGGTCATTATAAAATCGAATGGATATTTTGGTCATAAATTAAATTTCTTAGGCATAGTTAATAGCCTTAATATATTGCTCAGAGTTGTGCATTAAGTTTCTAATGGTATTCTCCATATAGTTCCAATCTGGTTTTCCTTCAGCAGTTATAGGTAACCAAATAGTTTCTTTCTTTAACAAATCTGGGAACAAGCCGTTGTTATAAGAATATTGTTTTGCGATTGTTTGGAGACATGTTGTCAAAAACAAACAAACCTCTTTTGATAAATGTCTTGTATCAATATAATAAATATCTCTTCCAGAAATATATTCTTGAGGTTGATAAAAAAATGTTGCATTCTCTGCTCCAAAACTTATTGTACCAGCAGGACTAGGTTTATAGCATGGCTTCGGAGAAACTTTACATTTTATACCGTTATTGAATTTACTTCTTACAACATACGCAAGTCCTCCATCATTCTCTGACACTGATTTTGCATGAATGACATCTGGTTTAATAATTTTTGGGAACAGCTCGCCAATAACAAATTTTCCCCATTTGTCCACATTAATCTTCTCTATTTTTTCGGAACGGGCAATTGTTGCAAATATCTGTATATTAGATGTATATGTAGATATTTTCTTCGCTGTATACTCCTCCATAAATTCCCAGTCTGGTTCACCATTTTCGGTGACAGGTATCCTAATAATGCTTTCTGCATAATTTTCATTGGTAACTTTGTCAGTATAAGCAAACTTGGATTTTAATTGATTTAATATTGCCCTTAGGAATAGTAATCTTGCTTTGGAGGCTTTAAACTTAGGTTCTAATATTTTTGCTGAATCCCCAACAACACATTGTTTAGATTGGTATCCTACATACCCAGAAGAGCCGCTACGAGCCACAGTCAGACAAGCACCTTTAGAAATAGAGTATTTTTTCTCAATGCAATAATCTTGGTCTATATAACCAATACAGCCATAATTATCCTCTCCGCTTTGTATAGCAGGAAGGCTTCCAGGATGTGAATAAATTTCATTTTTGGTAATACCCTTGCCACTTATTATTTCAAACAAGTCACCAACAGTATATTCACCCCATTGGGGTGTATTCATTTTACTCATATCTAGTAGTTTATATTGATATTTATATATTCTTCTGTTTGCGAGATTGTTGATGAATACAACACCTTGCGAGTGATGTTTTCTGCAAATTGCTTAGAATCTATCCCCTGTTCAAACAGTAAATAGTCCAATACGGTTTTTGCAAAATCTTCTTCGCTAATTTCAAATTCAGGCTTAGGCATCTGATAGCTTAAATGTTCATTTGGTTTAATCCATTGAATAGTGTCACTACCAGATTGTTTTTTAATGATTTCTACCCATTTATCCTCTATCTCTTGCCAGCGGTCTTTTGTGTCTTGACGACCTTGATTTTTAACTGTTTCAAGTCCGTCATCTTCTATATAACAGGCAAAGATCTCTTTGTTGTTATGGGGTTCTCCGGATAAAAATAAGAAAATAGATGTCGTAACCCCCTCGCTAAAGACCTTTTCTGGCAATTTGATAATTTTGAGGAGTGTATTGTTTTTTAAGATCTTTTTAACCTTGTATTTACTGTCCTTTTCCAGTTTTTTATCGGGCATTATAAATGCGCAAATACTCTTTTTCTTAACATTGTCCAGCACATTTGACACAATGTCAAGACAGCCATACTTCTTTTCGAAAGGTGGATTCATTAGAACTTTTGTAATGTTCTTCGATTTAATCCATTTTCCTGCATCAGCTGTACGACTATCTAATTGTTCCAAATTAGACTTTCCGTCTTTATGAATAAGCATGTTTGCACAAGCAAGTGCATATATTTCTCTATCAAACTCAATACCATATAATTGGGTTTGTTTTATATCTTTCGCCTTAACAGTGCGATTTCCACCTGCTTCTTTAATCATATTACACATTGCTTTTACTAGAAAAGCACCTGAGCCACACGCTGCATCAAGCACTATATCATCTTTATTGGTTTCTGTTATACGATACATCAACGATGTTATATGATCGGGCGTAAATACTTGTCCTTGTTCAGACTTTCCCTTGTAACGATTAAACTCATTAAAGAAAATCGCCATCACATCTTCACCTTGCCAAAAATCAGAGTTGATATTGTCCGAAATTTCAGTAATCCAAGTAATGAAATTATCAATATCTTCCTGATTATTATTAATATTCATCTTGATAGTCGCATACACCTCTAATAGAATATCCAATTTTACATTTTGCTTTTTATCCTTTTCTAGCGACTTGGATAAAGTTGAATGTATTGCAGTCTGAAATGTCGGATAGTCCATACCTTTAACCAAAGTCGCACCATATCGTTTTGCAACTAATGCACAAGCTGTGAAAATCATTCTATGATTTAGATTCTTAATTCCAAATCCAAAATGAAGTGAATCGTTAATCTTCTTGGTTAAAGAATATATTTTCTGCTTATCTATCGTATTCTTTTCAAATAAACCAAGATAATGTTCTTTGTTGAGAAGGCTTGTTTCCCCCTCGACTAATTCTTCGTTCTTAAACACTTGGATATCTATACCATTATATAGTATACCAATAACATCTTTATATTTAGTGTGAGCTATACGACAGTTCTTCAGCAACTCCTCGATTTGTGGAGTTTTTAACTCGGTTTCTTCATTTTTAACCTCCAATATTATGGCTGGGAATATTGTTTGATGAGGCAAATACCATCCATCAGGGCGATTATTCGCGCCTTTGCCAACAAATCCGAGTTTCTTAAACGAGGTTAATTGTCCAACCCCTGATTGTGCAGTTTCGGTATTTTCTAGTGAAAGAATTTGACGAGCTTTATCTCTGACTTGATCTTCTGTGAGGGTAGTAATAGCCATATCCTTATTCGTTTCTTGTTATCATAAAATACTTTTTGCCATTCTCCTCGTATTGTTTGAATGAGAATTGACCGACTTTTTTGTCTTGCAATCGCTTGCGGGCGTTATGAAAACCCGTATAGTCTGTATCTACAAGTTCGTAATATTTGGTATCTCCAACATCAAAACCTCGTAGCGTTTCAATATAGCTCTTAACTCGCTTGATTTTTGATACTTGCATACTTATAAATTATCAATGATAATACAAAGTTATATCATTGATAACAAAAAATCAAGTTTTTAGATAAACTTTTATAAAACACTATAGGCAATATTCAAAATAAACGCACATACGACAAGTCTACGGCTACCATCCCTAATTTGTCACACCATCTGCCAAACAATCATATTTAAAAGCAATTATTGCAAACTTGCTGGCAATCTTTACATTGGCAAAGTTTTTGCGGTGTCATTGATAAAAGCATTACTATGGCAACAAACACAAAAAAGATACTTATATTAGGCAATGGTTTCGACCTTGATTTAGGGCGCGCGACCTCTTACAAAAGCTTTTACGAATCAAAATTTTGTCCTAAAGACTATCCGGCTCCAATAGTTAAACATCTTAATGAAAAATGGGTGGATAATTTAGAGTCGGTTAAGTGGTACGATTTGGAAAATGAGATTCTTAATTATTACGAAAAAATCAAAGCAGCAGGCGACTATTACGATTTGTATAATGAAAATGAAAGAAAAATCATTAAACGAATTAATAATATTCCAACTTATAAAACAGACCCTATAATTCGAGATAATTTTGCTTCTACGAATAGATTGTTAGAAGACAAAGTCCTAAACATATCTTCTAATGGATATATACTTGTACACCCCGATGCTTTGTTATCGCCAGTTGAACGAGATAATAGAGCTATCCAGAAGATCAAACAAGGTTTGATCGAATATTTGGAAAGCATACAGCATAGTAATATCAAAGAAAGTTCGGCGGCTTCAACAATCATAAGGGCATTTGTCTCTGATTATGACAAAATAGAAGAATATGTTGTTTACAATTTCAACTATATGCTATTGCATAGCGTAGAGGATAGCAATACAGTTGATGTATTTAATGATATGACAAACTTTGTGCACGGCTCTATTAAAGATGGAAATATAATCATTGGTACTAAGGACCACAGAATATCACCAGATTATGATTTTATTCAAAAATCATTTGATCCGAACTTTAACCCACCCGGTTTGGGAACAGATTTGCTAGAAGCGGATGATATTACAATTTTTGGACATTCTTTAGGAGTCAATGACAGCCAATATTTTAAATCATTTTTTGTTCAACAATCACAGCCTGGTGCAAAAAAGAAGACGATAACAATATTTACCAAAGATGAAAAGTCGGAGTTGCAGATTAAACGCGCATTGCAAGAAATGACCGATTGGAGTTTATCTGCATTATACAGCATGAACAATCTGCAAATAATAAAGACCGATGCTTGTTATGAAGATAAGACATTATTACGTCAGTATGTGAAGAGATTTTGCAAAGATGATAATGATGTAGATATAATAATGTCAGGAAATGGTTTTAATATTTGTTTAGGGTATAAAATACAACAAAGAAGGCGTAATGTCAATGTTCTTCCCGACAAAGAAGTGATTGAAATGCTGAATTGCCCAGTTTGTGAGCCAATAACAAAAGCCATTAAAGAAAAAAGAGAACAATATGGTTATTCTTTGTATGAAGCATACGAGTCGGTTGCGAACAAGTACAACATAAGTTCTGGATTTGCATACATTGATGTAGAAAAAAACGAATTCTGCCCCTATATAATTATTGACAAAGACAGAAGAGAACTTGATGTCTTTAAAACAATGGACGATGCACGAAAAGAGATATTGCATCAAACCATGTATGAATTGGCACATCGTATTGAGAGTGGCGCGAATAAAAAATGAAGCGATTATACTGCTTATTCGCGTCATGTTTTGACGCGAATAAGTCGTAATTATACCCCATCGGGTGTAAAACAAAGCATGAATAGCAAAATTATACCCGATGGAGAGTAAAAAAAGGAACGGAAAAAGCCGTTATAGAGATTCCTCAGATGGAGGATGAGACGGTAAAATTAGTCCGCATGACTATTAGTTGCGGATTTTAGGGTATAAAAAATAAGATTTGAACAAATAGTCCACTTTGATGAATAAAAAATCGAATTGGATAATATAGAAATGTGTACTTTTGCACTCGAATTTAAAAGCAACTCAAAATTTTGTGATAATATGAAGAAACTTTTCATCTTACTTGCATTAGCCCAACCTTACTTTCTTCTTGCTCAGACTAATGTTCTACCCGAAAACACTAAGCGGTCTTCAACCTGCGTTCCTGAAAGTGATTTTCCGCGTTATGACGACCAAAATTGCGCATATTTCAAAGTGACAGCTCCTGATGCGCACAAGGTGCAGGTAGCAGTGGCTGGCATCCAGCCTTTGGATCTGCAAAAAGACTCTCTCGGTGTTTGGACAGGCAAAACCACCCCACTTCCAGTTGGCTTCCATTACTATTCCCTGGTAATTGACGGTGCCTCAGTTCCTGATCCATCTACTTATACATATTTTACGAATCACCCGGTTAGTGGCATTGAAATAGAAGAGGGTGAAGAGGGCAATTACTATCGTCCACAGCGCGGCATTGCTAAGGGACAAGTTCGCAGTGTACAATATTATGCAGAATCAACTAAAGAGTGGAGAAGGGCTTTGGTCTACACTCCGGCAGAGTATGAAACGAATGGCAAGAAGCGTTATCCTGTTCTCTATTTGCAACACGGCATGAGTGAAGATGAAACAAGTTGGACGCGTGCTGGTTTAATGCATAATATAATGGACAATCTGATTGGTGCTAAGGAATGCGTGCCTATGATTGTAGTGATGGAAAGCGGAGACATCAACCGTCCTGCGTCCAAACCGGGAGATCCCAACCCCTTTGCTGGTTTTGCTGACTACGGCAAGACTTTTTATGAAGTAATGATTCAGGACTTGATACCAATGATTGATAAGACTTTCCGCACTAAGACAGACCGCGACCATAGAGCCATGGCAGGACTTTCTTGGGGCGGACGCCAGACCATGGAGATTGTAACAAACAATATAGACAAGTTTTCATATATTGGTGACTTTAGCGGGGCACTACTATTACAGAATCTGAAAGAAGATTTTGGTGGAATCTTGTCTCGCCCAGATGAGTTTAACAGAAAGATTCATTATTTCTTCATTGGTTATGGTGGAGCAGGAGATTTTGGACCATCCGACATCAAAGCTTTGGAGGGAAGCGGCATAAAGTTTGACACGTATGAATCTCCTGGTACAGCTCATGAGTTTTTGACGTGGCGCCGCTGTCTAAGGAAATTTGTTCCTAACTTGTTTAAATAAAGAACAGAATATGATAAAAAAGTTATTACTTATAGTAGCAGTTATTCTTGTTCAAAAAGCATCTGCACAAATCACACTAACAGAGAAGAATATTGATGCAGTCCTCAAACAGATGACCCTTCAGGAGAAGGCTGATTTGTTAATAGGTTGCATTGAAGGTACAAACTACTTCGGAGTTCCACAACCGACAGGTTCCGACCCGTCAAACGTCATCCTTATTCCAGGGGCCGCTGGACAAGCCAACAAAATATGCTGTCAATAACGTTTTAAACAACTAAATAAATGATAAAATTGTCAAAGAAGATATTTCTCTATATGCTTTTTCTGACTTTATCAGTTAGCAGTGTCAACTGCCAGAATACGAATAAAGGCGGATTTTATAAAGGAGAAATAAACACGAAAATGCCCATTGAAAGCAAATATAAGGGAAAGGGCAGTGAACAGGTCGCTAAGGCTGAATTCGACTGCGATAATCCGACAATAGGAAAGATCATTGCAGTCTATCCTCAGTCCATGCTTCAGTCCGACCATGCGTTTCCTCTTGTTAACATCGGTAATGCATCGAACACGACTGCTTATGACCTGATGGGAGCTATGGAACATTTGGCTTCTTGGGGATATGTAGTTATTGGGAATATGGATAAACAGACAGGTTCTGGTTTATCTATTTCACAGACGTTAGATGAATTCCTTGGCTTGGTTGCACGACCTGATAATCAGTTCTTTGGCAAGATTGATACGACAAAGATTGCTATTGCCGGCTATTCTCAAGGAGCCTACGGCGCGGTTATGGCGGCAACAGCATACCCTAACAGTCACCTATACAAGGCCGTTTATCTGTGCAGCTGCCCGCAGAAGCAACTGGGTATCAATTTCAAATGGGGAACAACAGACTTTGCCAAGATTACAGCTCCACTGCTGATGTTGGCAGGAACAGGAGACTGGGATTCAAAGATCATCAGTCCTGAAGAGGCTTTTCAGGCGAACTTCGATGAGACAACAGGAACTTTCCCCGTGCTAGCTGCACGCCACACCAGCAAAGACCATGAGGAAATGGGAGGAGAGGGTGACGCCTACATGACGGCATGGTTCTCTTATTTTTTGAAAGGCGAAAGTGCCGCCGGTAGAGCTTTTGTAGGTGACGATGCAGAGATATTGATGAATAAAGATCGATGGATGAACATCAAAAGAAAAGGACTATGAATAAACTAAAGAAAACATTTCTAGCTATTTTGGCTGTCTTGGTTGTTTGGGTCATTGGCGGGTATATAGTTCTAAAAAAGACTTTCCTTCAGGAATTCCCAGAACTTCAGGGGAAACCCGAAACCGGGAAATGGTATGAGGTGGCGCCCGAAGGTGCAGTGTCTGCCGACGGTTCTCCCTGGCGGGCATTCTTTTAGAAGGGCTCTGCCAATAAATTCATGGTCTATTTCTTCGGTGGAGGTGTAAGTGTTGATGAATATACTGCTGCCCGTGGCAGATCAGTTGTTTCTGAAGGCGGGTTCTATTCTGATAATGTCAAGTATCAGAACTACGTAGCCACTTGGGGCATAGGCTCACAGGATGAAAGGAATCCCTTTAAAGACTGGTCTGTTCTTGCCATCCCACACGGATGTGGTGATTTCCATTGCGGTACAGGCGACTTCTCCTACACCTCTTTGGAGGGAGAACAGAAGGTTCTGCATCATCATGGATACACAAACTACTCAGGGGCATTAAGCAAAATATTACCTTACATAGGACAACCAGAGGCGTTGCTGGTATGCGGATATAGCGCAGGAGGGTGGGGTACTTTTACTTGACTGAGATGAAACGGTTGTGCACAGAAACAGACGAATGGTTGCGTCGCAGAATCCGAATGTGCATATGGAAGTCGTGGAAGAAAAGCAAGACAAAGGTAGCCAACCTCATAAGGTGTGGTATAGATAAGTATCAAGCCTACCAATGGGGTAACACTCGCAAAGGCTATTGGCGGATAGCTGATAGTGTGATATTAAAACGGGCAATCCCTAATATATCGCTAAAGGTGGCTGGCTATCCTTGCTTGACGGATTTGTATTTCAAATGGAACCCAAAATAGGAACCGCCGTATGCCGAACGGCACGTACGGTGGTGTGAGAGGTCAGAAAACGAAAGTAGGAAGAAAACTATTTCGTTTTCCTCCTACTCGATTCCCTTATTTTGAAAAATGTGGTAACATCGTGCCTTTATGTGTGGTGACAAGCATATGCGGACGTGGTGGCACGAAAATAAATGTGGTGACATTTCACTTGAAAAGATAAAAAGAAAAATCGCTAACAGCTTGATTATTCAGCTATTAGCGATTTTCTTGGTGGTGCCACCAGGAATCGAACCGGGGACACAAGGATTTTCAGTCCTTTGCTCTA